>NZ_LR699553.1:3786664-4133330 GCF_902459535.1 Paraburkholderia dioscoreae
GCGGATAAAACTGCTGCACCGCCTCGCCGTCGAAACGCAGCGCGTGGCAGCGTCCCAGCTGGAATGGCGGTTTATCGTTGGAATGCTCACCTGTGCTGTTAGACGATTCGTCTCCTGAACCCGCTTTCGCGCCCGGCGCGCTGTCACCGGTATTCCACACTTCGCCGGCGAATGCCTGAATCGCGGCGGTCGGCAGGATGGCGCACAGCTCGGTGAGATGCGTGCAACCCACCGTGCCGCCCAGCAAACGGGCAGCTTCACGACGGAAGTTTTGACGGAGATTGAGCCCGATGAGGGCACGATAGGCGGGATTGCTGACTTGGCACAAGCCAGGATAGGGCACCCAGTCGGACGACGCCTCGGCGTCGACGACATTGAGCTTGCGATCGATGGTGATGCGAAGCCAGAGTTCATGGATCGGCTGACCATTGGGCCGGACGCCCGACGCCAGCACCACGTCGCGCGGTTTTTCGTCGGTCAAGCACGCTTCCACGTCCCACAGGCCATCGGCTCGCTCATAGGCTTCCGCTCTGATTGCGCGACGATGGCGCAACTGACGGGACACTGGCGGGGAGAGCGGCATGCGGGAAGGGAAGGCCGGATTGGAAAACCCACGAATTTTAGCATACTGAGTATTTGAGACAGATTGGAATGCGCTCGGCCGCGCTACAGGCGGCTGAGCGCGCAAGACGCTGTCCCAACGGCTTGTACGCGGACAAAAGACGACGCGGCTACTCGCCAGCCCACTCCTCGTCGATCCCCTTCAGGACTTTGCCGATCGTGGCGCCCGAAAATCCGCGCGAGGCCAGAAAACGCGCCTGCTTCGCCCGCTCGGCGGGCGTTTCGGGAAGCCGGCCGAATTTTCTCTGCCAGACGGCCTGGGCACGGGCGAGCTCCGTTTCGCGCAATTGCGCGCTCGCCTCTTCGACGAGGGTCCGGTCGACCGCGTGCTGCTTCAATTCGCCGACAATCCGGCTCACGCCCAGCCGCGACGACCGGCGATGAATCAGGCTTTCCGCGAAACGTGAATCGGATAGCCAGTTTTCGGCTTCGAGCGAATCGAGCAAGGTGTCGAGCGAATCGGTTTCCTCGACGAACGGCTTCAGCTTGCGCGCGAGTTCGGTGCGGCTGTATTCGCGGCGGGATAAATAGCCGAGCGCGCGGCCTTTTAGCGACCGTGCCGGACGTTGGGATTTTTTGGCTTCGTCCTGCTCGGGTTTCGCTTCGCCTGGAACGCGACGCGAGCGGGTGTAGGTGGTTTCCGAAGGATCGGAACCGGAGGACGGGGAGGTTTCAAACTGAGCGCGCTGTGGATTGCGGCCCGCAGCGCGATCGTGTGCGTCGAACGATTCGAACGGATCGAACGACTCGTCGTTTTCATCACGCGGGCCGGCCGCATGGCGTCCGGTATCGGACAACGGCCGGCCCTTGCGTATCACGTGATGGTTACTCTTCTTCGTCCGCGACTTCAGCGCTTGCGACAGTCGCGGCTTCAGCCATAGCATTCACACCCAGCGATTCGCGGATACGGTTTTCGATCTCGCGAGCGATATCCGGATTTTCACGCAGGAATTCGCGCGCGTTGTCCTTGCCCTGACCAATACGTTCGCCGCTGTAGCTGTACCACGCGCCGGCCTTGTCGACGATCTTGGCTTGTACGCCCAAGTCGATGATTTCGCCCTGACGCGAGATGCCTTCGCCGTACAGAATGTCGAAAATCGCTTCCCGGAACGGTGGCGACACCTTGTTCTTGACGACCTTCACACGCGTTTCGTTGCCGATCACTTCGTCGTTCTTCTTGATCGAACCAATGCGGCGAATGTCCAGACGCACCGACGCGTAGAACTTCAGCGCGTTACCGCCCGTGGTGGTTTCCGGATTGCCGAACATCACACCGATCTTCATGCGGATCTGGTTGATGAAGATCACGAGACAGTTCGTGCGCTTGATCGTGCCGGTGAGCTTGCGCAGCGCCTGCGACATGAGACGCGCTTGCAGACCCGGCAGCGAGTCGCCCATTTCGCCTTCGATTTCAGCCTTCGGCACGAGTGCCGCGACCGAGTCGATCACGATCATGTCGATCGAGCCCGAACGCACCAGCGCGTCGGCGATTTCGAGCGCCTGCTCGCCCGTGTCCGGCTGCGAAACCAGCAGATCGTTCACGTTCACGCCGAGCTTGCTCGCGTACTGAATGTCCAGCGCGTGTTCCGCGTCGATAAACGCCGCCGTGCCGCCGATCTTCTGCATTTCGGCGATGACTTGCAGCGTCAGCGTGGTTTTACCGGATGATTCCGGGCCATAGATTTCGACCACACGGCCACGCGGCAAACCGCCGACGCCCAGCGCGATGTCGAGACCGAGCGATCCGGTTGAGACCACCTGAATGTCTTCGATTACCTCACCCGCGCCGAGCCGCATGACCGACCCTTTGCCGAACTGCTTTTCGATCTGCGCGAGTGCGGCAGCGAGTGCCTTGCTCTTTTCAGCAGTCAGTCCAGCCGAGCCTTTCTTGCTTTCTTCCATGAATCGTCCTTTGCTATGATGAACGGCGTCTGAGGCGGATGTGCGACCCCGAGTTTCAACCTACTCGCAAAGGACAGCACAGGAAACCCAGACACTGTATAAAAAAACAGTAGTTTTGGCAAGCGCGATTCTCATGCGAACACGCATTTTTACCGTCGCGCGGCCCAAACCACCCACAATAATTTTCGGAGACCGCTGTGCGCCGGGGGACACCCCACGGTGCCGGCAATGCCAGGCTGGCGCACCATGCGAATTCTTATTGCCGAAGACGACAGCATACTCGCGGACGGTCTGGTTCGATCACTCCGCCAATCGGCCTATGCTGTCGATCACGTGAAGACCGGCGTCGAGGCCGACACCGCGCTGTCGATGCAGACTTTCGACCTGCTGATTCTCGATCTGGGCCTGCCGCGCATGTCGGGGCTCGAGGTGCTGCGCCGCCTGCGCGCCCGCAATTCCAATATGCCGGTGCTGATTCTGACCGCCGCGGACAGCGTCGACGAACGCGTCAAGGGTCTCGACCTCGGCGCCGACGATTACATGGCCAAGCCCTTCGCGCTGAACGAACTCGAAGCACGCGTGCGCGCCCTGACACGGCGCGGCGCGGGCGGCGGCCCGACGGTCGTGCGGCACGGCTCGCTGTCGTTCGACCAGGTCGGGCGGATCGCCTATGTCAACGAACAGGTGATCGATCTGTCCGCGCGCGAGTTGGGCTTGCTCGAAGTGCTGCTGCAACGGATCGGCCGGCTGGTTTCGAAAGAACAGCTCGTCGACCATCTGTGCGAATGGGGCGAGGAAGTCAGCAACAACGCGATCGAGGTCTACGTGCACCGCCTGCGCAAAAAAATCGAACCGAGCGGCGTGCGCATCATCACCGTGCGCGGGCTCGGCTACTGCCTCGAGAAAGCGGCGGCGCCGGCTAGCGCGAACCCGAGCGCCAACGCCCTGCCCACGCCCCCGCCCGTCGAACCCGAACCGCCCCCATCGCCGCCGTCCGGCGCGATGCCGGCGAGCCACCACTACAAATAGAGGACGCCCATGTCCGCACGCGCAGACCGCGCTACGGCGCACGCGGCGGACCTCGACGAGGCGCGCGACGAGCGCTACGCCAACCCGTTCGCCCCGCCCGACGAAACCGAAGCCGCCGCCGAGGCTCGCCCGCGTTCGCTGTTCGGTGAGATTCTCGACTGGATGCTGGCGCCGCTGCTGCTGCTTTGGCCGATGAGCCTTGCCGTCACCTATCTGGTCGCCAAGTCGATCGCGAACGGCCCGTTCGACCGCGCGCTGGAAACCGACGCTTACGTGCTTGCCCGGCAGATTCATCCGGTCAACGGCGTGGCGGAGTTGTCGCTGCCCGATTCCACGCGCGACTTTCTGCGCGCCGACAATGTGGACAGCGTGTTCTACCAGGTGCTCGGCACGCGCGGCGAACTGGTGGGCGGCGAGCGCGACATGCCGCTGCCGCACGAGGAAGACCGGCCGCAGCCGGGTCTCGTCGAATTTCGCGACGATGTGTTGCGCGGCAACGATATCCGCGTCGCCTACACGACCGTCGAGTTTCCGCAGACGCCCGGCGCGCAGCCCGTGCTGGTACAGGTGGCAGAAACGCTCGACAAGCGCAGCCAGCTTGCCAACGACATCATCAAAGGCGTGATCCTGCCGCAGTTCGTGATTCTGCCGCTCGCAATCCTGCTGGTGTGGTTCGGCCTCTCGCGCGGTCTCGCGCCGCTGCACGCGCTGCAAGCGCACATCCGCGCGCGCCGCCCGGACGACCTTTCGCCGCTGGAAGCGCGCCGCGCGCCGCCCGAAATCGAGCCCCTCGTGACCTCGTTCAACGATCTGCTGACGCGCCTCGAACAGAACATGGAGTTGCAAAAGCGCTTTATCGCCGACGCCGCGCATCAGATGAAAACGCCGCTGGCCGGCCTGCGCACCCAAGCCGAACTGGCGTTGCGCCAGGACGCCTCCACCGAAGTGCATCGCTCGCTCGAACAGATCGCCACCAGTTCGGAGCAAGCCGCGCGACTCGTCACGCAGTTGCTGGCGCTGGCGCGCGCGGAAAATCGCATGTCGGGGCAGATCTTCACGCCGGTCGAGGTGACGGAAGTGGCGCGCAGCGCCGTGCGCGACTGGGTTCAGGCCGCACTCGCCAAGCAGATGGATCTGGGCTACGAAGCGCCTGACGAACCCGTCGAAGTCGACGGCAATCCGGTCATGCTGCGCGAAATGCTGTCGAATCTGATCGACAACGCCATCCGCTATACGCCGCCGGGCGGGCGCATCACGGTCAGGGTGAGGCACGACGCGCCAGAGAGGCTCGTGCATCTGGAAGTCGAGGATACCGGGCTCGGTATTCCGGTGGCCGAGCGTTCGCGGGTGATCGAGCGCTTCTACCGGATTCTCGGACGCGAGGGCGACGGCAGCGGCCTGGGGCTTGCGATCGTCCGCGAGATCGCGACCATGCATGGCGGCGAGCTGATGATCGACGACAACGTCTATCAAACCTCGCCGCGGCTGGCCGGCACGCTCGTACGCGTCAGTTTGCACGTGCATGAGCGGGGCGGGACTTACCCTAACGCGTCCTGATCACGCAAACGCGCAATCTCAATATTGAGATAATTAAGCGGTCTGTTAGGCGAATTTAAAGTCAGGTTAGCTGATTTTTAACGAAATCCGCCGATACACGTCAAACCACAATTTCGCCCCGCCACGTCAGTACACCGTAAGTTTCCACTCCAATAATCGGTTTCACGGGAACGCCGTCACCGGCAGACCGCGTGCATATCAATATTGGAGATGACATATGGCTACCGTTGGCGGGCAAATCTCGCACGTGCCGATGACGAACGAAGAGAAGCGGGTAATCTTCGCCTCGTCGCTGGGTACGGTTTTCGAGTGGTACGACTTCTATCTGGCCGGTTCGCTTGCGGCCTTCATCAGCAAGAGCTTCTTTTCCGGCGTCAATCCGACCGCCGGCTTCATCTTCACGCTGCTCAGCTTCGCCGCCGGCTTCGCGGTCCGGCCGTTCGGCGCGATCGTGTTCGGGCGGCTCGGCGATCTGGTCGGACGCAAGTACACGTTCCTCGTGACGATCGTGATCATGGGTCTGTCGACGTTCCTCGTCGGTTTTCTGCCGGGCTACGCGGCGATCGGCATTGCTTCGCCGGTGATCTTCATCGCCATGCGGATGCTGCAGGGCCTCGCGCTCGGCGGCGAATACGGCGGCGCGGCCACCTACGTGGCCGAACATGCGCCGGCGGGACGCCGCGGCTTCTATACGGCCTGGATCCAGACGACCGCCACGCTCGGCCTGTTCCTGTCGCTGCTGGTGATTCTCGGCGTGCGCACGCTAATGGGTGAAGACGCGTTTGGTGCCTGGGGCTGGCGCATTCCGTTTGTCGCGTCGATCATCCTGCTGGGCGTGTCGGTGTGGATTCGTCTGCAACTGCATGAATCGCCGGTGTTCGAGCGCATCAAGGCCGAAGGCAAGACCTCCAAGGCGCCGCTGTCCGAAGCGTTCGGCCAGTGGAAGAACCTGAAAGTCGTGATTCTCGCGCTGATCGGGCTGACCGCCGGCCAGGCCGTGGTCTGGTACACGGGCCAGTTCTACACGCTGTTCTTCCTGACGCAGACGCTGAAGGTGGACGGCAGCAGCGCCAACATCATGATCGCCATCGCGCTCCTGATCGGCACGCCGTTCTTCCTGTTCTTCGGCTCGCTGTCGGATCGTATCGGCCGCAAGCCGATCATCATGGCCGGCCTGCTGATCGCCGCATGCACGTACTTCCCGCTGTTCAAGGCGCTGGCGCACTACACCAACCCGGCGCTGGAAACCGCAACGGCGAAGGCGCCGATCGTCGTGATCGCGAATCCGGACGAGTGCTCGTTCCAGTTCAACCCGGTCGGCACCTCGAAGTTCACGAGTTCCTGCGACATCGCCAAGAGCGCGCTCTCGAAGGCCGGCCTGAACTACGAGAACGTCGCCGCGCCGGCGGGCACGCTCGCGGAGATCAAGGTCGGCGATACGGTGGTCAACACGTATGACGGCAAGGCCGCCGACGCCAAGGATCGGGGCAAGGCGTTCGACACGACCCTCGCGACGACGCTGAAGACCGCGGGTTATCCGCCAAAGGCCGATCCGTCGCAGATCAACTGGCCGATGAGCGTGGTGATCCTGACGATCCTCGTGATCTACGTGACGATGGTCTACGGTCCGATCGCGGCCATGCTGGTGGAAATGTTCCCGACGCGCATTCGCTACACCTCGATGTCGCTGCCGTATCACATCGGCAATGGCTGGTTCGGCGGCTTCCTGCCGGCCACCGCGTTCGCGATCGTGGCGGCGAAGGGCAATATCTACTCCGGGCTGTGGTATCCGATCGTGATCGCGCTCATTACCTTCGTGATTGGCATGCTGTTCGTCAAGGAAACCAAGGACTCGGACATCTACGCGAGGGACTGAAACGCCTGATGCCCACAGCAACCTGAAAAAGTTGCGCGCCGGGGGTTGACAGCCTCCGGCGCCATCCGCATAATCTCGCTTCTTTCGGCGAATTAGCTCAGTTGGTTAGAGCGACGGAATCATAATCCGCAGGTCCGGGGTTCGAGTCCCTGATTCGCCACCAGTTGCAAAAAAAAGCCGCTGATCCGCAAGGTTCAGCGGCTTTTTTGTTTTGGCTTTCCAAATCGCAACTTCAAGGAGGTTTCTTGATGACGTTCCGCACCGCCATGCTCGCCGTGGCCGCCGTTTCCATCACGTTTCTCGGCGGCACTGCCGCGTCGGCCGCCCAGGCCCAGACACCGTCCGACAGCCAGTGGCGCACGAGCGCGACCACCCTCTCCACGCTGCTGCAGGACGGCTACAAGATCGTCGCGGTCGTCAACGGCGCCCACGGCAACGCCGGCCCGGCCGAAACGATTTTCGTCCAGCGTGATCAGAGCGCCTTCAAATGTATCGACCCGCAGCAGCCTGACGCGAAAACGAAAACGTCCGTCGCGCCGCCGGCATGTTTCGAACTCGTGCCGCCGTCGGGAGCGGCCGGAGTCTCCGGAACGAACTAGCCGCGCTTATCCAGGCATGACGCAAAAAAGGGAGTCAGCGCGAGGCTGACTCCCTGTGAAGTGCCACTTCTTGCGCTCCTCGCGCGGTCCTGCTGCTGCCTTAACTCGTCACGCCCATTGCCGGGTCGCTGACGCTATCCTTGCCGGTTTCGATACGGCCGGCAAAACGCCGCGAAAACCCACCGGCCGCGCTCAGCGTGAAGTCGTACCAGCCACCCACGGCGCCGGTCGACCAGTACGGCTCGACCTGCATCCCCGCCGGCACCGCATACGTCCACGGACCGTCGCTGCGATACGCGTTCGACGTCACCGTGACGTTGGCGACCGCATTGCCCGTATTCATGATCGTCAGATAGACGGCGTTGTTGACCACGTCGTAGCAGACGCGCACTTCCGGATTCGGTCCGGTCGCCACCGTGGCGACATTTCCCTGAAACGAACGATGGAACCCGTTCGGTCCTAGCACCCATAGACTGTAGTTACCATGGTCGTCGGCGAGCGCGCTCCATGAGTCCGACAGTTCCTTGCCGGCTTCGACGGTATAGCGGCGCGGCACGCGGTCGAGATGCAACTGGTCGTACACATGGAAAACCGCGCCCGCCGTGCCCGTGTTGCTGAAGACCAGCCAGATCAGGCCATCCTGCACGTCGGCGTTGGCACTCACATGCAGCAGATACGGCAGCGCGCGCGACGGTCGCGACATCAGCACCTGCTGCGGCATCTGCTGACTGGCCGCCGACGGCACCGGCACCGCGCCGAGCGCGCTCTGCTGCGTGTTCTGCGCGTCCGCCTGGGCCTTGCTCGGGGCCGCTGGCAGCGAAGCCGGCGGCGCGTCGTTCGGATTGCGGAAGTTGAACGCCGACGTGAGGTCGCCGCACACCGCGCGCCGCCACGGGCTGATATTGGTTTCGGTCACACCGAAACGCTGCTCGAGGAAACGCAACACAGAAGTGTGATCGAACACCTGCGAGTTCACCCAACCGCCGGTGCTCCACGGCGATACGACGAACATCGGCACGCGCGGCCCTGGGCCGAAACATTGTCCGTCCGGCACGATCGGCGACGAATCACCCGGCGGGTTGGCTTTCGTGAAATATTCGTACTGCGTGTCCACGGTCGACTTGCCGGCAAACGTGCCGTCCGCATTTTTGCTCGGCGCATCGGGCGGCGGCATGTGATCGAAGAAGCAGTCGTTCTCGTCGTAATTGACGAACAGCACCGTCTTGCTCCACACGTCGGGGTTCGCGGTCAACGTGTCGAGCAGCAGTTGCAGATAGTAGGCGCCCTGCCCCGGCGTCGAGGCGCCCGGGTGTTCACAGTACGCCTGCGGCGACACGATCCAGCTCACTTGCGGCATTTGCCCTGCGGCGATGTCGTCTTTCAACGCCTGCAGGAAACCGCCGTCGGGCATCGTATTACCGATGCCCTTGTACAGCGGCGCCACCGCTTCGAGCGACTGCGTGTACGGCAGCAACGGCGAGCCGGGCAGCGTCTCGTTGACCTTGCGATAGGTCGCGAAGCCGGCGAGCGAATTATCCGTATAGTTGTCCGGCATGTTCTGGTAGACCTTCCAGCTCACGCCCGCTGCCTGCAGGCGCTCGGGATAAGTCGTCCACGTCAGGCCGGTGGCGGAAGCGCCGAGGCCATCCCAGCCGTCGTTGTTGACCACCGGATTGGCGCCCGCGCTCGCGCCGTTGGTGCCGGTCCACAAGAAAATGCGATTGGAGTTGGTGCCGCCATGCAGCGAGCAGTGATAGGCGTCGCAGATCGTGAACGCGTTCGCCAACGCGACATGGAACGGCACGTCGGCCTGGTTGAGATAACCCATCGACACATCGCCCTTGGCCTTCGGCCATTGCGTCATGCGTCCGCTGTCCCAGGCCTGATGCGCGTCGCTCCACGAATGCGGACCACCGGCGAGCAGCGCGTTGCCTTGCGTGCTGTCGAGATGGAACGGCAGCACGGTGCGCGTACCGTCGTTCTGCTGAAACACGGTCGTGCCGCCGAGCTGGGGAATCGCGAAGCGGTCGCTAAAGCCGCGCACGCCCGGTAGCGTGCCGAAATAATGGTCGAACGATCGGTTCTCCTGCATGAAGATGACGACATGCTGCACGTCGTTGATGGTGCCGGTCGTGTTGTTCGCGGGAATCGCCAGCGCGCGGCGAATCGCGGGTGGGAACAGGCCGAGCGCGGCAGCGCCCGCGGCGCTGCGCAGGAAGGTACGGCGGTCCAGTGAGGTCATGTTTGGTGTGTTGGGATCGTCAGAATCTGTGCGCTTGCGTGGCCGCCGTATGGGACGGCCGGAAGGTCGACATAACAGGCGCACGCGGCAGGGGTCGCGTCAGGGCGCGCAGACAAGCTGCGTGTTCTGCAACGGTTGCACGGCACTCGCCCCCGACGCGGCGCACGCGCCGGAAGCGGGTGCCGCGACGATCGCCACCGCTGCGCTCGCGCCGCCCGCGCCGGCCGGCGCGCTGTTGGCTGCCGGGGCAGCGCCGTTCGCGGCGCTGGTGCCGTTGCCGCCGCTTGAGCCGCTTGAGCCGCCATCGCAGCCGGCCAGCGTGACGCACACCGCGCACAAGGCCGCCGCTGCAAGCAGCCCGCGCTTCGCCGCCTCGCCGCAGCGCGCGAGAGCCTCACCTATCTCATGCGCCTCGCGCACCTTCGAACAGGAAGTGGTCGGGTTCATTGCGGAACTCCGTTTAGTGGATCAGGGTGGAGAGCGGTTGCCCGGAACCGTAGACCGACTGCAACTCGGCTTCAGTGACGATACGGGTCCAAAGCGCGAGATCGCTGAATGCCTGTACGTCCGGCGGCGTGGCCGCGCACTCGCCAACGGTGTACGGTGGGCTGTCGTTACAGGCATTCATGTAGTAGCGGCCCGTGCCGTCCTCGTTGAGCCCGAACACGCCGAGACCCGGCAGCTTGGCGATGTTCACGCTCAACGTCTGGCCCAGCACCTTCTGCTCGCCTAGCACCGGGTCGAAGATGTACGCGTTGATCGTCTTCGCGGCGGTGTCGATGCTCAGCGCGAGATACGTCCATTTGTTCGCACTGACGTTCAGGCTGTTGATGTCGTTGCGCGTACTGCCGTCGCCGACATTGAAGCGGATGTTGCAGCTCGTGCCCGAGCCGGGGAACAGACCGATCGCGATGCCCGCATTGCCGCCCGAGTAGTAGTTCTTGTTCGAGAACACCGGCGTGCCATTGCCCGTGAGATTTGCGCACGACGTATAGAACCAGAAGCCGATCGTGAACTGCGCATGCGTCGTCACGTCGTCGATCTGCGCGAGCTTGTAGCCGTCGAAACCATTGCTGTCGACCGTGTGCGTGTCGATCTGCAGGCCCTTGCCGCCGAACGGGTCGGCGACGAGTGTGCCGGCGTCGGCGTCCGCGGCCCACGGAGCCATCGTGCTGGCATTCAGACGGTCCGCCGGCGGCAGTGCGCCGAACGGGTAGTAGCTGCTCAACCCCGTGGTCAGCGTGGTGGCCAACGGCGGCGGCGGGGGCGGCGGAGGCGGAGGTTGCACGTACACGACCTGGGTGATGGTCGAGAGCGGCGCGCTGCCGGCCACCACGGTGTAGTTGAACGGGTACACGCCGGTGGTCGTCAGACCGAGCTGGTTGTCGGTGTAGGTTGCCGTGCCGGCAGGCAGGCTCGCAATCACGCTACCGTTGCGCAGCACGCTGATCGCGCCGCTGGCCGGCGCCGTCCACTTCAGCACGAGGCTGGCGTTGTCGCTGCCGGTCGTGCCGAGCAGTTGCGAGACCGGCGTGGCGCCGAGCAGTTGGCCGCCGTCGAGCGCATAGGACGCAGCGTCCGGCAGTGCGCCCTGATAGGCGAGCAGCGTCGGCGTGACGTCTGCGATGCTGGCGCGCGTGTAAAGCGCGGCCATCGTCGCCGGCGCGGCGGTGTTGCCGAGGCGCGCGTTCGGCGTCTGGTTCAGCGCGATAAAGCTGGTCGACTCCGGCGGCAGCGGCAATCCGTCGGTGCCGCCGGCCGCGTTCAGCCCGTGACCGGCGGTCACCATGACGAGCCAGCTCTCGTTGCTGCGTTTGGCGGTTTCGCCGATCAACGTGCCGACCGCGGCATCCAGTTGCACCAGCGTGTTCGCATAGTTCGTCGATGCGAGGCCGGTGTTGAGCGCGGCGTCCTGCGCCGAATGGTATTGCGCGACCACGAACGAATAGCCGTTGCCGATCATGCCGGCGCCGGTCTGTGTCACACAGGTATCGACCGATGCGCAGTTCACCAGCGTGTTCAGGTAGCCGGCATTCTGATCCGGGCTCAACAGGGCCGCGAGGCTTTCCGAATCGACGACCGCGCCCGTCGAACCGGCGCCCGCGCTCTTGAGCCTCTGGAACACGGTACTGCTGTGCAGAGCCTGATTGGGCGCGTCGGAATTGATCTGGTGACGGTCCGCCCATGTGCCGGTGAGCACCGAGGCCCAGCCTGGCGTGTCGAGGTTCGGCTGCTGCGACAGCGTGCCGTTGACGCCGCCGCTATAGGCGGGCGCCACGGTCAGTTTGGCGAGGTTCGGCAGCTTGCCACCGGCGATGCCCGCACTCAGCGCGCTATACGTCACGCCGTCCAGTTCGATCAGCAGCATTTTTCTGGCGGGCGGCGCCGTGCCTGCCGCCGGTGTGCTGGCGGGCGTGCCGCCCGCACCGTTGTTGACGTTACCGCTGCCCGACTGCGAAGCGCCGCCGCAGCCGCTCAGCGCTGCCGTTGCGCCGAGAGCGCCGAGCAACGCCAGGCCGCATGCGAATTGCGCGACGGTGTGCCGTGTCATGTTGGTCCTCTCTTCGATGCCGATGTGCGCCGGACCATCCGGCGAGTCGGTGCAACGATAGGGACCGCGGACGACGCGGGTATGTCGTTCTGCGCAAGCTAGCCGATAACCGCATCAGCTTTTTTTGTGGGCTGCCGGGTACAGGCGTCGACGTTGGCCATGAACGAGGTAATCAGACGCGAACCGGCTCGCGCTTGCAGGTAGTACAGATACTCCTGCAGGATCGGCGCATCGGCTTCGAGAGGAACTTGTCGCAGATCGGGATGCGCAGGCGCCTCGCCGAGTGGCATCAGCGTGCAGCCCATGTTGTGGCGGATCGCTTCGTAGATTGCTTCACGGCTGCCGATCTCGATCAGCACGGCCGGCTGCACGCCGATTCGCTTGAGCGCCATCTCCGTCGCCTCGCGAGTGCGCGACCCGGGTTCGCGCAACAACAGCGTATGCGCGGCGATATCGGCGAGCCTGACCGTTTTCTGCGCGGCGAGCGGATGCCTGCAATGCGCGACGACGACAAGCGGGTCGTCGGCAATCGTGCGGCGTGCGAAACGCGGGTCGTCAACGCGCTGCGACGACACAGCCAGATCGACGCGGAAGTCGAGCAGCGCATCGAGAATCTGCTGCGAATTGCCGATCTCGACGCAAATCTTGACGGCGGGATAGAGGCGATGAAACGCCGCGATGGCCGGCAGAATGTAATAAGGCCCGGTCGCGCCGACCCGCAGATTGCCGGCCGCCAGCTCACGCTCGTTGCGCAGCGTGAAGTCGATGTCGCTCTCGATCTGCTGCATCCGGTCGATCAGCGGCATTAACGCGGCGCCCGCGTCGGTCAGATCGAAGCGGCTGCCGCGCCGGTGGAACAGCTCGACGCCGTACTGCTTTTCGAGTTGCTGGATACGCGCCGTGATTGTCGGTTGACTGACTTCGAGACGCTTCGCGGCGGCGGTCACGCTGCCCTGTCGGACAGTTTCATAAAAAGCGACCAGTAGCGGAGCGAGCATGGAAGAGTCGAAAGAAAACTTTCAATCTATTGCCGCGACGTGGCAATTTCGTTACGAACGGCTTTTATTTCCGTAAGCTGGTCCACCGGCCGGTGCGCTCCGCCGCGCGCGATATTCATACATCAGCGATCCACCAGCCGGCTCAGATTGCCCCGCACCCGCTGCAACAGCGCAATCAACTGCTTCGCCTCTTCGTCGGTGAAGCCGTTCAACGCTTCGAGCGCGACCTCGTCACCCACCTTGCGGGCCTTGCCGAGCGTGCGCTCGGCCTTAGGCGTCATGTGCACCTGGCGTTCGCGGCGGTCCTGCGGATTGGCGGTCCGCTCGATCCAGCCGCCCTCTTCCATCCGGTCGAGCAGACGGCCCGCCGAAATCGGCGCGACTTCGAGCAGATCCGCGAGCCGCGCCTGATTGGTGTCGCCATAATGCGCGAGATAGGCCAGCACGCGGCACTGCGCGCGCGTCAAATCGACTGAAGACTTCGCGAGATCGTCGAAACGCTTACCGGTCAGCCGGCCGACGTCGGAAATCAGGAAGCCGAAGCGCTCATCGAGTTGGGTTTTCATGCGCGAATTATACGAAAGGCCTTCGTTCTTCAGCGCTGAAACTGGCGAATTCAGGCTCCGCATAATTCCCGATGGCGCGCACGCACGCAACCGATATACTAAGCATGCTTACTATATCGACGACCTCCGCTCATTCATGTCTTCCGACACCCCGGCGGCCAACACCGCCGCGCCGCTCAACCGGCCGATGATCACCATCTCGATCATGCTGGCGACGTTGATCCAGACGCTCGACAGCACGATCGCCAACGTGGCGCTGCCGCATATGCAGGGCACGCTGTCCGCGTCGCAGGACGAGATCACGTGGGTGCTGACCTCGTATATCGTCGCCGCCGCGATCGCCACGCCGCTCACCGGCTGGCTCTCGGACCGGCTGAGCGTCAAGCGCCTGCTGATCGTCGCGATCGGCGGCTTCACGGCGTCGTCGGCGCTGTGCGGGTTGTCTGAGACGCTTACGCAGATCGTCGCGTCGCGTTTGCTGCAAGGCGTTTTCGGCGCGTCGCTGGTGCCGCTGTCGCAGTCCATCCTGCTCGACATCAACCCACGCGAAAAGCAGGGCCAGGCTATGGCGGTGTGGGGCATGGGCGTGATGGTCGGACCGATTCTCGGCCCGACGCTCGGCGGCTGGCTCACTGACAGCTACAACTGGCGTTGGGTGTTTTTTATCAACGTGCCGATCGGCGCGTTCGCGCTGTTCGGCGTGGCGACCTTTCTGCCCTCGCGCGAACCGAAGCACGACGTGAAGTTCGACGCGTTCGGCTTCGCCACGCTCGGTCTCGCCATCGGCGCATTGCAGGCCATGCTCGATCGCGGCGAGCAACTCGACTGGTTCGGCTCGAACGAGATCGTCATCGAGGCACTGACCGCCGCGATCAGCTTCGCGTTCTTTCTCGTGCACACGGCAACGGTCGGCAAGAAGTCGTTCTTCAAATACGAACTGTTGAAAGACCCGAACTTCGCCACCGGCACGTTCTTCATCTTCGTGATCGGCGCGGTGATGTATGCGACGCGCGCATTGCTGCCGCCCATGCTGCAAAACCTGATGAACTATCCAGTCGCGACCACCGGCCTCGTCACGGCGCCGAGCGGCGCGGGCACGATGGTCGCCATGCTGTTCGCGGGGCGCCTGCTGAAACGGATCGACGCGCGGATCCTGCTGCTCACCGGCTTCCTGATCTCGGCGTTCGCGCTGTGGCAGATGATGCATTACACGATCGTGCTGTCGGCGTCGGACATCGTCTGGCCTGGGGTGGTTCAGGGCTTCGGGCTCGGTCTGGTGTTCGTGCCGCTTAGCGCGCTGACCTTCTCGACGCTCACGCCCGAACTGCGCGCGGACGGCACCGCGACGTACAGCCTGATGCGCAATATCGGCAGCAGTATCGGCATTTCGATCGTGCAAACGCTGATGACGCGCAACACGCAGGTCTCGCACGCGGACCTCGCGGCGAATATCACGGCCTTCAATCCCGCGGTCCAGCCCATGCTCAATACCGGCTCGAACTACGACATGGCCGCGCTGAATGCGTCGATCACCCAGCAGGCGTCGATGATCGCCTATCTGAACGACTTCAAGCTGATGTTCATGGCGACGCTGCTGGTCATTCCGCTGCTTCTGCTGATCCGCCCCACGCACAAGGCGCCGGACGCGTCGGTGGCGCACGCCGCGATGGATTGAAGCGCGGCGGCGTAGTCAGCCGCGAGGCTGACGCCTAAGCCTCGATGCGCGCGCGTGTCACACCTAAAAGTCCCGCCATCGCTGCGCGCGCCGCAGAGGCGTCGCGATCGCGAATGGCTTCGAATACCGCCGTATGCTCGGCCAGCGACGCATTGAACACGTCCGCGCGTTTCGCGTTCAGGCGCAGTTGCGCTTCGAGCGTCCGCTCGATCAGCGTGCCGAGTGGAATCAGCAATTCATTGCTGCACGCAATCAGCACGCTCAAATGAAACCGCAGATCGGCGCGCACCCATTCGTCGACATTGCGCGCCGCGATCATGGCCGCATGAGCTGCGTCGAGTGCGCGGAAAGTGTCGTCCGTGTGCGAGGCCGCCGCCAGACCCGCGGCGTACGGCTCGATCATCTCGCGCATTTCCTGCAGCTTGAGTGCGAACGCCATCGGCTCGGCGACCCGCGAGTACCAGTCAAGCACATCGACATCGAGCAGATTCCACGCACGCTTCGGCCGCACCCGCGTGCCCACGCGCGGACGCGATTCGATCAATCCTTTCGACGTGAGCGTGCGCAACGCTTCGCGCAACACCGTGCGGCTCACGCCGAAGGTCTCCATCAACTCCGCTTCGCGCGGCAGGATCGACTCGGGCGCATAGTCGCCGCGCAGAATCGCGGTCGCCAGCAGATGGGCGACACGCCCATGCAGATCATGCTGAATAGCTTTCTCCTAGCTGCCTTGCGGCGCTATTGATATCGGAACCGAGCCCGGCAGGGGCGCGATTATCCGGCACCTCGACCGTGACACCCACTGCTTCGACAAAGCCATGTCGAGGAGATGACGTCGCCACTATGTGGCCAATAGTACTATTAATAGTACTTAAAAGCGCTTTTGTTGTAGCATGTGAATCCTCGAAATATTTCGCAGGCGCCCAAGCCGCAAGGAGACGCACACCATGAAAATCACCAGGCTCGAAACTTTCATCGTCCCGCCGCGCTGGTGCTTCCTGAAGATCGAAACCGACGAAGGCATTGTCGGCTGGGGCGAGCCGGTGGTCGAAGGCCGCGCGCATACGGTGGCGGCCGCGGTGGAAGAACTGTCCGATTATCTGATCGGCAAAGATCCGCTTCTGATCGAAGACCATTGGCAGGTGATGTACCGCGCGGGCTTCTATCGCGGCGGCCCGATTACGATGAGCGCGATCGCCGGCGTCGACCAGGCGCTGTGGGACATCAAGGGCAAGCATCATGGCGTGCCGGTTCATGCGCTGCTCGGCGGCCAGGTGCGCGACAGGATCAAGGTGTATTCGTGGATCGGCGGCGACCGTCCGAGCGACGTGGCCAACAACGCGCGCGCCGTGGTCGAACGCGGCTTCAAGGCCGTGAAGATGAACGGCTCGGAAGAACTGCAGATCATCGACACCTTCGACAAGGTGCAAGGCGTCATCAACAACGTAGCGGCGGTGCGCGAGGCGGTCGGACCGAACATCGGCATCGGCGTGGACTTCCACGGCCGCGTGCATAAGCCGATGGCCAAGGTGCTGGCGAAAGAACTCGACCCGTACAAGCTGCTCTTCATCGAAGAGCCGGTGCTGTCGGAAAACGCCGAAGCGCTGCGCGACATTGTCAACCAGACCAATACGCCGATCGCGCTGGGCGAGCGGCTGTATTCGCGGTGGGACTTCAAGCATATTCTGTCGGGCGGCTACGTCGACATCATCCAGCCGGACGCGTCGCACGCGGGCGGCATTACCGAATGCCGCAAGATCGCGTCGATGGCCGAAGCCTACGACGTCGCACTCGCGCTGCATTGCCCGCTCGGCCCGATCGCTCTGGCGACCTGCCTGCAGATCGACGCGGTGAGCTACAACGCATTCATCCAGGAACAGAGTCTCGGCATCCACTACAACCAGGGCAACGATCTGCTCGACTACATCAGGAACCCGGAGGTCTTCAAGTACGAAGACGGCTTCGTGTCGATTCCGCAGGGCCCGGGGCTCGGCGTCGAGGTCAACGAGGAGAAAGTGCGGGAGATGGCGAAGGTCGGCCACCGCTGGCGCAATCCGGTGTGGCGCCATGAAGACGGCAGCGTCGCCGAATGGTAATCAGGTGAAAGAACGCCGCCCGTGGGCGGCGTTTCCGATTGGCGCGGACGTTCGTGTTTTGACGTCGGCGTTTTCAAGCGTTCTCGTGAGACGCGCCGAGCGCGTTACGGTGACGTGACGCGCCTGGCGTCGCAGTTACGTAACATCCCGGACCGAAGGGCCCGAAACAGGCGCTTCCCAGCCCTTCCCCGCCCTGCAAACCTCCCCATAAAGCCTTATCCATCAAGGCTCTCGCACCGTTTGTTCGGCATCGGACATACGCATGGCCCACTCCTTGCTCAAATGCATTCAAACGACAAATGCATCGGGGTACATCATGGGCGAATTCCTTCCTGACTATCTGTTGCGCGAACAGGCCGCCGTCGGCGCGCTGGTGGTGTTCGGCGTGCTGCGCATCATCGGCGCGGCGCTGGCATTCGAGCGCGGCTGGCGCATCTCGACCGTCGAGAAATGCTTCATCGGCGCCGCGGTGGTCTACTGCCTGCCGCAACTGTTTGATCTGCTGACACATACGTACGGGATGCGCGCCGCCGGCGCCGAACTCGAAGGCAAAGCCGCGGGCTGCGCCATCGCGCTCTTTTGCGCGCCGATCCTCGGACATCGGCTCGGCTTCGAATAAGCGGAGGGCCATCATGCGGCTGCCCAGGCGTCTCACGAAGCGCACGAAACCCGCGTATCGCTCGGGCGACGTCCTGAAGCTCAAGTCAGGCGGCCGCCCGATGACCGTGACCTGGAGCGGGCCCGTGCTGTTCGCGCCGGGCAACTGGCTGATCTGCCAGTGGTTCAGCGACGCCGGCGAGTTGCAGCAGGAGATGTTTCCGGAGGAGACACTGGAGCGGGCAAGCCACATGGTCGCCGCCTGAAGAGCAGTAACGGATTGCCGGCGACCGCGAGGCGATTCCGTGGATTGCGCCGCACGTGTTTGCCGTGCGGCGCTTTTTGCGGCTTGCAGGACGCGTGCGAGTCTTCGCAGCACCGAGCCACGGCGGACGCGCCTGCGGCCCAGGCGGCATGGCGGCCTTCATGCCACGTGAGCCGCCCACCCTCTCGCGCCACGGCCTCAACCGAGCGCAGCAAACGCCGGCACGCTATGCGACAGCGCGGCCGCCACGACGAATGCGCCGATCATTGCCAGCGCTTCCAGATACAACACGTTGACGAACGTATGGGCGTCCATTGTCGAAGCCGTCCGGCGCAGGCGCGGCAGCGCCGAAAAGCGGTTGAGTCCGCCGAGCACGAGCGCGAGTGCGACAAGCGCGAGCTTGAGCATCAGCACATGGCCCCACGCGCTCAGCTCGATCGCCTCGAACGAGCCGCCCGAACCCCGCACCGCGTTGAAGATGCCGGAGAGCAGCACCAGCGCAACGGCCACCACCGAAACGTTCGACACCTGAGTCGCCGTGCGGATCAACATGCCGCGCGCGGTCGAAGTACCGAGCGCCGGCAGAACCGCAAGCCCCGCCGCCATCGCCAGCCCGCCCCACACGCTGGTGACGAGCACGTGCAGCGTTTGCATGGCGATTGCGGCCGAGGCGGGCCCGGCATCGGCCGCATGCCCTAGTGACGCCTTGCCCGCGGCGACCGCGATCACGGCCAGCCACAGCAGCGCATTGCGCAGCATGCCGGTATGACTGGCCATCGCCGTGCCGAGCAGCATCAGCGCGCCGGCAAACGCGAGGCTCCAGCCATAGCCGACATGGGTTTGCGTGAGCACGGTCGGCACCACGCCGATCGCGGCCGGCAATGCGACACCGCCCATCGACGCCGCCTGATACAACAGCCAGCCGAGATCCGCGAGCACCAGCACGACCGTGGCCGTCAACATCGAGCGTTGCGCGCGCAACCACGCGGGACGCGCGGGTGAGATCTTCTGCTGGGCGTCCTTCGCGAGCCACGCGCCGAGCAACGCGGAACCAACGGCAAACGCAAACGCGACATTCATGAGCGCGGCCATTGCGACCTGCCCGATCGAGAGTCCGTCGATGCTCATTTGACGATGAACGCAAAGTCGCCTTGGGTACGGTGGCCGTCCGTGGCTACCGCCGTCCAGTGCACCGCATAGCGCCCGGCGCCCAACTGCGGCAGCGGCAGATGCATGGCCCTGGCGTCGCTCGCGTCGACCTGCGACGCAGCCGGCGCGGCCGCGTTACCGCTCGCGTCGGCAAGCGCGATCTTGCTGAAAGCCGGTTCGAGCGGCTCAGTGAAATGGATCGTCACTTCGGTAGGCGCGACGACTTCGGCGTTTGCCGCGGGCTGGCTCGAGATCAGATGTGCATGGGCGAACGCCGTGGACGTCACGACTAGCGCCGCGGCGCCGAGCATCGACGCTCGCAGCGCCGGACGGGAAAATTTCGGTAGCTTCATGTGAGGCCGATAGGGGATGATCAGGAAAACAGTGGACGTTGGACCCGGGGCATTCCCGGCCGGGTGGAGGCCAGCGGGCCTGGAAGTGTACGCTTCGATGGCTGGTACGGGCATCGGTTCCACCTGCTTTGTGGATAGATCGTCTGCATTCGGCGCTTGCCCCTTGATTGCGCAGGCAAATTCAGATGATCGACAGGTAGCCCGAAGCAGCGCTGCGCGTCAAACTGTCGCATAGCTGTGACAGCCGGAACCTTCTCTAATGAGGCAAATAGTCACCATCACCCTTCGATGATAGAATGCTGCGTCGCCGCAGCGCCGGCTGCCCTTCACACCGAGCCGCTCGAAGTTCGGTCAGGTCCCCGATTTTGATGGAGTTACGCGTGTCTTCAAGACGCATTTTCCGCCCGTTGCTTGCCCTTCTGCTGATCGGCTCCGCGGGTGTCTATAGCGCTGCGAAAGCGCAGACTCAACCGAAGGCCCCCGACACGATGGAAGCGCGCGTGCAAGGCTGCACGGCCTGCCACGGCACTCACGGCCAAGGTACCGACAACGACTACTTTCCGCGCCTCGCGGGCAAGCCGGCCGACTATCTGTACAACCAGTTGCAGAACTTCCGCGAAGGGCGCCGCAAGTACCCGCCCATGAACTACCTCGTCACGTATCTCTCAGACGACTACCTTCATCAGATCGCCACGTACTTCTCGCAGCAGCGTCCGCCGTATCCGCCGCCGGCCAAGCCGACGGTGTCGGCGAGCACGCTCGCGCGCGGCCAGCAGATCGTGCTGAACGGCGACGCCTCGAAGCAGATTCCGGCTTGCGCGGCTTGCCACGGCAAGGGTTTGACCGGCATGGAACCGGCTATTCCGGGTCTGGTCGGTCTGCACTCCGACTACATCAGCGCGCAGCTCGGCGCATGGCGCTCGGGCTCGCGTCACGCCATTGCGCCTGATTGCATGCACACCATCGCCACGCGCCTGACTGATGAAGACGTGAACGCCGTTGCTGCATGGCTTTCCACGCAACAGGCTCCACAAAACCCCGTGCCGGCTCCGGCCCGCTCGATGAAGACTCCGCTTGCCTGCGGCAGCGAACCGCAATAAGGCACCGGGAGAGACACTCAAATGAAACGCAAGTCTTTGTTCGCCCTCTCGGCAGTCGTCGTCGTTGCGGCTGCCGCACTCGTTCCCGTCCTGTGGTCGGGCGGCGACAACCTGCATAACGGCACGGCCATGGCGGCAACGCCCGCCGACCAGGCCGCGCTGATCAAGAAAGGCGAGTACCTCGCCCGCGCCGGCGACTGTATCGCCTGTCACACGGTGCGCGGCGGCAAGCAGTTCGCCGGCGGCCTGCCCATGGCTACGCCGTTCGGCACCATGTTCACGCCGAACATCACGCCTGACGACCAGTACGGTATCGGCAAGTGGACGCAGGACGACTTCTACCGCGCCATGCACACCGGCCGTTCGAAAGACGGCAGCCTGCTGTATCCGGGCTTCCCGTTCACCAGCTACACGAAGGTCACGCGCGCCGACTCGGACGCGATCTACGCGTATCTGCGTTCGGTCACGCCGGTCAACGTGCCGAGCCGTCCGCACGAACTGAAATTCCCGTTCAACCAGCGCAACATGCTGATCGGCTGGCGTACGCTGTTCTTCCGTGAAGGCGAGTACAAGCCGGATCCGACCAAGTCGGTCGAGTGGAACCGTGGCGCTTACCTGATCGAAGGCCTCGGCCATTGCGGCATGTGCCACACGTCGATCAACGCGATGGGCGGCCCGGTCAGCTCGGCCGCGTTTGCCGGCGGCCTGATCCCGCTGCAGAACTGGTACGCGCCGTCGCTCACGTCGAACAAGGAAGCCGGCCTGGGCGACTGGGAAACCAAAGACATCGCCGATCTGCTGAAGACCGGTGTGTCGAACCGCGGCGCCGTGTTCGGTCCGATGGCTGAAGTGGTTCACAACAGCCTGCAATACATGTCGGACGAGGACATCAACGCGATGGCCACGTACCTGAAGACGATTCCGCAGAAGAGCGAAGCACCGGAACCGTTGCAGCTCGAAACGTCGGAAAAGTTCGGCGGCGAACTGTTGAAGCAAGGTCAGAAGATCTACGCTGACAACTGCGCGAAGTGCCACGCGGAAAACGGCCTCGGCATGCCGCCGGCCTTCCCGCCGCTCGCGAACAACCAGTCGATCCAGATGCCGTCGGCGGTCAACCCGATCCGTATGGTGCTGAACGGCGGTTACCCGCCGAGCACGGACGCCAACCCGCATCCGTACGGCATGCCGCCGTTCGCGCAAGCGCTGTCGAATCAGGAAGTGGCAGCCGTTGTGACGTACATCCGTATGTCGTGGGGCAACCACGGTACGGCCGTGTCGCCGCAGCAAGTGTCCGATTTGCGTTCGGCGCCGCTCGACTAAGCAGCGTTCGTTGCACCCGGGGCGCGGCCTGCGGAATTCGCGGCCGCGCCCTTCGTTTTTTCAGGACCGGTATCATATGGATATATATGTCCTTATGAAACCGCGCAGGAGGAAAGAGTCGTGCATGTCGGTGAGCGTTTCAACAGCATTACCCACCTCGTCGGCGCCGTGCTGTCGGTGGCGGGTCTTGCAACGCTCGTCACGATGGGCGCGCTCGACGGCGACGCGTACAAGGTGGTCAGCTTCAGCGTGTACGGCGCGATGCTGTTCGTGCTGTATGCTATCTCCACGCTTTACCACAGCGTGCGCAGTCCGCGCGTGAAAGCGGTCCTGCAGAAATGCGACCATTCGGCGATCTACCTGCTGATCGCCGGCAGCTACACTCCGTTCACGCTCGTCACATTGCGCGGACCGTGGGGCTGGTCGCTATTCGGCGTAAGCTGGGGGCTCGCCGCTCTCGGCATCGTGCAGGAATTGACGCTGGGGCGACGCACCCGCAGCGTTTCGATGGTGCTGTATGTGTTGATGGGATGGCTCGCGCTCGTTGCCGTCCGCCCGCTGGTGCAAGCCTTACCGGCAGCGGGTACCGCCTGGCTCGTGGCCGGCGGAGTCATCTACAGCGCCGGCATCTACTTTTTCATCAACGACGAGCGCATCCGGCACGGACATGGTATCTGGCACCTGTTCGTACTGGCGGGCAGTCTGTGTCAATTCGTCAGTGTTGCGCGCTACGTCGCGTGACATCCCACGGCGGCGAAATGCAACTTAAGGCCAGTCAACGTGTCTGCATAGCGCGTTGAAGCATTCGGCACGCGTTTCCCGCGTGCCGCCGATTTCTCTGCGACCGGAAGTGGGCTTGGGCCTCGAACACGCCATGCGGGCGTGTTCATGCCGCTTTTATGCCTGCCTTGGCCCATTTGTGCCGTTCGCGAAACTGCATTGCAAAGAGCTTTTATGTCTTTTGATTCTCTCGGCTTGTCCGAACCGTTAGTCCGCGCTGTACACGAACTTGGCTACACCACACCGACTCCGATCCAGACGCAAGCGATTCCCGCTGTGCTCAACGGCGGCGACCTGCTGGCCGGTGCGCAAACCGGCACCGGCAAGACCGCCGGCTTCACGTTGCCGATCCTGCAACGTCTGAACTCCTCACCCGCCGTTGCAAACGGCTCGGGCAAGCGCGCCGTGCGCGCGCTGATCCTCACGCCCACGCGTGAACTGGCCGCGCAGGTGGAAGAAAGCGTGCGCGCTTACGGCAAGTATCTGAAGCTGAAGTCGACCGTGATGTTTGGCGGCGTTGGCATCAATCCGCAGATCGGCGCACTGCGCAGCGGCGTGGATATCGTCGTCGCGACGCCGGGTCGTTTGCTCGACCACATGCAGCAGAAGACCATCGACCTGTCGCATCTCGAGATTCTCGTGCTCGACGAAGCCGACCGTATGCTCGACATGGGCTTCATCCACGACATCAAGCGGGTGCTCGCCAAGCTGCCGCCGAAGCGTCAGAACCTGCTGTTCTCGGCCACCTTCTCCGACGAGATCAAGACGCTCGCCGACAACCTGCTCGACTCGCCCGCGCTGATCGAAGTCGCGCGCCGCAATACGACGGCGGAATCGGTCGCGCAGAAGATTCACCCGGTGGATCGTGACAAGAAGCGCGAATTGCTCACGCATCTGATCAAGCAGCACAACTGGTTCCAGGTGCTGGTGTTCACGCGCACCAAGCATGGGGCCAATCGTCTTGCCGAGCAGTTGACCAAGGACGGCATCAACTCCCTGGCGATTCACGGCAACAAGAGCCAGTCGGCCCGCACACGGGCGCTTGCCGAGTTCAAGGACGGCACGCTGCAGGTACTGGTCGCGACCGACATCGCCGCGCGCGGCATCGATATCGATCAATTGCCGCACGTGGTCAACTACGATCTGCCGAATGTGCCGGAAGACTACGTGCACCGCATCGGCCGCACGGGCCGCGCAGGCGCGACGGGCGAAGCAGTCTCGCTGGTATGCGTCGACGAACTGCAACTGCTGAAGGACATTGAGAAGCTGATCAAGCGTCCGGTGCCGCAGGAAGTGGTCGCCGGTTTCGAACCGGACCCGACCGCGAAGCCGGAGCCGATCCTGCGTCGCGGCCAGGGTGGTGGTGGCGGCGGTGGCCGCTCGCCGCGTCAGGGTCAAGGCGCACCGAAGCGTGACGATGCAAGGCGCGGCGGAGCCGGTTCCGCGAAACCGGCGCAGCGGTCGGGTCAGCGCCCAGCGAACGGTCAACAGCAGCCGAAGCCGCAGGGTGCGAAGCCGGCCGGCAACGACGGTCAGCCGCGTCGTGACGGCCAGCGTCATGACGACCGGCCGCGTGCCGTCGCGCATGAAGGCAGCGCTGCGCAGCATGCGCCGCGCAAGCCGCAGGCTGCGAAGCCGCAAGGCGGCAATCCGGGTGCGTTGCTGGGTGGCACTAAGCCGCGCAACGACGCGCCGCGCGGTGGCCAGCCCACGCGCAGTGGTCAGCGCGGGCGTTGAGGTTCTGCGCTGAGCCTTTGCGTTGAGCCTTTCCGCTGGGCCTTTGCGTTGAGGTTCCGTGTTGGGGCTCCGCTTCGAACCTTTGCGTTAAGCCTCTGCACTTAGATCCCAAGCGGCCGCCTTCCCCGGCCGCTGCCCTCACGCGAAGAAGGACTACCGGCCGGCCGCAGCCGCGGCTTGCTTCAGGTGCTCGATCTGCTGTTCCCATCGATCGAGCACCGCCTTTCCCTCCCCTTCCAGTTCGAACGTAATGCCGCTAGTCAGGCGCGCATAACGGACGCTTTGCGCCTCCGCGGTGTCGATCGAACCGTGCAGATAGACGAGCCCGCTGGCGTCGCCGGCAACGCTCGCCAGCGGCGTCATCAGCAGTTGCACCTGATAGAACGCTTCGTCGCAGACAAAGGTAAGCGCCGCCCGTCCGCTTTGCGCTATGGCGCGCGTCGCCCTCGCTTGCGGCCACAACGCGATGCATAGCGTGCGCGAATCCGGCGCATACAACTCGCCGACGCCGAGCAGCGACGTGCGCACATGGCCATTCGCATCGACGCTCAGCAACGACGCCGTAAAACCCGTCTTGCTCGCAAGCGACGAACCGTCGAACAAAACGCGCACGGCATCGGGCCATTCATCGAACACGTTGTGTTCGAGCGGACGTTCGGGGGCAGGAGTATCGCTCATCGTCTCGATCCGGTTAGAGGTGGACAAGTCTGGTCAACAAGTCCGGGGGAACAAGCCCGCATCATGCACCGGGAAGCAAATGGCCCGCATGAGCGGGCCATTTGCAACGCCGTACATCGACGCCGGACATCGACCGTGAATCAGCGGAAGAACACGTGCTGCGTAATCTTGGCGAGCGGGTAATGCACACCCGGCTGGATCCTCGCCGGCAGATCGAGCGGCTTGAGCAGCATCTTCACACACATGTCGGCCGACAGATTGCGCCGCACCAACGCATTGATACGTGCCGCGCGCTCGCGGTTATAGGCCGAGTCGTGCACGCGCTCCGGATAACGAACCGCGAAGACGTGCCGCAAGGCGATCTCGGAGTCCTCGTTCTTGATCTCTATGACGCGGCGCATCAGCGCGCCCAGCACAGCAAGCCGGCCGTTGCCTTCGATCTTGTTGTACTTCTTGAAGTACTTGAAAAAGTGCTTGTAGTGACGGACTTCGTCGGTGCGGATGTTGTCGGTGATCTGCTTGAGCACCGGCTCGTCCGAGCATTCGCCGATCGCGCGATACAGCGTTGCCGTACCGGTTTCCACCACGCAGCGCGCGACCATCTCGAGCGCGCGGGTCTTTTCGAAATCCTCCACTGAACAGGTCAGCGAGTACTCTTCCATGAAATTGCGAAACGCCGTGTCCCAGTCGAACTCGGGCCACACGTAAGCGATATACGTCTTGAGCGCGCGGCCGTGCTGCAGTTCTTCGGGCTCCCACTCCTGGTTGAGCCAGGCCGAGACTTCGGGATCGCCGTTGAAAAACGTGCTCAGGTTGCTGGTGTACAGATCGGAGCCGCTTTCGATAAACGAAGACGCGCACAGCAGCAGCAGCAAGTCTTCGTTAGCGACGGCCTTTTGCCGATCGATGCGGGTGAGGTCGATATCCTCGATCCGCCAGGGCATGACATGGTTCAGCTCAGTGTGCATCGTGTCTTGCTCCGAAAGCTGTATCGACTCGTGGAGCGTGCTCGAAACAGCCCGCTCTCGCCCGAACGGTCTGCCGTGTCAGATACAGCGCCTTGAATTAGAGTTAACCCCTTGTATCTTGCATCTTAGCCGGTGTTTCACAACTCTGCAGATAACCCAGCACAGACCATGCCGGTCCGCCGCAGTTCCAATTCCTCGATAGTCGAAACATTCAGTCGGACAAAATAGCGGCGTCAAGGCACAAAAAAAGCCAGCTCGAAGAGCTGGCTCAAGTCTGCAACGATGCCTCGCCGATCATGTCAGGCAGGCCCGTCGGCGCCTCGGTTCGGCGCCGGCCGCCTTGCCGGTCAGGCGGGCTGAACGCCCTGCATCAGACGCATGCGGCGCATACGCCAGGCTACGACGACGAGCGAGAGGCCCGACAGCACCGCGGCAATCAGCACGTAGTAACTTGGCGCAAGTTTGTCGCCGGTCAAATGAATGAACGTTTCGACAATCGTGGGCGCAAAGCCACCGAAGATCGTCACGCCAATGCTGTAACCGATTGAAAGACCCGTCGAGCGCACTTGGGTAGGAAAGATCTCCGACATCAACGCGGGCATGGGCCCGGAATAGGCCGCCTTGAAAATTCCTGCGGTGCCCTGCAACAGCAGCAGCCAGCCGATGGTCGGATGAGTCTGCAGCAGTGCGAACATCGGATAGATCAGCCCGCCCATCAGGATCGACGTGGTCAGCATGATGCGAATCCGGCCGATCCGATCGGACCATGCGCCCATGACTGGCGAAAGCAGGAATTGCAGGCCGCCGTTGAGCACCACCACGCCGAACGATGCCGCCGCCGGCATGTGCAACTGCTTGACCGCATACATCGGCATGTAGAGTTGCAGCACATACACACCGACCGTGGATTGCGCGACGATACCAACGGCGAGCAGCAGGTTGACCCACTGGCTGGCGAACGAGGCGTCCTTCTCGCCGCTCGCCTCCGTGCGCGCACCGCCAGCCTCACGCGCCTCGCGCAGCGCGAGGAATTCGGGTGTCTCGTCGAGATGCGAACGGATGTAATAGCCCACCGGGCCGACCAGCAAGCCGAACACGAACGGCATGCGCCAACCCCAGTCGTTCAGTTGCGCGGGCGGTAGCCACGCGGTCAGCAGCGAGCCGAACGCGGCCGCCGTGATCGCGGCGAGACCCTGGCTCGCGAACTGCCAGCTGGCGTAGTAGCCGCGGCGCGACGCGCTATGTTCGACCATGAAGGCCGTCGCGCTGCCGAACTCGCCGCCCACCGCGAAGCCTTGCACGAGCCGCGCGAGCAGAATCAGGATCGGCGCCGCCATGCCGATGGTTGCATATGGCGGCATCACCGCCATCGTGAAGGTGCCGACCATCATGAGCGCGATGGCGAGCGTCAGCGCCGCCTTGCGGCCTTTGCGGTCGCCGTAGATACCCAGTACGACCGCGCCCAGCGGCCGCATCAGGAACGAAATGCCGAAGGTGGCAATGGCGAGCAGCGTGGAGAGCCACTCGTCCTGCATCGGGAAAAACTCTTTGGCGATGATGGTCGCGAAGTATCCGTAGACCAGAAAGTCGAACCACTCGAGCGCATTGCCGACCGACGATGAAAACACGATCCGCCGTACCATCGCTTTGGAAAGCGGCGCAGTCGGGGAATGCGCGGAAGTGGTCGCCGACGGCGACGCGGGGGTCTGCATGATATCTCCTGCCTGTCTGATGCTGATGCCCGATACCGGGTGTGCCAGAAGCGCCGCTGGCGTCCGGTGTAGCTGATTCGCGCGATACCTTGCCGCGGCAGTCGATCAATCGCGCCGCCGCGAGCGATGCACGAAGCCTCGCGTGCGTGCGCGGCGAAGCGCCGCCTCAACGGGCGGCCGTTTCGCTGATGGATGCCTTTTCTAGAACCCGGCGGCCAACCCGTCGCGGCGGCTGTCGCTCGCCGCCACATAGCCGCGCTCCGGATCGTTGCGATCGAGCTTCCAGATGTACTGGCCGGAGCCGAAGTCCATGTACGGATCGTCGACCGACTTGATGGTGTGGCCGAGCTTCTGCAAGGCCTCGGCGGTCTTCGGATCGAGCGTCGATTCGATGTCGATCGTGAAGTCGCGATTGACCTTCCAGCGCGGCGCGTCGCACGCGGCCTGCGGCTGCTGACCGTAGTCGAGCATCCGCACGATGGATTGCAGATGACCTTGCGGCTGCATGTCGCCGCCCATCACGCCGAAGCTCATCACCGCTTCCTGCTGCCCGTTCACCTGCTGCGTGAGGAACGACGGGATGATCGTGTGGAACGGCCGTTTGCCGCCTTCCACCACGTTCGGCGACTTCGGATCCATCGAGAAACCGCAGCCGCGATTCTGCATGGCGATACCGCTATCCGGCACCACGATGCCCGAGCCGAAGCCCATGTAGTTCGACTGGATGAAGCTGACCATCATGCCGCGCTCGTCCGCCACCGACATGTAGATGGTGCCGCCGGCCTTCGGCATGCCGAAGTTGAAGTGCGTGGCGCGCTTGTGATCGATCAGTTTCGCGCGCGAGGTGAGGTATGCGTCGTCGAGCATCTGCTCGGGCGTGACGTCCATCGAACGCGGATCGGCAACGTAGCGGTAGACGTCGGCGAACGCCAGCTTCATCGCTTCGATCTGCAAGTGCTGCGACTCGACGTTGTCGACCGCCAGCTCCTTCACGTCGAATTTTTCGAGGATGCCCAGCGCGATCAGCGCCGCAATTCCCTGCCCGTTCGGCGGAATCTCGTGCACCGTGTAGCCGCGATAGTCCTTGCCGATCGGTTCGACCCAATCCGCGCGGTAGTTGCGCAGATCGTCGGCGGTCAGCGCGCCGCCGCCTTCGCGCGAAAATGCGGCGATCCGTTCGGCGATTTCACCCTCGTAGTACGCGCGCGGGCCCTGCTCGGCGAGCTTGCGCAGCGTCTTCGCATGGCCGGGAAAGCGCACCAGCTCACTCACTTCCGGCGCGCGGCCGCGCGGCATGAAAGTTTGGGCGAAGCCCGGCAGGTCCTTCAGTTCCGGCACGGCTGCCGCCCACTTGTAGGCGACGATGCTCGCCACCGCATGCCCGCGCTCGGCGATTTCGATGGCCGGCTCCATCAGGTCGGCGAACGGCAGCGTGCCGAATTTCTGATGCAGCGCCTCCCAGCCGGCGATCACGCCCGGCACCGTCACCGCGTCCCAGCCGCGCTTGGGCTGCTTCGCGAGACCGTTTTCCTCGCCGTATTTGCGCTTGAAGTAGTCGACGTTCCACGCCGCCGGCGACACACCCGAGGCGTTCAGGCCATGCAGCTTCTTGCCGTCCCACACCAGCGCGAAGGCGTCGCCGCCAAGCCCGCACGATACCGGCTCGACCACCGTGATGGCGGCGGCGGCCGCGATCGCCGCATCGACGGCATTGCCGCCTTTCCACAGCATGCGCAGCCCGGCTTGCGCGGCGAGCGGATGCGAAGTCGAAACGATGTTGCGCGCGAACACAGGCAGACGCGGTGTCGGGTAAGGGTTTTGCCAGTTGAAGCCAGTCATGTCGAACACTCTAGAAAGCGCGGCCCGGCTTGCGGAACGCGGAACCAATGGAAACGGGGCGAATGGGGTAGATGGAGTGAAGCACAAGTCAACGCGGAATTCGGGATTGCATCGTGATCCGGCCCAAAAAACAAATTCATTTATCAAATGAATAAATGCGCAAAACGCCTGAATGGATCGTACCGCCGTCGTGTTGCATCTCATGCATGTCGCACGACTTGGCAGACAGTGCGCGTGATGGTCTTACAATACGCTCACCCCGTTCACGCATCACCCGCCCACCGGTCGAGCCCTGGCGCGCCGGCGGCGGGCAGCGCCGACAAAAATCCCACGAACCGAGACACATGACCCGAGACCCCCGCCTGACTCTCAATGCCCGGCAACAGGAACTGCTGGAGTGGGTGCAACGCGACGGCTTCGTGACCGTGGACGACCTCGCGGCGCACTTCGACGTGACGCCGCAGACGATCCGCCGCGACGTCAACTGGCTCGCCGACATGAATCTGCTGCGCCGTTATCACGGCGGCGCCAGTCTTCCGACCAGTTCCGAAAACGTCTCCTACACTGCGCGTCAGCGCATGTTCCACGAAGAAAAGCGGCGCATTGCGGCGCTAGTGGCCACTCACATTCCCGATCAGGCCTCGCTCTTCATCAACCTCGGCACCACCACGGAGGAAGTGGCTCGCGCGCTCAATCGCCACCGCGGGCTGCGCGTGATCACCAACAATCTGAACGTCGCCAGCATGATGAGCGGCTATCCGGATTGCGAGGTGCTGGTGACGGGCGGCATCGTGCGGCCGTGGGACAAAGGGATTGTCGGCGAACTGGCGATCGATTTCATCCGCCAGTTCAAGGTGGACTTTGCGATCGTCGGCACGTCGAGCATCGAAACGGACGGCACGCTGCGCGACTTCGACACGCGCGAAGTTCGCGTGGCCGAAGCGATCATCCAGCACGCGCGCACCGTTTTCCTCGCCGCCGACAACTCGAAATTCGGCCGCCCCGCGCTGGTTCGCCAAGGCCATCTCGATCAGATCGACGCCCTGTTCACGGACATGGCGCCGCCCGCCGCGATGACCGAAACGCTCGCCGCCGCCAACTGCCAGGTATATGTGGCCGAGTGAGGCCAGGCATTCTCCGCCATGCTGCAGCGCACGAAAAACTTCGAGTGAAATCAAGGAACTGACGGCGGCTCCCAACCGCCGCTGAGGCGCCCAATTGTCAAAGGGAAAATTTACTGGGGCCGATTTGGTGTTTAACGTGCGGTTGACTACACTCCAGTTCCCCGGCGTTCGTTGCGCGTTCCGCGTAGCGCCGGTTGCGTGAAACTGTCGTGAGCCGTACCTCCCGCCTGATCCTTTGCGGACTCACTGGCTTGAGCCAGTCGCCGGCAAGGCCGTCCGCGTTTGCCTGACATGGAGAGAACGATGCTGAGTCCGCATGAATTCGCTACGTTGTTGCTCGTCAAGGACGCTCCCAATCAGGTCGACATGGAGCGAGAAGAACTCGACGCCCTGCTGGAACGTCAGTTGGTGGAACTGGAACGGCTCGCGTCAGGCAACGAACAATGGCGCGTGACTGAAACCGGCGACAGCGCATTGCGGGCCATCAAGCGTCTTTCCTAGTTTTCCCGGTTTCACCGCGTCTCTCCGTTGAACGGGCAGTTTATGTCCCAAAAGGGGAGAGGCGCGCAGCACACGGCGCTTTGATCGTGCGGTTGTGCTGCGTTGAGACCGCCCAAATATTCTTCGCGTGAAAAGCAGGACGCCACCTAGCGTCCTGCTTTATTGTGCCCGCCTCATTTACGCAGTAAATTGACGCGACGGACTTTCTGCCTTCGCGCATGCCCAAAACGCTCTCCCCCGACGACATTCGCCAATTCCGCGAAGCCATGCGGCATGTGGCCGAGAATGCGTTCGCCACGCGCGGCGCCGAGGGCGTGACGATGCGCGAACTGGCAAAAGAACTGCGGTGTAGTGCCATGACGCCCTATCGCTACTTCCGCGACAAGGACGAGATTCTCGCGATGGTCCGCTCAGCCGCATTCAATCGTTTCGCGGCACGCCTCGAAGCGGCAGCGGAGGCCGCCACGGAAACGGATCATTCCGTGGTGAGCGAAGCCTACGTCGCTTTCGCACTCGACGAACCGCACGCCTACCGTTTGATGTTCGACCTGACCCAGCGGGACAGCGTCTACCCGGAACTCGCCGCGGCGTCACAGCGCGCGTGGCGCATGCTCGGCGCGCATTTCGAGCGGCTCGTCGCGGCGGGCATTCTGGAAGGCGATCCACGGCTGATCGGCTACGCGTATTGGGCCAGTCTGCACGGCTTCACCATGCTGGCGCTGGCCGATCAGTTGCCGTTGCCGCAGGCGCAACAACCCGACGCCCTCAATACGCCGACGCGCGAAGCCGTATTCGCGCAAATTCGCCGCATGCTGTGGCGCGGCGCGCAGCCGCAGCGCGGCTAGCGCCGGCTACGCGCAACGCCGTTCAGCCAACGGCGGCGCTCGGCAAGACAGCAGGCGCACGCGCCAGGCTCAGCCGTTACGCAAGGTCGGATCCACAGCCGCGCGCCAGCTCAACGCCCTGGCGCGCTGGTCGGTGAAGAACGTCACCCACTGATTACGGATTTGCGGATCGGTGCTCGCGCCCTGGCTCGTGTAACGCTGCGCGATCGACGTCTGGAATGCACAGAAATCGTCCTTCGACAACTTGCCGTGCCGGTTCGCCACATACGCGTCGAACATGGCCGCGTAGACGCCTTGGGCGTCGTTGCCATAGTCGACTGTCTGGGCGCTGCACATCTGTTGCAACGACACGAACGACGGTGCGCCCCTCGTTCCGCTCAGGCTCGGCGAGCTGACGCACCCCGCGAGAAGCGCTGCGGCGCCGATCATCAAAAGTCCACGCATGAATTCACCTCGAAATGGCTGCTGCCGAGAGTATCGTCCGTGGCTGCGCGTTGCGCCACTACCCGGACGACCGTTAGAGGGTCAGCCAGACAATCCGAACTTTACTTTTTCGAATATGTTCATTAAAGTTCGCAAACGAACACTATCGGTTCGATAGATTTTCCAAACGGCTTTCCAGATCGACGTAGGGGACACAGCAGGTGACGCAAGGCTCAAGATACGATTTGCTCGTGGTGGGCGGCGGGATCAACGGCGCCGGCATCGCTCGCGACGCGGCGGGCCGCGGCCTGTCGGTTCTGCTGTGCGAACAGGACGATCTGGCGGCGCATACGTCGTCGGCCAGTACCAAGCTGATTCACGGCGGGCTGCGCTATCTGGAATACCGCGAGTTCGGGCTGGTGCGCAAAGCCCTGCAGGAGCGCGAAACGCTGTTGCGCGCCGCGCCGCACATCATGTGGCCGCTGCGCTTCGTGATGCCGCACATGCCCGACCTGCGCCCGGCCTGGCTGATCCGCGCCGGTCTGTTCCTGTACGACCATCTGGCCAAACGCGAACTGCTGCCCGGCTCGCGCGGCATCGTGATGCGCAACCATCCGGCGGGCGCGCCGCTCGTCGATTCGATCAAGCGCGGCTTTGTGTACTCGGACGGCTGGGTCAACGACGCGCGGCTGGTCGTGCTGAACGCGCTGGATGCCGAGGAGCGCGGCGCGAAAATTCTCACCCGCACGAAACTGTTGAGCGCCGTGCGCGCCGGCGGCGAATGGCGCGCGCAACTCAAACGCGCCGACGGCACGATTCTGGACGTGCGCGCCGCCTCGATTGCGAATGCCGCGGGGCCGTGGGTCGGCGAACTGCTGCAAGGCGCGCTCGGCCGCGCGGCGTCGCACAGCGTGCGGCTCGTGAAAGGCAGCCACATCGTCACGCGGCGTCTGTTCGAACACGACCACGCGTACATCTTCCAGAATCCGGACAAGCGGATCATCTTCGCGATTCCGTACGAACACGATTACACGCTGATCGGCACAACGGATCTCGAATATCGCGGCGACCCGTCGCAAGTGGCGATAAACGCCGAAGAAACGCAATACCTGTGCGACTCGATCAACCGCTATTTCAAGCAGAAGATCTCGCCGGCCGACGTGCGCTGGACCTATTCGGGCGTACGCCCGCTGCTCGAAGAAGAAGGCGCGGACAACCCGTCCGCGGTCACGCGCGATTATTCGCTTGAACTCGACGCGCCCGCCGGTGAAGCGCCTCTGCTGTCGGTGTTCGGCGGCAAGATCACCACCTTCCGCAAACTGGCGGAAGAAGCCGTCGACCAACTCGCGCATGCGCTGCATCACGACGCATCGTCATGGACAGCCGGCGCGCCATTGCCCGGCGGCGATATGCCCGGCGCCAACTTCGAGCGCTTTCTCGGCGAATTCAGGCAGCAGCATGCATGGTTGCCGGCCGACCTCGCGCACCGCCTCGCCCGCGCCTACGGCACACGCGTCAAGCATGTGATCGGCAATGCGCGTTCCGTGGCCGAGCTCGGCCGCGCCTTCGCGCCCGGTCTTTACGAAGCGGAACTGACTTACCTGCGCGATACCGAATGGGCGCGCAGCGCACAAGACGTGTTGTGGCGCCGATCGAAACTCGGCTTGCACGTCGAACCGGGCACGCTCGATTCGATCACACGCGATATCGACGCATGGTTCGCCCGCGAACCCGCGCGACAGAGCGCATAGTCAGACATCGGCACGCGGCGCGCGCTGCATTTGAACGAACCGGATTGCTTCACCCCTCGGCTGCAACAAGCCGGGACGCATCACCACAAACTGTTGCAGCCCGCTTAAAACAACAAGCCGTTCCCGTCGCCGGTTACCCCGCTGGCGATTCATGAAACGCATGGAGAAGAGACAATGCAGGATCAGTACATTCTCGCGCTTGACCAAGGCACCACCAGCTCGCGCGCGATGCTGTTCGATCGGCTCGGCAATATCATGTCGACCGCCCAGAAGGAATTCCGGCAAATCTACCCGCGCCCGGGCTGGGTCGAACACGATCCGCAGGAAATCTGGTCGACCCAGGCCGGCGTCGCCGCCGAGGCCGTGACGCGCGCCGGCATGAACGGCACCTCGATCGCCGCGATCGGCATCACCAACCAGCGCGAAACCACCATCGTGTGGGATCGCGAAACCGGCCATCCTGTCTATAACGCGATCGTCTGGCAGGATCGCCGCACCGCGGACTTCTGCGACCTGCTCAAAGAGCAGGGGCTCGAAGAAAAAGTTCGCGCAAAAACCGGCCTGCCGATCGACTCGTATTTCTCGGCCACCAAGATCCGCTGGATTCTCGACAACGTCGAGGGCGCGCGCGAAAAAGCCAAACAGGGCCGTCTTGCGTTCGGCACCGTCGATAGCTGGCTGGTGTGGAATTTCACCAAGGGCGGCCTGCACATCACCGACGTCACCAACGCGTCGCGCACGATGCTGTTCAACATCCACTCGCTGAAGTGGGACGACGAACTGCTCGAAGCGCTCGACATTCCACGCAGCATGCTGCCGGAAGTGCGTGCTTCGTCGGAAACGTACGGCCCGACCAAGACCACCGTGTTCGCTTCGAAGATTCCGCTCGCGGGGATCGCCGGCGATCAGCACGCCGCGCTCTTCGGCCAGATGTGCACGGAGTCGGGCATGGTGAAGAACACCTACGGCACGGGCTGCTTCCTCGTGATGAACACCGGCGACAAGCCGATCGAATCGAAGAACAATCTCGTCACCACGATTGCCTGGCAGATCGGCGACCAGATCAATTACGCGCTGGAAGGCAGCATCTTCATTGGCGGCGCGGTAGTGCAATGGCTGCGCGACGGCCTCGGCATCATCAAGAACGCCGCTGAAATCGAAACGCTGGCGCGCAGCGTGCCGCATTGCGACGGCGTGTATCTGGTGCCGGCCTTCGCCGGCCTTGGCGCACCGCACTGGAATGCGCGCGCTCGCGGCACGCTGTTCGGCGTGACGCGCGGCACGTCGTCGGCGCATATCGCACGCGCCGCGCTCGACTCGATCGCCTATCAATCGCTCGACGTGTTGAAGGCGATGGAAGCCGACTCCGGCATTCGCATCGGCGAATTGCGAGTGGACGGCGGCGCCTGCGCGAACAATCTGCTGATGCAATTCCAGGCGGACATTCTCGGCGTCGACGCCGTGCGCCCCAAGGTGTCGGAAACGACCGCGTTGGGCGCCGCTTATCTGGCCGGTCTCGCGGTGGGTTACTGGAAAGATGTCGACGAGCTGCAAAGCCAGTGGAAACTCGACCGCCGCTTCACGCCCGCCCTGCCGCACGCCGAGGTCAAGGCATGCCTCGACGGCTGGAAGCGCGCGATCCGCGCCGCGAAGGCCTGGGCCGATACGCCCTGAGCGCGTTTTTCCAGCACGCCTGTCTCGACATAAGAAGCCGCTTATCCCGCGGCTTCCCCGACAACTATAGTTCGGATAACCAACGATGCATCCTTACATTGCGGAATTCATCGGCACGGCGCTCGTGGTGCTGCTCGGCGACGGCGCCGTTGCCAACGTGCTGCTTGCGCGGACCAAAGGCAAAGGCGCGGATCTGATCGTGATCGTGATGGGTTGGGCGATGGCCGTGTTCATCGCCGTCTACGTCACCGCGTCCTTCAGCGGCGCGCACCTGAATCCTGTCGTGACCGTCAGCCTCGCGCTGGCCGGCAAGTTCGCGTGGGCCAAAGTGCCGGGCTATGTGGCCGCGCAGATGCTCGGCGGCATGGCCGGCGCGCTGCTCGTGTGGGTCGCCTATCGCCAGCACTTCGCGAAAGAAGGCGATGCCGACGTAAAGCTCGGCGTGTTCTGCACCGCGCCGGCGATTCGCAGCGTGCCGCATAACCTGCTCACCGAAATGATCGCCACCTTCGTGTTGATTCTCGGCGTGCTGTATCTGGCTTCGCCGCAAGTCGGCCTCGGCGCGCTCGACGCGCTGCCGGTCGGCCTGCTGGTGCTCGGCATCGGCATCTCGCTCGGCGGCCCGACCGGCTACGCGATGAGTCCCGCACGCGACCTGTCGCCGCGTTTGATGCACGCGCTGCTGCCGATTCCGGGCAAGCGCGATAGCGACTGGCACTATGCGTGGATTCCGGTTTGCGGTCCGCTGCTGGGCGGTGCGGCGGCAGCGTGTCTGTATTTGTACCTGCACGTGCATTGATCCGGGCGCGCGCTTAAGACCCGCCTCAGGGGCATGTCAAGGACGCGCCCGAGGCGCGACGGAAAGCGGCGGCGCCGCGCGGGCGGCGCCAAAGCACGTATCATGACGCTTTCACTCTGTGCGCATGCGCTTGCAATCGCCTTGCCCCATGCGCTTCGCTTTCCGTTTCCAGGCATGATCGACCACCTCATCTGTGACTGCGACGGCGTGCTCGTCGACAGCGAAATCATCGCTGACCGCGTAATGCTCGAAACGCTGAGCGCCACGTTCCCCGGCCTCGAATTCGAACCCATCGTCAAAACGGCCTTTGGCCAGCAAACGTCGCGCTTTCTCGAAGGCATCGAGAGGTCGTTCGATATCACGCTGCCCGCCAATTTTTTCGACACTATCGAACACAACGTCGAGCTCGCGCTCGCGGCTTCGCTCAGCCCGATCAACGGCGTGCGCGACGCGTTGCAACGAGTCGCCTTGCCGGCCGCCGTCGTCTCGAACAGCCGCATGACGCGCGTGAATGCATCGGTGCGGCGCGCGGGTCTGCAGCAGATTTTCGGCGAACGCATTTTCAGCGCGGAACAGGTGGCCCGCCCGAAGCCTTATCCCGACGTGTATCTGTTCGCCGCGAAGACGCTGGGCGTGGAGCCGTCACGATGCGTCGTGGTGGAAGACAGCGTGGCGGGTTTGAATGCAGCGCGGGCGGCGGGTATGAAAACGATCGCTTTCGTCGGCGCGAGCCATATTCCCGATGGCTACGCGGACGCGCTGCGCAAGATGGGCATGACGCGCATCATGCAGCATATGGATGAATTGCCCGCGCTGGTCGAAGCGGGCATGCGCGGCGAATTCGGTGACGTGCAGTCGTAGCCGTTCGCGGCGATAAGAAAGCCGGTAGTTCAATGAAGACTGCCGGCTTTTTTTGCCTCAACGCATGAGACGAGACGCAATAACGTATGCACACGTCACCTCACGCCCGCACACTCCTCGCGTATCAAGCCTCGTCGGCCACGCATTCGCGCGCCTGCGCCAGCGCCTGACGAAACTCCACCAGCTCGGCGATGGTCAGCATCGGCAGATTGTGTTGCGTGGCGAAGCGCTCCACGTCCGCGCCGCGCGTCATCGTGCCGTCCGCGTTCATCAGCTCGCACAGTACGCCGGCCGGCTTCAGACCCGCGAGAATCGCCAGGTCCACCGTGCCTTCGGTGTGACCGCGGCGCGCGAGCACGCCGCCGGGTTGCGCACGCAACGGGAACACATGGCCGGGACGCACGATATCGGCGGGCTTCGCCGTATCGGCAATCGCGGCGCGAATCGTCGTCACGCGATCGAGCGCGGACACGCCGGTGGTCACGCCCTCGCGTGCTTCGATAGAAACCGTGAACGCGGTGCCGTGACGGCTTTCGTTGTTGACGGCCATTGGCGGCAGTTCGAGCGCGCGGATCTTCTCGTCGGGCAGGCACAGGCACACAATGCCGCTGCATTCGCGGATCAGCAACGCCATGGTTTCGACGGACAGACGCTCGGCGGAGACGATCAGATCGGCTTCGTTCTCGCGGTCGTGGTCGTCTTGCAGCACGACGGCGCGGCCATCGCGCATTGCTTGCAAGGCGGCGGCGATACGCGGCGGAACGGCTTCGGTGTCGAGCAGCGGGAGATCGAGGAATGCGCTATCCGCAATCGTCGAAGGAGCAGGAAAAGTAGCAAAAGACATAGTTGAAACGCTCATCGCAAAAGTTGGGCGAGAAACGTTTCAGGGCATTGCAAACAGACAAAGACGCACCGTTGAGCGCCGCGCAAGGCAGCGTTCGCGCACCGCCCGAAGCTGCAAGCGGCGCCACGGAAACGAACGTGACTATCTGCACATCTTCTTCCATCCGGACTCTAACCGTCGGCTCTGGCTTCTCACCAGATCTGCTGACCCCATGTCGACCAGAGTTGGTGCTTTAGCTGTCGGCCGGAGTTCACGCTTTAGCGCGTTACTCCGGTCCCATGCAAAGCACTGACTCGGGTCCCATGCAACGTAGTTGCACAGATCCAAACACCTTGACGACGCGGGCGCTCGCGGGCTCGCCGGCTCACGCTCTCGCGTTGCCGGCATACCGCCGGTGGGGAATTTCACCCCGCCCTGAAGACGCACTGATTGCCGGATCAACCGGCTGGCAAAGCATACAACAGTCGCGCCGCCCATGCAGCGCAACCCTACTGGTCAGACGGTAATCCCGGATTGCGGGCTCACGCGTCTGCGAACACGAGTCAAACCGGCGCAGCCTCGCGGGCCGGCTCGGCGTGCGCGGGCACGTCCCAGCGCGGCGGCGTCTCCGCCTTCAGCGTCACGCGAAACGCGCGCGCTTCCGTGTCGCCGGGATTGCGCAGGCTGTGCGGCTGGTCGGCGTCGAACACGATCGCGTCGCCGGTGGCCAGCAACTGGCGCTGATCGTGCACGCTGACTTCCAGCGTGCCTTCGCTCACCACCAGATTCACCGTCGTGCCCGGCGCGCGGCGCGTGCCGGCCTCGGTGTGCAACGGCGCGATACGCAACTCGTGAAACTCGGCGGCGGTCGGCTCGGCGTCGGGGTAAAGCGGCCGTGCCGAATAGCGGCCGTTCGAACTGACGAGGCGCGACGAACGCTCCGCCGGCAAATGCTCGAAGCCGTTGGTGGCGTGACGGCGCAGGAAGGCCGCCACCGACACCTTCAACGCGGCGGCCACCTTGCACAGCACCTTGATGGACGGCACGCTGCGCGCCGACTCGATTTGCGCGAGCATGGCGCGCGAGACGCCGGACGCGCGGGCGAGAGCGTCGAGCGACAGTTGCCGTTCGGCGCGTAGGCGGGCGAGATTCACGCCGACCAGATGTTCCAGTGCATCGAAGGGTTCTGCGGCACGCGGCGACGCATCGGTGTCAGCCGTGGGATCGCGAACCAGCGCAAGCGGGGAATGCATGATTGCCTCCAGAAGCGCCGCCGGACGGCGGGCAAGCGGTTAGTGCAAGCAAGATAGCATTGCGTCCCGCCGCGCCCAACGAAGTTATCTTCACACTGTTATCAGCATTGCGGAGGACGTTTTCCGCAATGCTTGTGCGAATTTTTCATAAGGGCGTCCCCACGGTCGATTCACCGGCCGTCACGCGTTCACGCGCCCTGCGCCACGCTCGCCGCCGGTGCATCCATGCGCGCCGCCAACCACGTCAACAACAGCGCCGCCACGCTGACAGCGGCCGCGACCCACGGCAGGGTATCGAGCGAATGGCCGTGATTGATCACGAGTCCGCCGAGCCACGCGCCGCCCGCGTTGCCGACGTTGAACGCACCAATGTTCAATGTCGAAGCCAGATTCGGCGCCGCGGCGGCCTTCTCGACCACGCGCATCTGCAAAGGCGGCACCGTCGCGAAGGCGGCAATGCCCCACACGAAAATGGTGATCGCCGCCGCTACCTGCGAATGACTGGTGCGCGCGAAGATCGCCATCACCACCGCGAGCGCGACCAGAATGCCCATCAGCGAAGGCATCAGCGCGCGGTCCGCCAGCTTGCCGCCCACCGTGTTGCCGATCGTAAGACCCACGCCGAACAGCACCAGAATCAGCGTGACGCCGCGCGGCGAGAAGCCGCTCACCTGTTCGAGAATCGGCGCGATATAGGTGAACACGACGAACACGCCGCCGAAGCCGAGCACCGTCATCGCAAGCGCGGTCCACACTTGCGGATCCTTCAGCACGCGCACTTCGTGACCGAGCCCGGCCGGACCGGCATCGTGACGATTCGGCAGCAGCGCCGTGACGCCCGCGAGCGACAGCACGCCGAAGCCGCTGACGATCCAGAACGCCGCGCGCCAGCCGAACTCCTGACCGATGAAGGTGCCGAACGGCACGCCGAGCACGTTCGCCAGCGTGAGGCCGGTGAACATCAGCGCGATCGCGCTCGCGCGCTTTTCGGCCGGCACGAGCGAAGCCGCCACCACCGCGCCGATGCCGAAGAACGAACCGTGCGCGAACGAGGTCACCACCCGCGCGATCATCAGCACGGAATAGCTCGACGCGATCGCGCACAACGTATTGCCGACGATGAACACGCCCATCAGCAACTGCAACGCCAGCTTGCGCGGCATCTTGCTGGTCACCACCGCGAGCAGCGGTGCGCCGACGGCGACGCCGAGCGCATAACCGCTCACCAGCAGGCCCGCCGATGGAATCGACACGGCCAGATCATGCGCGACCTCGGGCAGCAAGCCCATGATGACGAATTCGGTCGTGCCGATCGCGAATGCGCTAATCGCCAGCGCCAATAATGGAATGGGCATTTGTCTTCTACTCCAGCGTTTAAGGTTGAGCGTGATGCAGCGCCGTCACGAATTCGACGACGACGCCCGGCGCGAGCGCCACGAAGAGTTGCGCCTGCGCCTCTTGCGGACCCATCTGCGGCACATGCGCCGTTTGATAGTCCACGCCGTGTACGCGCAAACGGCCGAGCAGCGCCTGCCATTCGGCGGCGCTCTCCATCCGGAACGCGATGTGGTCGATACGCGGCGCCGTCCTGCCGGGCGAGGCAGGCGCCGTCGCGTCGATCAGATGAATCAGCGGGCGGCCGTTCGCGTACAGCCAGTAGCCGTCGATCGAGAACGGCGGACGCGCGCCCTCGGTCAGCCCGGCAATATCGACGAAGAAACGTCGGGCGGACTCGAGGTCGGCGGTAACGATCGTTGCGTGATCGAGTTGCATGGCGTGGGCGGCATCAGGGATTTCGATGCAGCATTGTCGAGGACACACAGTGATTTGATAATTGGCGTAGCATTTGAAGCATTTTCAAATTCTGTTTGAAAGCGCCACTCCATGGATAACCTCGGTGACATTCGCCTGTTCGTCGAAGCGGCGCAGCAAGGCAGTCTGTCGGCGGCGGGCCGCAAGATGGGCCTGACGCCGGCCGCCGCCAGCGCGCGCCTCGCCAAACTCGAAGCCGGCCTCAAGGCGCGTCTGTTCGAACGCACCACCCGTCAACTCAGGCTCACCGACGAGGGCCGGCTGTACCTGAATTGCTGCCGCCAGGCGCTGCAATCGCTCGACGACGCAGAAGCCGCCCTGCAAGCCGGCCAGGGCGTCGTGCGCGGCAAGGTGCGGGTGTCGGCCACCTCGGACTTCGGCCGCAATCTGCTGATGCACTGGCTCGACGAATTCAACGCGCTGTATCCCGAAGTCACCTTTGCGCTGACGCTGTCGGACTCGCTGGCGAATCTGGTGCAGGAAGATATCGATCTGGCGATCCGCTTCGGCGTGCCGCAGGACAGCTCGCTGGTCGCCCGCAAGCTGGCGCCGAACCGGCGCGTGCTGTGCGCGTCGCCAGAGTACATCGCGCGCAAGGGCGAGCCGAAGGATCCGCACGATCTGGCAAATTTCGACTGCATCGTGCTGGCCACCGCCACCGGACTGGCGAACGAGTGGCGCTTCACGCGCGGCGACGAGGTGCAGCACTACACCGTGCCGTTCGAAACCGCCCGCGAGACCAACGACGGCGCCGTCGCCCGCGAATGGGCGCTGCGCGGCTACGGCATCGCGATCAAGTCGATGTGGGACGTGGAAGCGGACCTGCGCGCCGACGGCCTGAAAATCCTGCTGCCGGAATGGCGTTATCCGGACGCGCCGCTGCACGCGCTCTACCATCGCAACCGCTTCATGGCGCCGCGCGTGCGCGTATTGCTGGATTTCCTGAGCGAGCGTTTCGCACAGGTGTCGGACGAACTGGAAGGTCTGCTGGGCTTGCCGCCGGAGCGGCCGGGCGGCCAGGCGGGCGCGGAAACCGCGTCGCGCGAAGGGCTATAATAATGAGCTGCGCTGCAAACGTGCGCCGCAACTCGCCCGACAGTGGCCCAAAGCGCCGCCCCGCGGCCCGCCCGCACGTTTCGCCCCTCTTCACCTTTTAAACGACGCCCCCAGGTTAACCACTGCGACCGGCGAAATTAGATGACCAAGAAAGTTTATGTAAAGACCTTTGGCTGCCAGATGAACGAGTACGACTCCGACAAGATGGTCGACGTACTCGGCGCGGCTGAAGGACTCGTCAAGACCGACACGCCGGAAGACGCGGACGTCATTTTGTTCAACACGTGCTCGGTGCGCGAAAAGGCGCAGGAAAAAGTCTTCTCCGACCTCGGCCGTGTACGCGAGCTGAAAGAAGCGAATCCCAATCTGATCATCGGCGTGGGCGGTTGCGTGGCGAGCCAGGAAGGCGCCTCGATCGTTGCACGTGCACCTTATGTCGATCTGGTGTTCGGTCCGCAAACACTGCACCGCCTGCCGCAAATGATCGACAAGCGCCGCGAAAGCGGCCGCGCGCAAGTGGACATCTCGTTCCCGGAAATCGAAAAGTTCGATCATCTGCCGCCTGCGCGTGTGGACGGCCCGACCGCGTTCGTGTCGATCATGGAAGGCTGCAGCAAGTACTGCAGCTACTGCGTCGTGCCGTACACGCGCGGCGAAGAAGTGTCGCGTCCGCTGGACGACGTGCTGACCGAAATCGCCGGTCTCGCCGACCAGGGCGTGCGTGAAGTCACGCTGCTCGGCCAGAACGTGAACGCCTATCGCGGCGGCCTGACGCTCGGCTCGTCGGAAATCGCCGACTTCGCCACGCTGATCGAATACGTCGCGGATATTCCGGGCATAGAGCGGATTCGCTACACCACGTCGCATCCGAAGGAATTCACGCAGCGCCTGATCGACACCTACGCCAAGGTGCCGAAGCTCGTCAGCCACTTGCATCTGCCGGTGCAGCACGGCTCCGACCGCATTCTGATGGCCATGAAGCGCGGCTATACGGTGCTCGAATACAAGTCGGTGATCCGCAAGCTGCGCGCGATCCGCCCCGATCTGTCGCTCTCCACCGACATGATCGTCGGCTTCCCCGGCGAGACGGAAGAAGACTTCGACAAGATGATGACGCTCGTACACGAAATGAAGTACGACACCAGCTTCTCGTTCATCTACAGCCCGCGCCCCGGCACGCCGGCCGCGAATCTGCACGACGACACGCCGCGCGAAGTGAAGCTTAGGCGGCTGCAACATTTGCAGGCCACCATCGAGGAAAACGTGCAGCGCATCAGTGATTCGATGGTCGGCAAGATCGAGCGCATTCTGGTCGAGCGCCCGGCGCGCAAGGACCCGAACGAACTCGCGGGCCGCACCGAGAACAACCGGGTGGTAAATTTCCCGGCGCCGGTCGCCTCGCACGCGCGGCTGATCGGCCAGATGGTCGACGTGAAAATCGTCAAAGCGTACCCACATTCGCTACGTGGCGAACTCGTGCTGGTGCATGACGACGCGCCGGCCACGACCCACTAAGCGACGCCAACCCGCGACGCCAACCCGCGACGCCAACCCACGACGCCAGCCCGCGAACCGAAACCGACAGGATCGACCCACCGCCTTGAAGACCACTCAGCAGCATCTGGAATTCACCGCACCGCGCGACGACAACGCGCGGCTCGCCAACCTTTGCGGCCCGCTCGACGAAAATCTGCGCCAGATCGAGCAGGCGCTCGACGTGACGCTGCAACGCCGTGGCCACCGCATCACGATTCGCGGGCGCGGCGCGAAACTCGCGCTCACCGCGCTCGAAAAGTTCTACGACAACTCACAGAAGCCGCTGTCGGTCGACGACATCCAGCTTGCGCTCGTTGAAGTACGTCAACCGGCACGGCATCGCGCGAACGGCAACGGCCATGGCACGGAAGCAGTGGACCCGCGTTTCCCCGGCAATCCGGACCATCCGTTCGACCAGCCCGCCGACGTCGCTGAAGACGATCTCGAAGAGCTCGGCCCGAAGCTGTACACGCGGCGCGCGGATCTGCGCGGCCGCACGCCGGCGCAGCGCGAGTATCTGAAGCAGATCATCTCGCACGACGTGACCTTCGGCATCGGGCCGGCCGGCACCGGCAAGACCTATCTCGCGGTGGCCTGCGCGGTGGACGCGCTGGAGCGCGATCAGGTCAAACGCATCGTGCTGACACGGCCGGCTGTCGAAGCGGGCGAGCGTCTCGGCTTCCTGCCGGGCGATCTCGCGCAAAAGGTCGATCCGTACCTGCGTCCTTTGTACGACGCGCTGTACGACCTGCTCGGCTTCGACAAGACCGCCAAGATGTTCGAGCGGCAGATGATCGAGATCGCGCCGCTCGCGTACATGCGCGGCCGCACGCTGAACCACGCGTTCATCATCCTCGACGAGGCGCAGAACACCACGCCCGAGCAGATGAAGATGTTCCTCACGCGGATCGGCTTCGGCTCGAAGGCGGTGGTCACCGGCGACACGACCCAGGTCGACTTGCCGCGCGGCCACAAGAGCGGGCTGATCGAAGCGCAACAGGTGCTGGCCGACGTGCGCGGTATCGCGCTCACGCGCTTTACCAGTGCGGACGTGGTGCGGCATCCGCTGGTCGCGCGAATTGTGGAGGCGTACGATGCGCATTCGCAAAAAAACCGCCAGTCCGGCCGATTCGCGCTAATCACCGGCAGCCGCAACGAACGCACTGCACGCAACGAAAGCACCACCACGAAACCGCATGAGCCGCACCCCGAAACTGACGTTGAATCTGCAATTCCCCGCCGCCAAAGCCTGGCCGGAACACAAGGCGCTGCTGCCGCGCGCCACCGTGGCCGGCTGGATCAAGGCGGCGCTCTTCGCGGACGGTGAGCTGACCGTGCGTTTCGTCGATGCCGAAGAAGGCCGCACGCTGAACCGCACCTATCGCGGCAAGGATTATTCGACCAACGTGCTGACCTTCGCCTACGCCGAATCGGAAGACGATCCGGTGACAGGCGACCTGATCCTGTGCTGTCCGGTGGTGGAGAAAGAAGCCGCCGAGCAGGGCAAGCCGCTGCTCGCGCACTACGCGCATCTGCTCGTGCACGGCACGCTCCACGCCCAAGGCTACGACCACGAAGCCGAAGAAGAAGCCGAAGAGATGGAAGCGATCGAAACGGAGATCCTCGGCAAGCTCGGGTTTCCCGATCCTTACCAGTAGGCGTCGATCGCCGAAGCACCCGTCACGTCCAACCGTTCAAAGCCCATCGTGAGTACCTCCGCCCCTGAAGCCGACACCCGAATGCCCTGCCCGGACTATCCCCCGGTGCTCGGCGATTCGCGGCTTCTGACGGACGAGGAATTGCGCGCATCGCTCGAATGCACGATGCGCGACTGGGATCGCAAGAGCGATTTATGGCTGTTCGGCTATGGTTCGCTGATCTGGAATCCCGGCCTGCCCACCGTCGAAGCAGCCCGCTCAAGAGTTCACGGCTACCATCGTGGCCTCTATCTCTGGTCGCGCGTGAATCGCGGCACGCCCGAGCAGCCGGGCCTCGTGCTCGCGCTCGATCGCGGCGGTTCGTGCACCGGCATAGCGTTCCGGCTCGCGGCCGAAGGCTCGGCGCCGCATCTCGAAGCGCTCTGGCGCCGCGAAATGGCAATGGGCTCGTACCGTCCGGCGTGGTTGCCGTGCGTGCTCGCCGACGGCCGGCGCGTCGACGCGCTGGCGTTCGTGATGCGCCGCGACGTGCCGAGCTACACCGGCAAGTTGCGCGACGACGTCGTCAAAACCGTGTTCGGCTGTGCGTGCGGGCGCTATGGCACCACGCTGGATTACGTCAGCCGCACCGTGCATGCGCTGCGTGAAAGCGGCATGCCTGACCGCGCGCTCGAAGCGCTACTCGAACGGTGCCGCGAGGAAAGTCACGGAACTGGACTAACAGCAGGCTTGAGAGCGGACCTGAAATAACCGTCACGAGCGGCGCTTTTTTTCTCGAAAACGCTTTTCCGCGCGTAATCAGTTAGGATTGACCCACGCCCGCCCGTCATGGCGAAGCCGCTTTACCCCAGCTTCACTCATCGCCCAGCCCGGCAGGACACGGTCCTGCCATGTGCCTGGTGTATCCTTAATGCTCTGCAACAGCGCGCCCAGTCTTGCCGGGCGCACTACCATGAACGACACGTATCCCAGTCGACGCCATACCGACAAACCGCAGGAAAAACGCTCGCTCCTCGAGCGTCTGACCGACTTCATCTCGCCCGAGCCCGACTCGCGCGCCGAACTTCTGGAAATCTTGCAGGACGCGCATGAGCGCAACCTGATCGACGCCGACTCGCTGTCGATGATCGAAGGCGTATTCCAGGTGTCCGAACTCAGCGCGCGCGACATCATGGTGCCGCGCGCGCAAATGGACGCGATCAACATCGCGGACAATCCCGCCGAATTCATCCCTTACGTGCTGGAAAAAGCGCACTCGCGCTATCCCGTCTACGAGGGCAATCGCGACAACATCATCGGCGTGCTGCTGGCCAAAGACCTGCTGCGCTACTACGCCGAAGAAGAATTCGACGTGCGCGGCATGCTGCGCCCCGCTGTGTTCATCCCCGAATCGAAGCGTTTGAATGTGCTGCTGCACGATTTCCGCGTGAATCGCAATCACCTCGCGGTGGTGGTCGACGAATACGGCGGCGTGGCCGGCCTGATTACGATCGAAGACGTGCTGGAACAGATCGTCGGCGACATTGAGGACGAATACGATTTCGACGAGGAAAGCGGCAACATCATCGCCTCGCCCGACGGACGCTTCCGCGTGCGCGCGCTGACCGAAATCGAACAGTTCAACGAAGCCTTCGGCACCCATTACCCGGACGACGAAGTCGATACGATCGGCGGACTCGTCACGCATCACTTCGGGCGGGTACCGCATCGTGGTGAAAAAGTCCGCCTCGACGATCTGATCTTCGAGATTCTGCGCGGCGACGCCCGCCAGATTCATATGCTGCTGGTGCGCCGCGATCCGCTCGCCGGCCAGCGCGAGCGCGAAGCGCAGCACGTGCAGACCTGACCCGGTTCCGGCCGGTTCTCTCTTCACTTCTTCAACCCGCTTTTCGACCGCTTTTCAACCCTTCACGCCGACCGCGCAACAATGGCCGACCCGATGACTTCCCGCTCGCGCCGCGGCGTGAGCGCCTCTGCCGCCCAGCAAACACGCGGTCGCACGCTGCCCCGCTGGCACTACCTCGTCGCGCTGGCCGCGGGCGCGGCCAATACGCTTTCGTTCGCACCGACGCCGCACGGCGGCTGGCTCGAACTCGCGATCTTCGCGTTCTTCTTCGCCTGGCTCACGCGCACTACCGGCTGGAAGAGCGCGGCGCTGACCGGCGGCGCGTTCGGCTTCGGCAATTTCGTGACCGGCGTGTGGTGGCTCTACGTGAGCATGCATTTCTACGGCGGCATGGCGGCTCCGCTGGCCGGCGCGGCCGTCGCGCTGTTCTCGCTCTATCTAGCCGTTTATCCCGCGCTGGCGGCGGCCGTCTGGTCGTTCTGCGCCGGTCACGCGCGCAATGGCGCGGCCGACGACGACACGCCGTTCTCGCCCACATGGCACGGCGCGCTGGCGTTCGCGAGCGCGTGGGCGATCGGCGAATGGTTGCGCGGCACGGTGTTCACGGGCTTTCCGTGGCTCGCGAGTGGTTACGCTCAAGTGGACGGCCCGTTCGCCGGCTTCGCGCCGGTGGCGGGCGTGTACGGCGTCGGCTGGATGCTGGCGCTGGTGGCTGCGCTGATCGTGCAGGCGCTGTTGCCGCTGCTGCCTTCGCGCCAACCGGGCGGAAGCAGCGGCGCCAGCCGCAATGGCGGGAAACCGGGCGTGTCGCGCGTCGTGGTGCCGGGCGCGATCGCGCTGGCGCTGATCGCAGCCGGTCTGCTGCTGCCGCTCGTCCAATGGACCGTGCCGGCCAATGCGCCGCTGACCGTGCGCCTGCTGCAAGGCAACGTCAAACAGGAAATGAAGTTCGAGGAAGCCGGCATGCGCGCCGCGATCGACCAGTATCAGCAGATGATTACCTCGAAGCCGGCCGATCTGATCGTCACGCCGGAAACCGCGATTCCGGTGCTCGCGCAGCAATTGCCGGCGCCCTTTGCGTCGGCGGTGCGCAACTTCTCGGACACCACGGGCAGCGCGATCCTGTTCGGCGCGATCGGCGGCACGATTACGCCGGAAGGCCAGGTGATCGACTATACGAACAGCCTGTTCGGCGTCACGCCCGGCACGCGCGACGTGTATCGCTACGACAAGCATCACCTCGTGCCATTCGGCGAATTCGTGCCGTGGGGATTCCGCTGGTTCGTCAACCTGATGAGCATTCCGCTCGGCGATTTCTTCCGTGGCGCGCCGGTGCAGAAGCCGTTCATCGTCCACAATCAGCCGGTTGCCGTGGACATTTGCTACGAGGATATTTTCGGCGAAGAGATTGCGCGGACCATTCGCGAAAGCGATACGCCCGCTGGCGTGCTGGTCAATTCGACCAATCTGGCCTGGTTCGGCGACACGATTGCGCTCGACCAGCATCTGCAGATCGCGCGCATGCGTTCGCTGGAAACCGGCCGCCCGATGCTGCGCGCGACCAACACCGGCATGACCGCCGCGATCGATGCCAACGGCAAGGTGCTCGGGCGCCTGACGCCGTACACGGTCGGCTCGCTCGACCTCACGGTGCAGGGCACTTCCGGCAGCACGCCGTATGTCACGAGCGGCAACAACACCGTGCTGGCGGTTTCATTGTTCCTGCTGGCGTTCGGCTTTGCGTTCGGACCGGGTATCAGGCGGCGGCAGAACGGCAAGCAATGAGGCGCCGGCTCAGTTGACGGGCACCGTGTCGATGAACGACTGGCGCAGCGAGAGCTTCTGGAAGTGTTTGTCCAGATTCGGATGCGGTTCGCGCCAGTTCAATTCGGGCATGCGGAAATCCAGATAGCCCAACGCGCAGCCCACCGCGATGTCGGCGAGCGTGTAGTGATTGCCCGCACACCACATCTTGCCGCCTAATCCCTGCCCCATCGCGATCAAAGCTTCATCGATCTTGCGCTGCTGGCGCGCGACCCACGCTTCCACGCGCTGCTCGGGCGCGCGCTGCGTGCCTTCGAGACGGATCAGCACCGCCGCTTCCAGCACGCCGTCGGCGAGCGCTTCCCAGCAGCGCACCTCGACACGCTCGCGCCCCGACTGGGGAATCAGCTTGCCGACCGGCGACAGCGTATCCACGTATTCGCAGATGACCCGCGAGTCGAACACCGCTTCGCCGTCTTCCATCACGAGGCACGGCACTTTGCCAAGCGGATTGAAAGTGTGAATTCTGGTGTCCGGCGCCCAGACATTCTCGGGCACCAGTTCGTAGTCGATTTTCTTGTCGGCCAGCACGATCCGCGCTTTACGTACGAAGGGGCTGCCGAGCGAACCGATGAGTTTCATCATTACCATCTGCCTTTTCCTGAATCCGGCGAAAGTATAAGTGGTTGGCGGCTTAAGCGAGCGTTCACGCGCGTCATGGCGACGCTTCGCGAGCCGCATGCAGACTCGCTGTGGACGGATTGCAACAGCGCCGTGCGCGCCTTCGCCTCCACTTGCGCCAGTATCCCGCGCAAAATAACTCCGCGCATGGGCGCTACAATCGCACGATGAACCAGCCGACCGAACCCACCATCGCCATCGACGTCTACCGCACGCGCCGTGAGCGCATACTCGCCGCGCTCCGGGCGGCGGGCGGCGGCGTCGCCATTGTCCCCACCGCGCCGGAGGCGTTGCGTAACCGGGACGCCGATTATCCCTATCGGCACGACAGCTATTTCTACTACCTGACCGGCTTCACCGAACCCGAGGCGTTGCTGGTGCTCGACGCCAGCGCCGCGCCCGGCGAGCCGGCTTCGGTGCTGTTCTGCCGCGAGAAGAATGTCGAGCGCGAAACGTGGGAAGGTTTCCGCTTCGGCCCGGACGGCGCGCGCGCGGCTTTCGGTTTCGACGCGGCTTTCGCCATCGGCGAAATCGATACGCAACTGCCGCGTCTGCTTGCCGACAAGCCGTCGTTGCACTACGCGCTCGGCACCTCGCCGCAACTGGACGAACGGGTGCGCGGCTGGCTCGACGCGGTGCGGGCTCAAGCCCGCGGCGGTGTCGCCGCACCGGCCGCCGCGCACGATCTGATTCCGTTGCTCGACGACATGCGGCTCATCAAGGACGACCACGAACTCGCCATCATGCGCCGGGCCGGGCAGATTTCCGCCGAGGCGCATCGTCGCGCGATGGCAGCGTGCCGTCCCGGCGTGCACGAGTACGAACTCGAAGCCGAACTGCTCTACACGTTCCGCAAGTTCGGCGCACAGGCGCCGGCTTACACGTCGATCGTCGCGGCCGGCGCGAATGCCTGCGTGCTGCACTACCCGGCGGGCAATGCGATGGCTCGGGACGGCGACCTGATCCTGATCGACGCGGCCTGCGAGCTCGACGGCTACGCGTCCGACATCACCCGCACCTTCCCCGCGAGCGGCCGCTTCACGCCGGCGCAGCGCGAGCTGTACGACATCGTGCTGGCCGCGCAGCAAGCCGCCATCGACGCGACCCGGGCCGGCGCCACCTTCGACGACCCGCACCAGGCCGCCGTGCGTGTGCTGTCGCAGGGCCTGCTCGACACCGGCATCATCGAGCGAGCGAAGTTTGCCTCGGTCGACGACGTGATCGCCGAGCGCGCCTACGTGCCCTTCTATATGCACCGCACCGGCCACTGGCTCGGCATGGACGTGCACGACGTGGGCGACTACCGCGAACGCGGCGCGGCGCGCGACGAAGCGGGCGCGCTGCCGTGGCGCACGCTGCAGGCCTCGATGACGCTGACCATCGAGCCCGGCCTGTATATCCGGCCGACCGAAGGCGTGCCCGAGTGCTACTGGAACATCGGCATCCGCATCGAGGACGACGCCATCGTCACGCCGGACGGCTGTGAGCTGATCACGCGCGGCGTGCCCGTTGCCGCCGACGAGATCGAGGCGCTGATGCTGGAAGCCCGCGCGGCCCAGGAAGCCGTGAAGTAACTCGGGGAAGTAACTCAGGAAATGACCCAGGGAAGTAACTCGCAAGGAAGTAATCCGCAATGAACGACGTTTCCCAGTCGACGGTGATTCTGAAGCCCGGCGCGGGCGGCCACCCATTCGATTTCGACGTGACGATCGTCGGCGCCGGTCCGGTCGGGCTGGCGCTGGCCGGCTGGCTCGCGCGCCGCAGCGCGACGCGGGCACTGAAGATCGCGCTCATCGACGCGCGCGAGCCGGAAGATTCGATCGCCGATCCGCGCGCCATCACCGTATCTCACGGCAGCCGGATGATCCTGGAGCCGCTGCGCTGGCCCGCCGACGCCACCGCGATCCGGCGCATTCACGTCTCGCAGCGCGGCCACTTCGGCCGCACGCTGATCGACCACAGCGAACACGGTTTGCCGGCGCTCGGCTACGTGCTGCGGTACGGCTCGATCGTCCACGGTCTCGCCGAGGCGGTGCACGCCACCCCGGTGCACTGGTTCCGCTCCACCTCGGCCGGGGCGCCGACGCAGGAACTCGACGGCGTCACGCTGCCGATCGAAACCGCGGGCGTCACGCGGCAGTTGCGTACGCGCATTCTGGTGAATGCCGAAGGCGGCCTGTTCGGCGACCAGAAGTCAGGTCGAGGCGTGGCCAAAGGCGCCAGCGCGAAGGTGGACCAGCAGTCCGACCACCACGCGGACGCCGAAACTCCCGACAATCGGGCCGCCGGCATCGAGACGAAAGACGCCGGTCAACAAACTGGCCGGGACGGCGCCGCCGCGCGGCACGCTGGCCGAACCGCCGTCGAACCCGGCTCGCGCGACTACGGCCAGACCGCGCTCGTCGGCACCGTGACCGTGTCCTCACCACAACCGCACGTCGCGTGGGAGCGCTTCACGTCGCAAGGTCCGATCGCGTTGCTGCCGACGGGCGGCGTGCGCGGCGCCGACTACGCGCTGGTCTGGTGCTGCGCGCCCGAGGAAGCCGCGCGCCGCGCGCAACTCTCCGACGAAGCCTTCCTGCATGAACTCGGCGCCGCATTCGGCGACCGCATGGGCCGCTTCACGCACATCAAGGGGCGCGCGTCGTTCCCGTTAGGGCTGAACGCTGTGGAAACGCTCGTCGACGGGCATATCGTCGCGATCGGCAATGCGGCGCAGACGCTGCACCCGGTGGCGGGTCAAGGGCTGAATCTCGGTCTGCGCGACGCGCACTCGCTTGCCGACGCCCTCTCGACGGAAGGCCCGACGCCGCTCGCGCTGGCCACCTTCGCGCAACGCCGCGCACTCGACCGGCGCATGACGATCGGCGCCACCGACACGCTCGCGCGCCTCTTCACCGTCGACTTCGCGCCGCTCGCGATCATGCGCGGCCTCGCCCTCACCGCGCTCGAATTCCTGCCGCCGGTGAAAACCGCGCTGGCACGGCAAATGATGTTCGGACAGCGGCGCTAGGCACGTCACCCGCTCGCGCCGCACGGCCTTTTTGCTTCACGCGCAAGGTGCCGCGCGGGCGGTGCCGGTTCTATGAACCGGCGCACTTTCATAGAAGATTTAATGGGTTACGAGAGACACATGTCGGGTGTCGGCTATCTGTTAACGCTAAAATAGCGGTTTTCCCTCGCATTTCGCGAACGCTCCGATTGACAGAAACTGGGCAATCGGTCGCGCGCGTTCACCGCGTCTCACGTTATGCCCACTCTCGGCTCCCACAATCTGCGTAATAACCTGTTCGTCGCGCCCATGGCCGGCGTGACCGACCGGCCGTTCCGGCAGCTCTGCAAACGGCTGGGCGCAGGCTACGCGGTGTCGGAAATGGTCGCCTCGAACGCGCAGTTGTGGAAAAGCGAGAAGACCATGCGCCGCGCCAATCACGCGGGCGAGGTCGAACCGATCGCCGTGCAGATCGCCGGCGCCGATCCGGCCATGATGGCCGAAGCGGCCCGCTACAACGTGGCGAACGGCGCGCAGATCATCGACATCAACATGGGCTGCCCGGCCAAGAAGGTGTGCAACGTGGCGGCCGGTTCGGCCCTGTTGCAGAACGAGCCGCTGGTGCAGCGCATCGTCGAGGCGGTGGTCGGCGCGGTGGGCGTCGGGCCCGACGCGGTGCCCGTCACGCTCAAGATCCGCACCGGCTGGAATCGCGAGAACCGGAACGCGCTGAGCGTCGCGCGTCTGGCCGAATCGGCCGGTATTTCGATGCTGACCGTGCATGGCCGCACGCGCGCCGACCTGTATCACGGCGAGGCCGAATACGACACCATCGCCGCAGTGAAAGCGGCCGTGCGCATTCCGGTGGTCGCCAACGGCGACATTACGTCGCCGCAAAAAGCACGCGAGGTGTTGGCCGCCACCGGTGCCGACGCGATCATGATTGGCCGCGCCGCGCAAGGGCGCCCGTGGCTGTTCCGCGAGATCGGCCATTTCCTGCAAACGGGTGAGTTGCTGCCGCCGCCGCGCATCGACGAAATCCAGCAGGTGATGAACGAGCATCTCGAAGACCACTATGCCTTCTACGGCGAATTTACGGGCGTGCGCACTGCGCGCAAGCACATCGGCTGGTACACTCGCGGCCTTTCTGGCGCCAACGTGTTCCGGCATCGCATGAATACGCTGGACACCACACGCGAACAACTCCTCGCCGTCAACGAGTTCTTCGACGCACAAAAGGCGATCTCCGACCGCCTCGTCTACGTCGACGAAACGCTCAGCACGGACGAGGACCCAACCGACCGACTAGCAGCATGAGCAAGAACAATATCGAACAATCTGTCCGCGACAGCCTGGGCATGTATTTCCAGGATCTCGACGGCTCCAATCCGCACGACGTCTACGACATGGTGATTTCGTGCGTGGAAAAACCTCTGCTCGAAGTGGTGCTCGAGCAGGCCGGCGGCAATCAGTCGCTGGCCGCCGAGTATCTCGGCATCAACCGCAATACGCTGCGCAAGAAGCTGCAACAGCACGGTTTGTTGTAGTTTTTCCGGCGCCCTGCCACGTTTCCCTTCGGCTTTTCGTCTTCATCATGATCAAGCAAGCGCTCATCTCCGTTTCCGACAAGTCCGGCATCGTCGACTTCGCCAAATCGCTGTCGGACCTCGGCGTCAGGATCCTGTCGACCGGCGGCACCGCGAAACTGCTCGCGGACGCGGGCCTCTCCGTCACCGAGGTCGCCGACTACACCGGCTTCCCGGAAATGCTGGACGGGCGCGTGAAAACGCTGCATCCGAAGGTGCACGGCGGCATTCTGGCGCGCCGCGACCTGCCGGAACACATGGCGGCGCTTGAAAAGCACGACATTCCGACCATCGACCTGCTGGTCGTGAATCTGTATCCGTTCGTGCAGACCGTGTCGAAAGAGGAATGCTCGCTGGAAGACGCGATCGAGAACATCGACATTGGCGGCCCGACCATGCTGCGCTCGGCCGCGAAGAACCATCGCGACGTGACGGTGGTGGTCGATCCGGCCGATTACGCGGTCGTACTCGACGAAATGCGCGCGAACAGCAACGCCGTGTCGTACAAGACGAACTTCCGCCTTGCCACCAAGGTGTTCGCGCACACCGCGCAGTACGACGGCGCGATCACGAACTACCTGACGAGCCTGACCGACCAGTTGCAACATTCGTCGCGCAACGCTTACCCGGCCACGTTCAACCTGGCGTTCAACAAGGTGCAGGATCTGCGCTACGGCGAAAACCCGCATCAGAGCGCGGCGTTCTACCGCGACCTGTCGGTGCCGGCCGGCGCACTCGCCAACTACAACCAGTTGCAAGGCAAGGAACTGTCGTACAACAACATCGCGGATTCCGATGCAGCGTGGGAATGCGTGAAGACTTTCGACGTGCCGGCGTGCGTGATCGTCAAGCACGCGAATCCGTGCGGCGTGGCAGTCGGCGCGGACGCCAACGAGGCCTATGCGAAGGCGTTCCAGACCGATCCGACCTCGGCGTTCGGCGGCATCATCGCCTTTAACCGCGAAGTGGATGAGGCGGCTGCGCAAGCCGTGGCCAGGCAGTTCGTCGAAGTGCTGATCGCGCCGTCGTTCAGCGCCGCAGCGCGCCAGGTGTTCGCGGCGAAGCAGAACGTGCGTCTGCTCGAAATCGCGCTGGGCAACGGGCATAACGCGTTCGATCTGAAGCGCGTGGGCGGCGGCCTGCTGGTCCAATCGCTCGACTCGAAGAACGTGCAGCCGCGCGAATTGCGCGTGGTCACGAAGCGTCACCCCACGCCGAAGGAAATGGACGATCTGCTGTTTGCGTGGCGCGTGGCGAAGTACGTGAAGTCGAACGCTATCGTGTTCTGCGGCAATGGCATGACGCTCGGCGTCGGCGCCGGCCAGATGAGCCGCGTGGACTCGGCGCGTATCGCCAGCATCAAGGCGCAAAACGCCGGTCTGACGCTGGCCGGTTCGGCCGTGGCGTCGGACGCGTTCTTCCCGTTCCGCGACGGCCTCGACGTGGTGGTGGCGGCAGGCGCGACCTGCGTGATCCAACCGGGCGGCTCGATGCGCGATGACGAAGTGGTCAGCGCGGCGGACGAGCACAATATTGCGATGGTGCTGACGGGCGTGCGTCACTTCCGGCATTGATTCGGGTTGAATGGCGGTGCGTGTTTCTTGATGAGACTGCGCCGCTGGATGAGATCTGAGCTTTAGAAAAACGGCCTGGCGGGTTTTCCGCCGGGCCGTTTTCTTTGGTGCGGCGCTTGGCCTTGCTTGTACCGTGCTCGCGCCACGCTCGTGCCGCATGTGCCCCACCCCTCACGCACCGCTCAATCGTCCGGCTCCTTTCTCGCATAACCTCCGCTCACCTCGGCGTGCCGGCTGATATAAGTGCTGAGCCCCCGGCCGCGCCGCGCAAGACGCTTGAGCGAGGAAACGTGCCGTTCGCCGACACTCGCCTCGGTGTACCAATACACCACGCCATGCCTGAAGCGGACCGCGACAAAATCGTCGCCGATTTCATAAGCCTCGACGCCCGAGCCGCCGCTGAGATTCCGATAGCGCTCCATCTGCGAATACCTCCTTGCGCGCCGCCCTGCACCACACGCAGCAGTTTTTATTCCGCTGACATCGACGCGCGCCGTCCGCCGGGCGACGCGCGTGTTGTAGTATCGCAAGCACCTGGTTTTTACCGCTCCCGCGGCACCTCATGAGAATTCTCGGCATCGACCCCGGCCTGCGCGTGACCGGCTTCGGCGTGATCGACCAAAGCGGCCACACGCTCAGCTATGTCGCGAGCGGCGTCATCAAAACCGCCGACGCCGATCTGCCCTCGCGTCTGGGCACCATCTTCGAAGGCATTTCCACCCTGATCCGCCAGCACTCGCCGGATCAATCGGCGATCGAAAAAGTGTTCGTCAACGTCAACCCGCAATCCACCTTGCTGCTCGGCCAGGCACGCGGCGCGGCCATCTGCGGACTGGTCGCGGGCGGCGTGCCAGTCGCCGAATACACCGCCCTGCAACTGAAGCAGGCCGTGGTGGGTTACGGCCGCGCAACCAAGGAGCAGATGCAGCAGATGGTCGTGCGCCTGCTCAATCTCTCCGGCGTACCCGGCACCGACGCCGCCGACGCGCTCGGCATGGCGATCTGCCACGCGCACGGCGGCACGACGCTGAGCACGTTGGGCGGCATCGCGCCTTCGCTGGCGAAGAAAGGTTTGCGCGTGAGGCGCGGACGGCTGGTCGGATAGAAGCTCATGCGGCAACGCATGGATCAACCGCGATTGACGCACGATTCGCGAGCCACTCGACGCTCACTCGCTGCGCTACACTCGCCCTTTCTCTCGAGATTGAATTCGCCATGATCGGTCGCATTGCCGGCGTTCTGCTGGAAAAAAACCCGCCGCATCTGCTCGTCGACTGCAACGGCGTCGGTTACGAAGTCGATGTGCCGATGAGCACGTTCTACAACCTGCCCTCCACCGGCGAACGCGTGGTGTTGCTCACACAGATGATCGTGCGCGAAGACGCGCATCTGCTGTACGGCTTCGGCACCGCCGAGGAACGCTCGACCTTCCGCGAACTGCTGAAAATCTCCGGCATTGGCGCACGCATGGCGCTGGCGGTGCTGTCGGGCATGAGCGTTCACGAACTCGCGCAGACCGTCACGATGCAGGACGCGGCGCGTCTGACGCGCGTGCCGGGCATCGGCAAGAAGACGGCGGAGCGGCTACTCCTCGAACTGAAGGGCAAGATCGGCGCAGACCTGGGCGCGATGGCGGGCGCGGCGTCGGCATCCGACCACGCCTCCGATATCCTGAACGCACTGCTCGCATTGGGTTACTCCGAAAAAGAAGCGTTGGCCGCCGTCAAGAACGTGCCGGCCGGTACCGGCGTTTCCGAAGGCATCAAGCTCGCATTGAAGGCGCTGTCCAAGGGCTGACGCTCGACCCTCGTGTCCGGCATGCATGCGATGAGTGAAGCTTCGCACATGCCGGCGAGCGGCGCACCCTGGCCATTCGGCCGAGTTTCGCGGCGGGCGGCTCGCGGTACAATGAACGCATGATCGAAACCGACAAACTCGCCGCCGAGCGCATCATTGCGGCCACGCCCGTCTCGCCGAACGAAGAAGCGTTCGAGCGCGCGTTGCGCCCGCGCCAGCTCGAAGAATATGTCGGGCAGGAAAAAGTGCGCGGCCAGCTGGAAATCTTTATCGAGGCCGCCAAACGCCGCTCCGAATCGCTCGACCACGTGTTGCTGTTCGGGCCGCCGGGTCTCGGCAAAACCACGCTCGCGCACATCATTGCGCGGGAAATGGGTGTCAATCTGCGGCAAACGTCGGGGCCGGTGCTGGAACGCGCCGGCGACTTGGCCGCGCTGCTCACCAACCTCGAAGCGAACGACGTGCTGTTCATCGACGAAATCCACCGGCTCTCGCCGGTCGTCGAAGAAATTCTGTACCCGGCGCTGGAGGATTATCAGATCGACATCATGATCGGCGAAGGGCCGGCCGCGCGCAGCGTGAAGCTGGACCTGCAGCCGTTCACGCTGGTCGGCGCGACCACGCGCGCGGGCATGCTGACCAACCCGCTGCGCGACCGCTTCGGAATCGTGGCGCGGCTCGAGTTTTATAACGCCGAGCAACTGGCGCGCATCGTCACGCGTTCGGCGTCGCTGCTCCATGCGCAGATCCATCCGGACGGCGCGTTCGAAATCGCCAAACGCGCGCGCGGCACGCCGCGGATCGCGAACCGCCTGCTGCGGCGCGTGCGCGACTTCGCCGAGGTGAAGGCCGACGGTAATATCACCGCGCAAGTGGCCGACGCCGCGCTCAAGATGCTCGACGTGGACGCGGTCGGCTTCGACCTGATGGACCGCAAGCTGCTCGAAGCGATTTTGCACAAGTTCGACGGCGGCCCGGTCGGCGTCGACAATCTGGCGGCGGCTATCGGTGAAGAGCGCGACACGATTGAAGACGTGCTCGAACCGTATCTGATCCAGCAGGGCTTCCTGCAGCGCACGCCGCGCGGCCGCGTCGCCACGCTGCTCACGTACCGGCATTTCGGCCTCGCCGCGCCCGACTCGTCGAGCAGCACACTGCCCGGCCTGTGGGATTCGGCCGCGACCTGAGCCGATACGCGCAGCACGAGACCGAATCAGGATGTCCGACCAAACCAGGCAGCCCAACTCATCCAGCGGTCTCTCGCAGCTTCTTACCCGCAGGCTCCGTTCAAAGCTGGCCGCCGGTGTCACGCATCTGACAAGCGGCAGCGGTCCCACGCTCGACTATTCTTCCCCTCCGGGCGACCCGGGCCTGTTCGGGCCGGACTCGGTGTGCTGGAAAGTGCACGCCGATTTCACGTCGATGATGACGGGCGGCATTAGCGCGCTCCTGCTCCAGGCATTGCACCCGCTGGCTCTTGCCGGCGTGTGGGACCACTCGACGTTTCGCACCGACATTCTCGGCCGCCTGCGGCGCACCGCGACTTTCATCGCGGGCACGACGTACGGCAACCGGCACGACGCGCTGGCGCTGGTCGAACGTGTGAAGCGCATTCATCTGGGCGTGAGCGGCGTCGCGCCTGACGGCCGGCCATATCGCGCGAGTGAGCCTGCGCTGCTGACGTGGGTGCATGTCGCCGAGGTGTCGAGTTTCATGACCGCGCACTTGCGCTATGTGAATCCGTCGCTGCCCGTTGCCGCGCAAGATCAGTATTTCGCGGAAACCGCGCGCATTGCCGAGATGCTCGGCGCGTCGGACATTCCGCGCTCGCGAGCTGAGATCGACGCTTACTTGCAGGCAATGCAGCCTGAGCTCGTAGCCAGCGAACGCACGCGCGAACTGGTGAGGATTCTGATGAACGCGCCCGCCCCGAGTGCATCGATGCGGCCGGCCGGCGTGTTGATGCTCAACGCCGGCGTCGACCTTCTGCCCGATTGGGCGCAGGCGATGCTGGGATTCCGGCGCTACGCGGCGCTTCGCCGCGCGGTCACGAGACCCGGCGTGCGGCTGGTCGCGCCGGTGATCCGCTGGGCGCTGGTGAATGGCGTATCGAAACGCGCGCGCCGCCGCGTGGCTGCGGGCATGCGCGAGCCGGAATAACGCAGCCGGACGCGGCTCGCACAACTCGCACAAGCGCGAACAACCCACATCAGCTTGAACCGCGCGGATGGAATATGCGCGCAAACCGCCGCGCCGATGGCCAGTTCAGCGAAGGGCGACCGACACGCATGCAAGCTGACTTGCGAAAGTTTGCGCTACGCCAATGAGCGGAAGGTTCGCGAACGGTCCAAGTCGGCCGCCGAACAAACTCACGCTCACGCCGCCCAACCGGGCATGTGCCGATCAACGGCCCGGCTGCGTCGCTTTCTTGAAACTATCGTCCGCACTCGGCGCATCGAGATGCGAGACGTCCGCCCACGTCACAATCGTCGCCTTGCCATTATCGAAATCCACCGCGTTCACGCTCGTGTTCAGCAGCGGATAGTCACGCGGCGCATCGAGCGGCAAACCACAGGCGAGGCGCCGCACGCAATCGAGCACGCCACCATGCGCGACGCAGGCAATCCGCCCGCCGGGATGCGCGGCAACCAGTGGCTCGATCGCGTGCAGAACGCGGTGGTAGAGCGCGCGTTGCGACTCACCGTCCGGCGGCGAGAAGCCAGGGTCGCGAGTTTGCCAGTGCGCGTATTCGTCGGGGAAGCGCTGGGCGATCTCGTCGCTGTCATGGCCCTGGAAGGCACCATATGAACGCTCGCGCAGATTTTCGCGCAACTGCAACGGCAAGCCGAGCGCGTCGGCGACCGGCTGGGCGGTTTGTTGCGCGCGTTGCAGGTCGCTCGAATAGATTGCGTCGAGCCGTGCGCCCTGCTTCGCCTCTTCGGCCATGCGGCGCGCAAGGCGTTGCGCTTGCGCCAGCCCAGTGGTGGCGAGCGGAATGTCGACGTGACCTTGAATGCGCTTGATGCGGTTCCAGTCGGTCTCGCCGTGCCGGATGAACAGAATCTGCGTAGTCATGGGATGAAAGTGGGCGCCATCAGCCGGTTATGCCGAGCCGCCATTGTCGCAAAAAGCGGCCGGAGGGTAGATGCGCGCCGCGGCGCGCATGCGGGAACGACCGCCGGAGATCAGGCGTGCGTCTGCAACCAGAACGTGACCGGCCCGTCATTGACGAGCGACACCTGCATATCGGCGCCGAATTCGCCGGTCTCGACGATCGGATGTTTCGCCCGCGCTGCCGCGACAAAATAATCGAAGAGGCGCTTGCCTTCATCGGGCGGCGCGGCCGGCGTAAAGCTGGGACGCAGGCCGCTGTTGGTGTCCGCGGCCAGCGTGAACTGCGATACGAGCAGCAGGCCGCCCGCGCGCCCGGCGCCGTCGAGATTTTGCACGGAGAGATTCATTTTGCCGGCCGCATCGCTAAAGACGCGGTAGCCGAGCACCTTGGCGAGCAGCCGGTCGGCCGCCGCCTCGGTATCGCCGCGTTCGGCGCAGACGAGCGCGAGCAGACCCGCCTCGATCGCGCCCGTCACGCGGTCGGCCACGCGCACCTCCGCGCGCCGCACGCGTTGAATCAGCGCGATCATCGGCTCGACTCCAGATGCGACGCCGGGCCCATCAGGCCGTCAGCGTGACGCGTGAGAAACGGCGCTTGCCGACCTGCACGACGTACTCGCCGGCTTCAATTTTCAGGCCCTTGTCGGACACGGTCGCGCCATCGATCTTCACGCCGCCCTGCTCGATGTTGCGCAGCGCTTCGCTGGTCGACGGCACGAGGTTGGCCTGCTTGAGCAGTTGGCCGATCGCGAGCGGTGCGCCCGCGAGCGTCACGGCCGGGATATCGTCCGGCACGCCACCCTTCGCACGATGGTTGAAGTCTTCGAGCGCGCGTTCAGCGTCGGCTTGCGAGTGGAAGCGCGCGACGATTTCCTGGCCGAGCATCACCTTGAAATCGCGCGGATTGCGGCCTGCCTCGGTTTCTTTCTTGAAGCCGGCGATTTCTTCCATCGGCCGGAACGAAAGCAGTTCGAAGTAACGCCACATCAACACGTCGGAAATGCTCATCAGCTTGCCGAACATGTCGGTCGGCTTTTCGCTTATGCCAATGTAGTTGTTCTTCGACTTCGACATTTTCTCGACGCCATCCAGCCCTTCGAGCAGCGGCATGGTCAGGATGCACTGCTGTTCCTGGCCGTATTGCTTCTGCAACTCACGGCCCACGAGCAGGTTGAACTTCTGGTCCGTGCCGCCGAGTTCGAGGTCCGCGTTCAGCGCGACCGAGTCGTAGCCTTGCATCAACGGGTACAGGAACTCGTGGATCGAGATCGGCACGCCGCTCTGAAAACGCTTGGTGAAATCTTCGCGTTCGAGAATCCGCGCCACCGTATAGCGCGACGCGAGCTTGATCATGCCGTCGGCGCCGAGCGGCATCGACCATTCGCTGTTGTAGCGGATTTCGGTCTTGTCGCGGTCGAGCACGAGCGCGGCCTGCTCGAAATACGTCTTGGCGTTCGATTCGATCTGCTCGCGCGTGAGCGGCGGGCGCGTGGCGTTACGGCCCGACGGATCGCCGATCAGCGAGGTGAAATCGCCGATCAGGAAAATCACGGTGTGGCCGAGGTCCTGCAACTGGCGCATCTTGTTCAGCACGACCGTGTGGCCGATGTGGATGTCCGGTGCGGTCGGATCGAGCCCGAGCTTGATGCGCAGCGGTTTGCCGGTCGCCGCGCTCTTCGCGAGTTTTTGCGCGAACTCGTCTTCGATCAGCAGTTCGTCGACTCCGCGTTTCGTGACGGCGAGCGCGTGACGGACTTCGTCGGTGATCGGGAAGGCGGAAGCGGGGCTAGGCTTGGTGGACTCGGTGCTCATGCTGGAAACGTGAAGTCGCAAAAAAAGGAGATTGTCCCATAGATGCGCGCCGCCGCGCCCATCGACGCAGCCGCAGGCGCGCCGCCGACGTGCGATTTCCGCATCCGGCGCCGTGCCGCCGGCATTGCCGCGCTTTATATTCGCCCGCGCTTCGCCCGATAATCTGCTACAACGAATCGCAACGAACCATCGAGAGGAGCAACAACGTGGCGCAAGACCCCGCAGACGGCGTCTACTTTGGATTGATGTCCGGAACGAGCATGGACGGCGTGGACGGTGTGGCCGTCAGGTTCGCGCAAGGCAAGCCGCCCATGGTGCTGGCCGAGGCGTTTGTCGGCTTTGCCGCGGGCCTGCGTGACGCACTGTTCGCGCTCCAGCAACCCGGAGACAACGAGATCGAGCGCGAGGCGCTGGCTGCCAATGCGCTCGCCACGCGTTACGCGGTGTGTTGCCATGACCTGCTGCACAACAGCCGTGTACCCGCCGCGGAGGTGCGTGCGATCGGCGTGCATGGGCAGACGGTGCGGCATCGGCCGGAAAAGGGTTATACGCGGCAGATCAACAACCCGGCGCTGCTCGCGGAAATGATGCATATCGACGTGATCGCCGATTTCCGCAGCCGCGACGTCGCGGCCGGCGGCCAGGGCGCGCCGCTCGTGCCGGCGTTTCACGCCACCGTATTCGGCGCGAAGAACGAAACTCGGGTGGTCTGCAATCTTGGCGGCATCAGCAATATCACGATCCTGAACGCGACCGGCAGCGTGCGCGGCTTCGACTGCGGGCCGGCCAACGCGCTTCTCGACGAATGGGCGCAGCGCCATCTAGGCAAGTCTTTCGACGAGAACGGCCATTTCGCGGCCGGCGGCCAGGTGGATCGCGCGCTGCTGAATGCCTTGCTCGACGAGCCGTTTTTCAGCCAGCAGCCGCCGAAAAGCACCGGCCGCGACCTGTTCAACGCTGATTGGCTCGATGCGAAGCTGCAGCCGTTTGCCGCGCTTACCCCCGCCGACGTGCAAGCGACGCTGGTCGCGCTCACCGCGGTGACGGTCGCACGCGAGATTGAACGGCACGCGTCGGACGCGCGAGCGGTCTACGTCTGCGGCGGCGGCGCGCGCAATCCGGAAATTCTGAAGGCCTTGCAGCAGGCATTGGAAGACAGCGGTGTCAGCGGCGTGCCCGTCATGACAACCGATGCGCTAGGCGTGCCGCCGAGCCAGGTGGAGCCGCTGGCGTTCGCCTGGCTCGCCATGCGCTGCGTGGCGCGTCGCCCGGGCAATTTGCCTGCGGTGACAGGCGCGTCCGCCGAGCGCGTGCTCGGCGCAATCTACCCGCGTTGAGCTGAGCTGAGCGCGGCGCGGATTTCGGCGCAGGCAATAAGAAACGGAGCCGAAGCCCCGTTTCTCACAATCGGTTGCTCAACAACCAGTCGTCACACCGAGAACGATGAGCCGCAACCACAGGTGGTCGTAGCATTGGGGTTCTTGATGACGAACTGAGCGCCGTTGATATCGTCCTTGTAGTCGATCTCAGCGCCCACCAGATACTGGTAGCTCATCGAATCGATCAGCAGCTGGACGCCGCTCTTGTTCATGACGGTGTCGTCTTCGTTGACGGCTTCGTCAAACGTAAAACCGTACTGAAAGCCCGAGCAGCCGCCGCCCTGCACGAAAACGCGCAGTTTGAGGTCCGCATTGCCTTCTTCTTCGATCAGTTGCTTGACCTTGTCAGCCGCTGCGTCGGTAAAAACGAAGGGGGCGGGCATCTCGGTCACGGGTGTATCGGTGACTGCGTTCATTCGAACTCTCCAAAAAGCTTCTAACCGCTATTGTAGGGCTGATCTCGATATCGTGCCGAAGCCCACAAAGTCAATGGGTTCTTCCAGAGAATCAATGGATAACGCGTTCTTCCGCCACCAGCCCGGCTGAGCGGGATGTATCGCCGCTCTGCGGACGAGTTCGTTGCCGCAACACTAAATCGCAACGACCCGCGAACCCATGAAAAAAGCCGCCTTCGCGAAAGCGTTGGCGGCTTTTGCAGCGCACCGGCCCGAGAGCCGGTTTGCACCCGAAACGATTAACGCTTCGAGAATTGCTTCCGGCGACGCGCCTTGTGGAAGCCGACCTTCTTACGTTCGACTTCACGAGCGTCACGCGTGACGAAACCAGCTTTCGACAGTTCCGGCTTCAGCGTTGCGTCGTAGTCCATCAGCGCGCGGGTGATGCCGTGGCGAACCGCGCCGGCTTGACCCGTTTCACCGCCACCGTTCACGTTGACCTTGATGTCGAACGTAACGCCGTGGTTCGTGAGTTCCAGCGGCTGACGCACGATCATCAGTGACGTTTCGCGCGAGAAGTAATCGGCGATAGGCTTGCCGTTTACAATGATCTCGCCCTTGCCAGCCTTGATGAAGACGCGTGCGACGGCGCTCTTGCGGCGGCCCGTGCCGTAATTCCAGTTACCGATCATGTGGGCTCCCCTTAGATCTCGAGCGCTTTCGGCTGTTGTGCCGAATGCGGATGCGTTGCTTCAGCGTAGACCTTCAGCTTCTTGATCATCGCGTAGCCGAGCGGGCCCTTCGGCAGCATGCCCTTGACCGCTTTCTCGAGCGCACGGCCCGGGAAGCGTTCCTGCATCTTGCCGAACGTCGTTTCATAGATACCGCCCGGGTAGCCCGAGTGACGGTAGTACTTCTTGTCAGTAGCCTTGTTGCCCGTGACGCGCAACTTACCCGCGTTGATAACGATGATGAAATCACCGGTGTCGACGTGCGGAGTGAATTCAGGCTTGTGCTTGCCGCGAAGACGGTGTGCCACTTCGCTGGCGACACGCCCGAGAACTTTATCCGTCGCGTCAATCACGTACCATTCACGCGTAACCTCATGGGCTTTTGCGGAAAACGTCTTCATGATCGATCCAAAAAAATTGCTGCGCCCAATGTGTTTTTTCCTGCTTGTAATGTGCGCATCGAGGCGCGTGCAGGCTCTCCCTGGTTCTTCCTCCGCGGGCGCGGATGCGGAAAAGCCCTGAATTATAAAGGAATTTGCTACGGCAAGTCAAAACGTACGGGGTTTGCGCGAGATTTGCGGCAATCCGGCAGCGGCGGAGCGCGTTTTAGCGCCCTTTCGTGCACAAACCGCCCGGGCCCGGACAGGGCGCGGGCGAAAAAAAACCCGAACGAGCGGTTCGGGTTTAATCCACCAAAGGAGGAGGTGGAGGAGACAGATCGAATTATATGAGCGCACCTTGTGCGACGCAAGAACATTTGCATTGCGAAATACGATTTCATAATACGGCAATCGCATTTTGCGACTTAAGGGCGCCAAAAATTCTTTTGAATCAAATACTAAAGAACACCCGAGCGCCAACGCCCGCAGACATCGCCTAGAGTAAAACCCCTAAACTCGTCAGGGCATTCCCGGATTGGCTGAACATGCCGCAGCGCAGCACGCAAGCTGTCATCACGCATAACTTGTGACAAAAGTCGCCTCGGGCGGACACCCGAACACCGGGCTACAATGCCGTCTCGATAAGCGAAGCGCGGTGGAGCAGAGCATGGAATGCAAAGTAAGCTGGATGGGGCAAGACGGGATGGCGTTTGCAGCCGAGACGGGCAGCGGCCACCTGGTGGCGATGGACGGCGCGCCTGAAGGCGGCGGCCGCAATCTCGCGCCGCGTCCGATGGAAATGGTTTTGCTCGGCACCGGCGGCTGCACCGCCTACGACGTCGTGATGATCTTGAAGAAAAGCCGTCAGGAAATCGCCGGGTGTTCGGTCACGCTGAAGGCCGAACGCGCCAGCGAAGATCCGAAAGTGTTCACGAAGATTCACTTCCACTTCACTGTGACAGGCAAGAATCTCAACCCGGCCACGGTGGAACGCGCCATCAACCTGTCGCACGACAAATACTGCTCGGCCTCGATCATGATCGCCAAGACCGCCGAGCTGACGCACTCGTTCGAGATCGTCGCTACCTGAAAGCGGACTTGCGGTTGCGGCGCGGGCCGGAACGCTCGCCGCCGGACCGAGCGTACAAAAAGTAAAAATGCCGGCGTCCATATGGACGCCGGCATTTTTTTGTCAGATGGCAAAGCAGGCCGATAAGCCGGATTCTGTGCACGCGCCACGTCCGAAGACGCGGCGCGCGTGGCAGCCATTCCTCTAGGCGCGCCATTGCTGACGCGCTCAAGCTTCCTACCCGCAGACGTGACGGGGGCCCCGTCCTGCATCTCGAAGATGCTAGCCTGCCTACTTGGAATTGCTCCGGGTGGAGGTTACCGTGCCGGTCTGCCTTGCAGCAGCCGCGGTGCGCTCTTACCGCACCGTTTCACCCTTACCTGATCCCGGCTTGCGCCGGGCCATCGGCGGTTTGCTTTCTGTTGCCCTGTTCCGCGTGTTGCCACGGATGGCCGTTAGCCATCACCCTGCCCTGTGGAGTCCGGACTTTCCTCGCCCTCTTTGGCCGAAACCGCGGAGGCCGCGACTGCCTGGCCTGCTTTGCTGGGGCGGATTTTAACACCTGCGGCAGCGGCAAGCCGGGGCAACGGCTGAAATAGCCGGATGGCCAGGGAATACCGCGACACCCCCCCCGCGCTCAGCGCGCGCGCCGCCCCGTGCGAAACACGGACGTGTCGTCGTAAAACACGGACGATTCGTTGTCCGGCCACCAGCCCGGAATGCCCAGCACGGGCAATGGCGCGAACATCCGGCTCGTCAGTGCATCCGTGCCCAGCAGCGCTGTGGCGACCGAGTCGTCCAGAAACGCTTCGCGCTTCATGGCGTCCCATTCAAAGTATGCGGCCGGCACATCGACGATCCACGCATGCCCCGTGCAGGCCTTGAACGGCACAACCAGCTTTTCCATCAGCGCATGGCCGAAGCAGCGCACTTCGCAACCTGCGCCCCAGGCATCGCGCCGGGCGAGCAGCAGCGTCTGCCAGTCGAACCCACGCAATGCCGCGCTCAAAGCAGGGTCCGCGCATGCGAACAGCAGCGCATTTTCGTCGAACAGGGTCAGCATGTCGCGTACGCCGCCGCGGCTCGGACCAACGCCCAACGCGTCAATCGCCGCCGACTGACGCGCGTTCAGTGCCGCCTTGATATGCGGAAAGGCGAACCACATCGACGCATTGAAGAAGTCGTGCAGATTGTGGCGTGTCGGCACGCAGCCGGTTGCCGCGATATGCGCCTCGTACGCCGCGCCGGGCGGCAGATCGTCCTGCGCGATGAACGCGAGGCGTTGACCACGGCCTGTGCTCTGCCGAATCTCTCCGGCGTCGGCGTTCATTTCCGCGAGCAATGCCTCGTAGCTCGTCAGCGCAGCCCGCTGCCAGCGCTTGCCGCGTTCGGCGAACGGCGCGAACCACGGCTTGGTCCAATCGATGGCAGCGAAGCCCGGCGGCTCCGCCTCACGCGCCTGCATCGTGCTGATGCCTTAAACCAGGCGCCAGCCAATCGACTCGCCGCCGCGCAGCGGTACGACCGGCGTATCGCCGACCGGCAGTTCGGCCGGCAGCGTCCATTCCTCACGACGCAGTGTAACTTTCTCTTCACTGCGCGGCAGACCATAGAAATCCGCGCCGAAAAAGCTCGCGAAGCCTTCGAGCTTGTCCAGTGCGCCGGCCTTGTCGAACGCTTCCGTATAAAGCTCCAAAGCATGCAGCGCCGTGTAGCAACCCGCGCAGCCGCACGCATGCTCCTTCAGCCCCTTCGGATGCGGCGCGCTGTCCGTGCCGAGGAAAAAGCGCGGATTGCCCGACGTCGCCGCCTCGACCAGCGCCACCCGATGCGTCTCCCGTTTCAACACCGGCAAACAGTAGTAATGCGGGCGAATGCCGCCCTGGAAGATCGCGTTGCGGTTGTACAGCAGGTGATGCGCGGTGATCGTCGCGCCCAGCAGTTCCGGCGCCACGCCGGCTTCGCGGATATAGTCGACCGCGTCTTTCGTGGTGATGTGCTCGAACACCACCTTCAGCGCCGGAAACGCGCGGCGCAGCGGCGTCATGACCCGGTCGATGAACACCTTCTCGCGGTCGAACAGATCGATTGACGAATCCGTCACTTCGCCGTGCACCAGCAGCGGCATGCCCAGTTCCTGCATCACTTCGAGCGTTTTCGCGCACTTCATGATGTCGGTGACGCCCGCGTCCGAGTTGGTCGTCGCGCCCGCCGGGTACAGCTTCACGCCGTGCACGAAGCCGCTTTCACGCGCGCGGCGGATTTCGTCGGGCGGCGTGTTGTCGGTCAGGTACAGCGTCATCAGCGGTTCGAACTTCGCGCCTTCGGGAATCGCGGCGACGATGCGCTCGCGATAAGCCTGCGCCATTGCGGTGGTCGTGACCGGCGGCTTCAGGTTCGGCATGATGATCGCGCGGCCGAACTGGCGCGCGGTGTCCGGCAGCACAGCAGCCAGCATCGCACCGTCGCGGACGTGCAGATGCCAGTCGTCCGGCCGGACGAGCGTGATGGAGTCGAGGGAAGCGTTGGAAGCGGTCATGGCGAAAAGGGGGACGAGTTTCGGCGACAAAAGCCAATCTATGCGGTCAAACCGCGACGTTGCGGCATAAACACACGTCAATTTTGCTATTTGGCGTTTCTGGCTCGGTGATATGCTTGGAAAATCATCATTGTAACGGCTCGCCCCGTTCACAGGCTTACCCGCAACATGTGCCAACTTCTCGGAATGAACTGCGCCGCGCCAACGGACGTCACGTTCTCGTTCACCGGCTTTGCGGCGCGCGGCGGCGTCACCGACCACCATGCCGACGGCTGGGGCATCGCCTTCTTCGAAGACAAAGCCTGCCGCCTGTTCATCGACCATCAATCGTCGGCTACCTCGCCGATCGCCGAGATGGTCAAGCGCTATCCGATCAAATCGAAGAACACCATTGCGCATATCCGCAAGGCGACGCAGGGGCACATCCTGCTCGAAAACTGCCACCCGTTCATGCGCGAACTGTGGGGACGCCACTGGATCTTCGCGCACAACGGCGACCTCAAGGATTATTCGCCGGCCCTGTCGGGCGTGTACCAGCCGGTCGGCACGACCGACAGCGAACTGGCGTTCTGCGCGCTGCTCGAAGGCTTGCGTAAGGCTTTTCCCGGCGCGCAGCAGCCGCCGCTCGACGAATTGTTTGCCGCACTCGAAACGCTCACGCGCGAAATCACGCAATTCGGCGTGTTCAATTTCCTGATGTCGAACGGCCAGGCGCTGTTCGCGCATTGCTCGACCCATCTGTATTACATCGTGCGGCGCTGGCCGTTTTCCACCGCGCATCTCGTCGACGCGGACGTGTCGATCGATTTCGCCAAATACACGACGCCCGAAGACCGCGTCGCGGTGATCGCCACCAAGCCACTGACCGACAACGAAGTCTGGACCGCGTTCGAACCGGGCGATCTGATGATGTTCCAGCACGGCGAGGTGATCGGCCGCGTGAACGTGCCGGTGCCGGTTTCGGTGCTCGAAAAACTGCGCAATCCCGCTTTGGACGCGTCGGCTTCGGCCAGCACAATCGCGGCTTCGACCGAAGCCATGCAAGCCGAGAGGGACGCCGAGGTGGATCTGGAAGCTGCGGACGACGCCGCCGCATTCGAATCCTGAGCGCTCGAGCAGTTAAGCCCGCCGACGTTCGCTCAAATCGAAGCACCAGAAACAGAAAAGCCGCTTTCGAAGCGGCTTTTCTGTTTCCGTGCTCGTGGGCCGCACCGCCTGAACGGCGCGGCCCCAAGGCACACTCAGTGCAGGATCTTGGCCAAAAAATCCTTGGCGCGATCCGACTTCGGATTGGCGAAGAAGTCTTCCTTGCGGTCGTCTTCCACGATCAAGCCCTTGTCCATGAAGATCACGCGGTGCGCGACCTTCTTCGCGAAGCCCATTTCGTGCGTGACGCACATCATGGTCATGCCTTCCTGCGCGAGTTCGACCATCACGTCGAGCACTTCGTTGATCATTTCCGGATCGAGCGCCGAAGTCGGCTCGTCGAACAGCATGGCGATCGGGTCCATCGACAACGCGCGCGCAATCGCCACGCGCTGCTGCTGACCGCCCGACAACTGGCCCGGAAACTTGTCCGCATGCGCGCGCAAGCCCACGCGATCGAGCAGCTTCAGCCCTTTCGCCGTGGCTTCGTCTTTCGAGCGGCCGAGCACCTTCACCTGGGCGAGCGTGAGGTTCTGCACGATCGACAGATGCGGGAACAGTTCGAAGTGCTGAAACACCATGCCGACCTTGGAGCGCAGCTTCGACAGATTGGTTTTCTTGTCGGTGAGCGACTGACCGTTGATGATGATCTCGCCCTTCTGGAACGGCTCGAGGCCGTTGACGGTTTTGATCAGCGTGGACTTGCCCGAGCCCGACGGCCCGCACACCACCACCACTTCACCTTTTTTGACTTCCGTCGTGCAGTCGGTCAGCACCTGAAACTGACCGTACCACTTCGAAACATTCTTGATAGAGATCATCTTGCGACCTTTTTCTGAAGACCTTTGACGAGGCTCGACGCGATCACGCAGATCACGAAATAACACGCGCCCGCGAACAGTACCATTTCGACATTCGTACCGTCACGGTCGCCAATATTCGTAGCGGTGCGGAAGAAGTCGGCGAGGCTGATCACGTAGACGAGCGACGTATCCTGAAACAGCACGATACCCTGCGTGAGCAGCAGCGGCACCATCGCGCGGAATGCCTGCGGCAGCACGATCAGGCGCATGGCCTGCGCGTAGTTCATGCCGAGCGCGAACGCCGCGTTGACCTGTCCGCGCGGCACGGCCTGAATGCCGGCGCGGATGATCTCCGAATAGTACGCCGCCTCGAACAGCGAGAACGCGACCATGGCCGACGCAAGGCGAATGTCGATATCCGCCGACAACCCGAGCACGTTCTGCAGCACTTGCGGCACGATCAGGAAGAACCACAGCAGCACCATCACCAGCGGGATGGAACGGAAGATCGTCACGTAGCCCTTCGCGAACCACTCGAAGGGTTTGAACGACGACAGCCGCAACATCGCGAGAACGGTGCCCCAGATAATGCCGAACACGATCGCGATCACCGTGATTTTCAAGGTGACGACGGCGCCGGTCCACAGCGTAGGCAATGCGCCCGGAATACCGCTCCAGTCGAAATGGTGCATTACTTGCCTCCGATATAGCCGGGCAACCGGGTCTTCGCTTCGACCCAGCGCATGAGTTGCATCACGACCAGATTAATCAGCATGTACGCCACCGTGACCGCGATAAACGACTCATACGTCTGCGACGTATAGTCGACCAATTGGCGCGCCTGAGCGGAGAGATCGAGCAAACCGATCGTCGACGCGACCGCCGAGTTCTTGAAGATATTCAGAAACTCGGACGTGAGCGGCGGCACAATGATCCGGTACGCGACCGGCAGCAGCACGTAGCGATACGTCTGCCATTGCGTGAAGCCCATTGCCAGACCCGCGGCGCGCTGGCCGCGCGGCAGCGCATTGATACCCGAGCGCACCTGCTCGCACACGCGCGCGGCAGTGAAGAGCCCGAGACAGATGATCGACGACGAGAAGAACTGCGCGCCCGGCGGGAGTTGCTTGAACCAGTTGCCCACCGAAACCGGCAGCAACTCCGGTATCACCAGATACCAGATGAAGAACTGCACGATCAGCGGAATGTTTCGGAAAATCGCAACATAGAGCGTGCCGATGCCCGACGCCCATTTATTCGGCACCGTGCGCAGCACGCCGAACAACGAACCGACGATCAGCGCGATCACCCATGCCGACAGCGACACGGTAATCGTCACCCAGAAGCCCGACAGCAACCAGCCCAGATAGGTGGTCGGCTCGCCGGTGGAGACCGGACTCAGCAGAATGCCCCAGTTCCAGTGATATGACATGACCAAGACTCCAGCAAAAAGAAACGGAAGAAGCGCGTGGCCCCTTCCGTTTCGTTCAGCGTTTCAAAAAAACAGCTAAGGTTTAATCGATTGCCTTGTCATTCGGGCTCTTGTAGAGCGCCTTGATGTCGTCGCTTTCCGGGAAGTTCAGGTTCAGGCCCTTCGGCGGAATCGGCGATTCGAACCACTTCTTGTAGATCGCGTCGGCTTCGCCCGAGGTTTCGACCTTGGCGATCGCGTCGTCGACGACCTTCTTGAATTCCGGATCGTTCTTGCGAATCATGCAGCCGTACGCTTCATGCGATTGCGGCGCGCCGACGATCACGAAATCGGCCGGGTTGTTCGACTTCGCGCGTTCGCCCGCGAGCAGTGCGTCGTCCATCATGAAGGCAGCGGCGCGGCCCGTGGAGAGCGTCAGGAACGACTCGCCGTGGTCTTTCGCGCTGATGATGTTCATGCCCATGCTCTTGTCCTGGTTCATCTTGCGAAGCAGGCGCTCGGAGGTGGTGCCGGCGGTCGTGACGACCGTCTTGCCCTTCAGGTCGGCCCAGTCCTTGATACCGGAGTCTTTCTTGGTCATGAGGCGCGTGCCGATCACGAAGATCGTGTTCGAGAAGGCAACCTGCTGCTGACGTTCAGCATTGTTGGTGGTCGAGCCGCATTCCATGTCGACGGTGCCGTTCTGCACCAGTGGAATACGGTTTTGCGACGTGACCGGCGTGAGCTTGACCTTCAGGTTCGGCATGTTCAGCTTCTGCTTCACCGCGTCCACCACTTTCAGGGCGAATTCCTGCGAGTAGCCGATAACGTTCTGCTTGTCGTCGTAATACGAAAACGGGATCGACGATTCGCGATGACCCAGCGAAATGACGCCCGTGTCCTTGATCTTTTTCAGCGTACCCGCGTCTTGCGCATGCGCGCCAACCGTGAACAGTCCGAGAGTCGCGAGCAGCAGCGCAGCTTTTTTAACCTTCATTTTTGATCTCCTTGGCAAGAACCGGCGCCAGTTTAGCAAAGTAATTATTCTGAAAGTATCGCTATAAACCATGTTGTTGCGTGGCCGCCGCTAAGCGTTTGCGGCGCTTGCGGCCGGTCGGTCAACCTTTCCGGATATGCAAAGGCGAGCGGCATCGATACGATGCCGCTCGCCGGGCCCAACACGCGGTCTCGTGAACCGCGTCAAAGCAGGGATTGGCGGCGGTCCTGCCAGATAGCAGAGCCGCCGTTCGCAACGGAAAGATCAGGGATACAGGCCGCGCAGTTCGCGCGCTTCCAGGATCCGCTTACACGCGACGATAAACGCCGCGGTCCGCACGGACACCTTCTGCTCGCTCGAAACCTGCCACACAGCGGCGAACGCTTCGCGCATCACACGCTCCAGACGCTGGTTGATCTCGTCTTCCGTCCAGAAGAAGCTCGAAAAGTCCTGCACCCATTCGAAGTACGACACGGTCACGCCGCCGGCGTTGGCCACCACGTCCGGAATCACGAGAATGCCGCGATCGTGCAGGATGTCGTCCGCCGCCGTGGTGGTCGGGCCGTTGGCGCCTTCCACGACGATCTTCGTCCTGATCTTCGCCGCGTTCTTTTCGGTGATCTGGTTTTCCAGCGCGGCCGGAATCAGGATGTCCGATTCGACCGTCCAGAATTCTTCATTGGTTACGGCGTCCGCTTCCGGGAACCCGCCCACGCCGCCGTGCCTGGCCACGTGGTCGAGGAGTGCGACCGCGTCGATACCCGTCGACTTGTACAGCGAGCCGGTGTGGTCCTGCACCGCGACCAGCTTCGAACCCGCTTCCTGGAACAGACGCGCCGCGATTCCGCCGACGTTGCCGAAACCCTGCACCGCGATGCGCGCGCCTTCGATGTCCACACCGATACGGCGTGCGGCTTCGGAAGCCACCACGAACACGCCGCGGCCCGTCGCCTCGCGGCGGCCGAGCGAGCCGCCCAGCGTGATCGGCTTGCCCGTCACGACGCCCGTGGCAGTTTGGCCCTGGTTCATCGAGTACGTGTCCATCATCCACGCCATGATCTGCTCGTTCGTATTCACGTCCGGCGCGGGAATGTCGGTATTCGGTCCGATGATGATGCCGATTTCGCTGGTGTAGCGGCGCGTCACGCGTTCGAGCTCACCGCGCGACAGGGTGCGCGGGTCGACCCGGATGCCGCCCTTCGCACCGCCGTACGGCACGTTGACCGCAGCATTCTTCACCGACATCCACGCCGACAGCGCCATCACTTCCGACAGCGTCACGTCCTGGTGGTAACGCACACCGCCCTTGCCCGGACCGCGCGACACGTTGTGCTGCACGCGATAGCCTTCGAAGTGTGCGACCGTGCCGTTATCGAGTTCGATAGGCACATCGACGATCAGAATGCGCTTCGGGCGCTTCAGGGTTTCGAGCCAGCGGGACAGGGAGCCGAGGTACGGCGCGACGCGATCGACCTGACGCAGGTAGTTGCCCCACGGGCCGAGGTCGTCTTTATTCAGGTAGGAAGGAACCGAGTGCAACGTTGCTGCGGATTGTGCGAGTTGTGCTGCCTGTTGCTGGGATGACATGAACGCTCCGGCGTTGATCGAATGACAACATTGTCGAAAAACGCCGTTTTGAAATCCAATGCCGTTTCCTTATCCGATTATGTTTTTTTTGCATAACCATCAGGAAGCCGCAAATTCGCGTCGTAGGGGGGCAGGTTCAGGCCGCGCCCGGCGCCAGTTCCTGCGACACCACGTCCCACAGCTGACGCACGAGTATCTGGCGGGCATCGTCGCTCTTTGCCGCGAGCTTGTCGCGGTACAGACGGATCTCCATGGTCAGCGTGAGTTGGCCTTCCGGCGTGCCGCGTGTGGCGCGGTCGAGGCGGATCAGCTTGCCGTCGGCGACCGCGTCTTCCACCGCGCTATGCGGCAGGAAAGCGATGCCGTGCCCGGCCAGCGCCATCGCCTTGAGTCCTTCGGCCATGTCGGTTTCATAGAGCCGGTCGAGATACAGACGCTCCGGCGCGTTGGCCAGAATCACTTCGGTCATGCGGCCCAGATAGGCGTTCGGCGTATAGGACAGATACGGCGTGGGCGCCTCGGCGCTGCCCGGCAACGTGTGACGCGGCCGGCCCGCACGGCCGGGCGCGGAGAACGGACTGATCGGCTCGATGCCAAGCGTCAGCATGTCGTAGCGGCCCGGATCGAGCGCGACCGGGTGGCTGGGATGGTGATAGCCCATCATCAGATCGCAGCCGCCTTCCACCAGCGACAACGCCGCATCGTGCACGTTCAGCGCGCGCAGCCGGGTATGGATCGGGCCCATCTGCGCTTCGATACGCTGCAGCCAGCGCGGAAAGTAAGTCAAGGACAGCGTATGCGGCACCGCGAATTCGATAGTCGCCTGCGGCGTCGCCGTATGCCCGCGCAGCAACGCCCGCGCCTCGTGGAACTGCGACAGCATGGCGAGCGCCTGTTCGTTGAACACCTGGCCGGCCGCCGTCAACCGCGTCGGATAAACCGAACGGTCGATCAGTTCCGTGCCGAGCCACGCTTCCAGCGCCTGAATCCGCCGTGAGAAAGCCGGCTGCGTGACGTGCCGCAACTCGGCCGAACGACTGAAACTACGCGTTTCCGCGAGCGAAACGAAGTCTTCGAGCCATTTCAGTTCCATGCGGAGCCTGCCACCAGCGGAGGGAAGAAGTCAGCATTCTAGATGCTGCCGCGAAGCTGACCGCGGCGACGCGGCGAGGTCCGGCCATGTCTGCCCGCGAAATCGGACTATGCCGATAGGCCAGGTCGAGGCGACTCTATATCTTGCCTCGGGCAATTCGCGGAGCCTCTGTCGGCCCAGTAGTGTGCCTCGAACGACACCGCGCCGAGCAGAACGAGGTAGTCGCCGTTCCGAATCGCACCACGCCGCAGCCACGCAACTCCGGCTATCGACCACATCCCTTCCTGCACACCCAGCCATGTCCCCACTCGTTTCCATCATCACGCCGACGGCCAATCGCGAAGCTCTGCTGCCGGCCGCCGCGCGCTGCGTCCTTAGCCAGCAAGTCGACTGGGAATGGCTGGTGCTCGACGACAGCGCCGAGCCGAGCGCGTACATGCGGGCGTTGGCATCGCAGGACACACGCATTCGCTATTTTCATTCGCCCACGCGCATGTCGATCGGCGCAAAGCGCAACCACCTGATCGGCGAAGCGCGCGGCCCGGTAATCGCCCATTTCGACGACGACGATCACTACGCGCCGCATTACCTCGCGCACATGATCGGAACAATGCAGGACAACAGCGCCGACCTCATCAAGCTATCGGGCTTTTTCATGTACGCGCCGCATACACAGTTCTTCGGCTACATGGACCTGAACGCGAAGGTGGGCCTCCACTACGAGCTGAGCGGCCGCTCGGTCAGTCACATTGAATTCCACGAGAAAATGCAGATCGGCGCGGATTTCATCCTGTTCTATGGTTTCTCGTATGTGTACGACAAGGCGCTCGCCGCAATGGCGGCCTTCGACGACATCGATCTCTACGAAGACGAGCGCTTTATCCGTCGCGTGGTCGATAGCGGCCGCAAAGTCATCGCGGTAGACGATCCGCGCGCCAGTTGCCTGCATCTGGTCCATCCCGCTTCGACCTCGCGGTGCTTTGCGCGCTACTCGATGCCGTCGTTCATTCTCCCCACGCTGTTTCCCGGCTACGAAGGCCACCGGGGCTAGACGCGTCGGGCCTGCCACGGGAAATCGGGGCTGTCGGCGTCCGGTGGTAAAATTCGCGCTTCCCGCAGTTTCTTCCACGTTTTCACCCTTGCTCTTTGCCCTCACCCGGCCCCCATCATGTCCGACACCCGCCCCGACACCCTGTTCGCGCTGAACGCGCTCTCCCCGCTCGACGGCCGTTATGCCTCGAAAACCGAAGCCCTGCGCGACTGGCTCTCGGAAGCCGCGTTCATGCGCAATCGCGTGACGGTCGAAATCCATTGGCTGATTGCACTCTCGCACGCCGGTTTCGCCGAAGTGCCGCGTTTTTCCGAAGCCGCCGAACAATTCCTGCTGCAACTGGCGGAGCGCTTCACGGCGCACGACGCCGCGCGCATCAAGGAAATCGAGCGTGTGACGAATCACGACGTGAAAGCGGTCGAGTATTGGCTCAAGGAGTCGGTCAAGGGTCAGGAAGAACTGGAACGCGCGAGCGAGTTCATCCATTTCGCGTGTACCTCGGAAGACATCAACAACACCTCGCACGGCCTGATGCTGGCGGGCGCCCGTGAACACGTAATTCTGCCGGCGCTGCGCTCGGTGCATCAGCGTCTCGTCGCGCTGGCTCACGCGCTGGCCGACCAGCCTATGCTGTCGCGCACGCACGGCCAGCCGGCCAGCCCGACCACGCTCGGCAAGGAAATCGCCAACGTGGCCGCGCGTCTGGAGCGCGCGATCGACCGCATCGCGAAGGTCGAACTGCTCGGCAAGATGAACGGCGCGGTCGGCAACTTCAACGCACACCTGTCCGCGTATCCGGAGTTCGATTGGGAAGCGTTCTCGCGCGAAGTGGTCGAGCAGCGCCTGAAACTCACGTTCAATCCGTACACGATCCAGATCGAACCGCACGACTACATGGCCGAACTGTTCGACGCCATGTCGCGCGCCAATACGATCCTGCTGGATCTGGACCGCGACGTGTGGGGCTACATTTCGGTCGGTTACTTCAAGCAACGCACCAAGGCCGGCGAAATCGGTTCGTCCACGATGCCGCACAAGGTCAATCCGATCGACTTCGAAAACTCCGAAGGCAACCTGGGTCTGGCGAACGCCACGCTGCGCCATCTCGCCGACAAGCTGCCGGTGTCGCGCTGGCAGCGCGACCTGACCGACTCGACGGTGCTGCGCAATATCGGCGTCGCGTTCGGCTATTCGCTGCTTGCGTACGACTCGCTGATCCGCGGCCTCGACAAGCTCGAAGTGAATGCGCAGCGTCTGCACGAAGACCTCGACAACTGCTGGGAAGTGCTGGCCGAGCCGGTGCAAACGGTGATGCGCCGTTACGGCATCGAGAATCCGTACGAACAACTGAAGGAACTGACGCGCGGCAAGGGCATCACGCGCGAAGCGCTGCAGACGTTCGTCAGCGGCCTGGCGATTCCGCAAGACGCGAAAGATCGTTTGCTCGCCATGACGCCGGCTTCGTATGTCGGCAAGGCTGCCGAACTGGCCAAGCGGATTGCCTGATCCCATTCAGCCGCATCGGCTGTTGCTCGACTCGTTGCATGAGGCATGAAAAAACCGCTCCTCGGAGCGGTTTTTTTGCATCTACAGCGACCAGGCAAACTCACTTACGCGCTTCAACCTGAATCAGCACGCTGTCGACAATCTCTTCCGGCGACAGTTCGATGCTCACCGTGATCGCCTCATCGGCGCCCGGCTCTTCGAGCGTGTCGAGCTGGCTTTGCAGCAGCGACGGATCGAAGAAATGGCCGGTGCGCGTGGTCAGGCGCTGCTCCAGTACCTCACGCGAACCCTTGAGGTAGACGAAGCACACGTCTTTATCGCCGTCGCGCAGAACGTCGCGATACGAGCGCTTCAGCGACGAACACGTGAACACCGCCGTCTCGCCCGCCTTCTGCTTCTCCTCGATCGCCGCGCGGATCGTTTTCAGCCAGGGCCAGCGGTCTTCGTCCGTCAGCGGAATGCCGTGGTGCATTTTCTCTTTGTTGGCGGCGCTGTGAAATGCGTCGCCGTCGGTGAACGCGCAGTGCAGGCGCTCCGCGAGCATTTCGCCAATTCTCGTCTTGCCGGCGCCCGACACGCCCATTGCGATCAGAATCATCAAAAACTCCTTACACGACCGTCGCGAGTGCGAAGGTCAAACCCAAACCCATCAGCGAGATGATGGTTTCGAGAAGCGACCATGTCTTGAAGGTCTGCCCCACCGTCATCCCGAAGTATTCCTTGATCAGCCAGAAACCGCCGTCGTTCACGTGCGAAAAGATCAGCGAACCCGAACCCGTGGCCAGCACCAGCAGCTCCGGCTTCACCTGCACCGCGCCCGCCGCCGCAATCGGCGCGACGATGCCGCAAGCGGTGGTCATCGCGACCGTCGCCGAGCCGGTTGCAAGGCGAATCAGCGCCGCGACGAGCCAGCCGAACAGCAACGGCGACAGATGCGCCGACGTCGCAGCATTGACGATCTCCTTCGAAATGCCGCTATCCATCAGCACGCGCCCAAAGCCGCCGCCCGCGCCGACGATCAGCGTAATGCCCGCGATCGGCGCGAGACATTCGCCGCAGAATTTCTGGATCTGCTCGCGATCGAAGCCACGGCTCGCACCAAAGGTCCAGAAGCTGACCAGCACCGCGATCAGCAGCGCCACATCCGAATTACCGACGAAACGCAGCAGATCGTTCGCCAAGGTCTTCTGCGTGAACACGAGGTCGGCCCAACTGCCTACCAGCATCAGGATAACCGGCAACAGGATCGTGAACAGCGTCACGCCGAAGCTCGGCAGTTCGCGCCTGGGCGCGGTCTTTTGCGCACCGTCACCGTTGTTCGCGGCATCGGTTTCATCGGCGCCGAGAAATTGCGAGGCGAGCGCGTTGTCTTTCGGCAGCTTGATATAGCGGCTGATCATCAACGCAAACAGCGGACCCGCGACGATTGCGGTCGGCACGCCGACAATCAGGCCATAGGCGATGGTCCTGCCGATATCCGCGTGATACGCCTGCACCGCGAGCATCGCGGCCGGGTGCGGCGGAAGCAGCCCGTGCACGACGGACAGACCCGCGACCATTGGCAAGCCGACTAGCAGCAACGACTTGTTGGTGCGCTTCGCGACGTTGAAAGCAATCGGAATCAGCAGCACGAAACCGACTTCGAAGAACACCGGCAAGCCCACGATGATCGCGACGATCATCATCGCCCAGTGGATATTCTTCTCGCCGAAGAAGTCGATCAATGTGGTGGCGATGCGCTCGGCGCCGCCGGATTCGGCCATCATCTTGCCGAGCATCGTGCCGAGGCCGACCACGATCGCGATGTGGCCAAGCGTATTGCCATTGCCCGTTTCGAACGATTTGACGATCGTGCCGATCGGCATGCCGGATGCGAGACCCAGCAGCAGCGACACGATGATCAGAACGAGGAACGGGTAAACCTTGTAGCGCGTGATCAGCAGGATCAGCAATGCGATGGCGATCGCCGCGAAGACCAGCAGCATGCTGCCGTGGACAGCTTCCATGAAGCTCCTCCTTTTGCGTTATTGATTCTGAGTGCGGAACACGGTCAGCACCTTGTCTCACGGTGACCTGTGCGGCGCCCTGAAACCGGGCTCACCGCGCGGACGCCGAATTTTACTGTGTGTCGTCTGCCCACGCGCACCGCTTCGTCGCGCATATCGAAAAGGAGCCTCGCCGCGACAGCCCGAACGGCTGTATCGACGAGGCTCCTTTGCATAGGGCCTTGATAACGGCTTAACGTGCGCGCCGCATCAACTTAGTGGGCGGGCGCGGCCAATTGGCTCGCGGCGCGCGCGAGACGCGTGACCTCTTCCCAGTTGTGCGAAGCAAGCGCGGCTTTCGGCGTGAGCCACGAACCGCCGACGCACACCACGTTCGGCAGCGACAGGAAAGTCGAAGCCGATTCGGCCGTGATACCGCCGGTCGGGCAGAATTTCAGATTCAGGAACGGGCCGTAGAAAGCTTGCAGCATCGGCACGCCGCCGGCCTGCTGGGCCGGGAAAAACTTCACGATCTCGTAGCCGAGTTCGAGCGCAGTGATGATGTCGGTCGGCGTCATCACGCCCGGCAGGAGCGGCAAGCCCGCGTCCTGTGCGGCCTTGTGCATGTCTTTCGTCAAACCCGGCGAGACGCCGAACTGTGCGCCCGCCTTTTTGGCCTGAGCGCAGTGCTCGGGCTTCGTAATCGTGCCGACACCGACCACGATATCCTCGGCCAGCTGGCTCGCGCGTTCAATCGCTTCCAGGCCGGCCGCCGTGCGCAGGGTGATTTCCAGCACCTTCACGCCACCCGCATGCAGCGCACGCGACACCTGCTCACCCTGTTCGACCGAGTCGAACGCGAGCACCGGAATCACCGGGCCGAGGCGCACGATATCGCTTACTGTTTTCGACGTCATAGTCAGACTCCTTGTTCTGCAGCGCTTAGCTGGCTTGAGTGGTGCTTGTATGTTTGCCGGTGTGAGCTTTTGCCGCTTCGCCGTGATGCGCCGAATGCTCGCCCACCATCGCGCCGAATACCGACGCACCCTGCTCCGCCGGCGCCGCCGCCGCGCGGAACACACCGAACAGTTCGCGGCCGAAGCCGACTTCGTTTTCCGCCTGATGTAGCGGCTGGACATTCGGCCGCGCGGCCCATTCGGCCACGTCGATCTCGATGTCGAGCACGCCGGCTTCGGCGTCGATCACCAATATGTCGCCCGTGCGCACCTTGCCGATCGGGCCTTGCAGCAAGGCTTCCGGCGACAGGTGAATGACCGCAGGCACCTTGCCCGATGCGCCTGACATACGGCCATCCGTGACCAGCGCGACATGGAAACCTTGATCCTGCAACACACCGAGCAGCGGCGTCAAACGATGCAGTTCAGGCATGCCGTTTGCGCGCGCGCCCTGGAAGCGCACCACCGCGATGAAGTCGCGCTTCAGTTCGCCTTTGTCGAACGCTTCCTGCACGGCTTCCTGAGAATCGAACACGATCGCCGGCGCCTTCACCTTGCGATGCTGCGCCGCCACCGCCGAAATCTTGATCACGCCGCGGCCGAGCTTGCCCTGCATCAGACGCAAGCCGCCATCCGGCTGGAACGGCTCCTTGATGCCGCGCAGCACGGCCGTGTCTTCGCTGGCTTCGGCGCCCGGCACCCATTGCAGCTTGCCGTCGATCAGCTTCGGCTCTTCGGTGTAGTGCTTGAGTCCCTTGCCCGCGACCGTGTTGACGTCTTCGTGAAGCAAGCCGCCTTCCAGCAGATTGCGCACCAGGAACGCGACGCCGCCGGCCGCATGGAAGTGGTTCACGTCGGCCTTGCCATTCGGATAGATCTTCGCGAGCAACGGCACGGCTTGCGATAGCGCGTCGAAGTCGTCCCAGTCGATCACGATGCCCGCCGCGCGCGCAATCGCCACCAGGTGCAGCGTGTGATTGGTCGAGCCGCCTGTCGCCAGCAACGCGACGATGCCGTTGACAATCGCTTTCTCGTCGACCACGTGGCCAATCGGCATGTAGTTGCCGCGCTCGACCGTCAGATCGAGCACGCGGCGCGCGGCCTGCGCGGTCAATGCGTCGCGCAGCGGCGTATGCGGATGCACGAAAGCCGAACTCGGCAGATGCAAACCCATCACTTCCATCAGCATCTGATTGCTATTTGCCGTGCCGTAGAACGTGCAGGTGCCGTGGCTGTGATACGCGGCGGCTTCCGCTTCGAGCAGCGCGTCGCGGCCGCACTGGCCGGTGGCGAAGAGCTGGCGCGTCTTGGCCTTATCGTCGTTGGACAGGCCGCTGCCCATCGGGCCGGCCGGCACGAAGATGGTCGGCAGATGGCCGAATTGCAGCGCGCCGATCAGCAAGCCCGGCACGATCTTGTCGCAGATGCCGAGGCACAGTGCCGCGTCGAACATGTTGTGCGTCAGCGCGACCGCCGTGCTCATCGCGATCACTTCGCGCGAGAACAGCGACAGTTCCATGCCCGCGTTGCCTTGCGTGACGCCGTCGCACATGGCCGGCACGCCGCCCGCGAATTGCGCGACGCCGCCGTTTTCACGCGCGGCCTGCTTGATGATGTCCGGGTAGTTTTTGTACGGCGCGTGGGCCGACAACATTTCGTTGTACGAGGACACGATGCCGATGTTCGGCTCGCGAATCTGCTTGATGACGAGCTTGTCGTTGCCTTCGAGCCCGGCGAAACCGTGGGCCAGATTGGCGCACGAGAGCGCACCGCGCGCCGGGAACCGGCCTTGCGCCTGATCGATGCGGGCCAGATACGCCTCGCGCGTAGGCTTGCTGCGCTCGACCACGCGTTGCGTGACCTTCAACAATTGCGAATGCGGGGAAACCATCGGAACTCCTTCGTCGCTGGCGGCGGGCGGGCGCGCACCAGGCCAGGTAGGTATCGCGGGGATGTCGGATCAGTTAACAGCGCCATCTTAGTAGAAAAACTACATGATCACAAGGACGAGCGCTGCTGCGCTGCGGCATCGATCACCGGTTCGCAACGCCCGACCAGCCTAGTTTTCGCGCATGACACCTAGGGTCTAGGGATTACACCTACCGCTAGAAATGTAGTTTTTGTACATGCCCAGCAATCGGATATAGTCCACGCATTCTTCAGCATAGTGCGAGTTTTCCAATGATGCTGTCCCAGGTGGAAGAGATGCGCGACCAGTTGCGGCCGTCCGAACGCAAACTGGCCGATTACGTGATCGAAGCGCCGCGCGAAGTGCTCGACTTGTCCATGACCGAAGTGGCCGCCCGCGCGGGCGTGAGCCAGCCGACCATTGCGCGGTTTTGTCATGCGCTCGGCTTTTCGGGGTTTCGCGAGTTCAAGATCCGGCTTGCGCAGGGGATTGCGTCGGGTGTGCCGACCGTCTATCGGGACGTACGGCCGGACGAGGGCGCGCCCGGTCTCATCGCCAAAGTTTTCGACCGGACCATCGGCACGCTGATCGAAGTGCGCAACAGCTTGTCACCGGATAGCGTCGAAGCGGCCGTCGATCTGCTGGCGAACGCGGCGCGCATCGAGTTCTACGGGGCGGGCGGCTCGGGCATTGCCGCGCAGGATATCCAGCACAAGTTTTTCCGGCTCGGCATGCCGAGCGTCGCGTACTCCGATCCGCATACCTATTCGATGTCGGCGGCGCTGCTCGGACCCGGCGATGTGGTGGTGGCGGTATCGAATACCGGCCGCACCCGCGATATCATCGAAGCCGCGCGTTCGGCGCTTGCCCGCGGCGCGAAAGTGATCGCGATCACGCATGGCAGCTCACCGCTCGCGCGGGTCGCGTCGATCTGCCTGTTCTCGAACGTGGTCGAAGAAAACGATGTGTTTTCGCCGATGACATCGCGCATGTCGCATCTGGCGATCGGCGACATTCTGGCGGTCGGCGTCGCGCTCAAGCGCGGCCCCGAGTTGGTGGAGCGGGTGGGACAGGCGAAAGGGGTGATCGGACGGTTGAGGGTCGATGGCGAGAGTTGATGCCCACGAGATAAAGAAGGCCTGCGCGATGGCAGGCCTTTGAGATCAAACAATGCGCGCTGCTCTTTACTCCGCAAATACGCGGACGTCGACGCGGCGGTTCTGCATGCGGCCTTCGGCCGTGGCATTCGATGCAACCGGATCGGCGCTCCCCAGACCTCGCGCGACGAACTGGTCGACGTGGAGCCCGCCGTCGCGCAGATATTGCACGACAGCGGCGGCACGAGCCTGGGAGAGGTTCAGGTTATGCGCCTCCGAACCTGTCGCATCGGTATAACCCACCACCGTCAAGCGATGCAGGTTGATGCCCTGATTCACGCTCATGAAGTGGTCGAGGTTTTTCTTTGCAATGGGGCTAAGCATTGCGCTATCCGTTGCGAAGTTCGCGTTGCCTTGCAGCAGTAACCGAACCTGCGGCACCGCCTGTTTGGCTTGCGGCTGCGCAGCGGGCTGCGGCGGAACCGGTTGTTGCGCAACCGGCGGCTGCGAAACCGGTTGCTCCACAACCGGCTTGCCGCACATGAAGGTCAACTCGCGCGGATCCTTCTTCGGTGCGGCGTCGCTCACGCGATCCACTGCTTCGAGCCATGTCACAGGTTGAGTCTTACAGGTCTCCCCCGCCACACGCACGCAACTCTTCGCGCTTTCAAAGAGTCCCTCGCAGTTGACCCGATAAATCGGCGCCTGCTGGTTCGGCACGCTCACTGCGCGAAGCGTATAGGTTGGACCCGACTGCGTGGTACATGCAGCAAGAAATGTCACGAGCGCGCCGAGTAGCAGCACGCGCGGAGACTTGGAAAGAGTGGTGTTCATTTCGGGAATTCAGTCGATTGAAGCGGCGCCCTTGCCGCGTGTTTTTTGCGGACAAGAGCGCGCTTGCTGTTAAGTCAAAACAGACCAGGCTGACGGACGAGACTCACGCCCCACCCGTCATGGCACTTACCACTGGTAGGACGCACCCACACCTACCGTCGTGCCTTGCGAGCTCGTGCCCGCGCCGGCCTTCATCTTCAGGTTCTGGGTGATGCGCGCCGAGACGCCGAGCGCCACAGCCTGCGAACCCTTGTACGAGCCACCGCCGACACCAACCGCGATCGTCTTGCCTTGATCGACGTCCGGAATCATGGTCAGCGCGGTAGCCGCCGCGATACCCGCATACGCATTCCGCGCGACCTGATTCACGCCGTTCTGCACCGCGTTGATCTGCTGGTCGGTATAGTCCTTCGCCGACGTGCCGGCCGGCAGGTTGCCCACCGACGCGCCGATCGCCTCGTTCAACTGGCCGACGTTGACCGCGTCGGTGGTTGCCGTACCTGCTGCGACATGGGCGATCTGACGTTCGTTGCCCGCCGAGCCCACCGACACCGTGTTGTCACGGTCCGCCACCGAGTTCGCACCCAGTGCCACCGAGTTGGCCCCGGTCGCCCGCGCATTCGCACCCATTGCCGTCGAATGCGTGCCGCTGGCGAGCGCGGCTTCCGTGTCACGGTTGCCGTCTGCTGCGAACATCGGATTGCCGCCCGAGATAGCGAGATTCTTAACGGAGGAGATCGCCGCATTCATCTGGCTGACGTTGACCGCATCGTCACCGGCCGAGCCTGCCGCCACGTTGCGGATCGTCGTGCCGCCTGCCACACCGTTACCCATGGTGACGGTGTTGTAGTTGGCCGAACCGTCCGCGTTGTGGTCATACGTGACGGCGGCGTTGGTCGTGCCATCCGTATTGATCACGCCCGACGCCTTCAACTGCGCGACGTTCACTGCATCCGTGTCCGCCGTACCGGCCGCCACATTGGTGATCTGGCGCTCCGCACCGGCCGCGCCCACCGACACCGTGTTGGCACGGTCAGCCACCGAATTCGAACCCAATGCAACCGAGTTCGCCGCCTGCGACCGGGCGTTACCGCCGATCGCCACCGACTCCGCGCCTGTCGCCTGCGAATCAGCCAAACCCGAGTTGGCGTGGAAGTACATGACGCCGCTACCGGTGCTGATGTTGTTCAGCGTGTTGTTGATATTGGTGATGTCAGTCGAGTTCTGCGCCACGCGGCCGTCAAGGTTGGTAATCGCGTCACCCACGTTGTTGACAGTCGTGCCATTCACCACATACGACGGAGCTGTAACCGAACCATCCGGGTTCACGGAGGAACCGCCGCCCATCGCATCCGCCGTCGAACTGGCCAGTGCGTACAGTTGCGAACCGCTCACGGCGTCCACGCTCTTCGCGTTCACGTCGCCTGCCGACACGCCCGTCAGTTTGCGCACACCCGCCGTGCCCGTGAAGTCCACCACCGTACCGTTGGTGTCCTTCGCGACTGTGATGTTGCGCGTCGTCGCATCCTGCTTCACCAGGCCCACCCCACCATTGTTGACAGTGTTGGTCAGGTTGGTGATGTCGGTAGAGTTCTGCGTCACCTGCTGGTTGGTTGCATACAGTTCGCTGCCATTGACCGCATCCGTGCTCGTCGCGCTCACGCGGCCAGCCGCCACGTTCGTGATCGTGCGCTCACTACCCGCTGCGCCCACGCTCACGGTGCTCGACGCAGCCGTGCCAGCAAACGTGTAGGTGATACCGCCGATCATCGTGCCGGAAGTCGCCACCGCCGTTGTCGTCATGGAACCCGCGCCCAGTGCAACCGCGCCGGCGTTGGACGCTTTCGCACCGTTACCCAGTGCGACTGCATTGGTGGCGCTTGCCACTGCTGCCGGACCTGCCGCCAGGCTGTCCGTCGCCGTTGCTGAGGAATCGGCAAGCGTCGAGTTGGCGTGGAAGTACTTGATGCCACCGCCACCGTTGGTGATGTTGTTGACCACGTTGCTGATGTTGGTGACGTTGCCAGCAATGTTGCTGACGTTGTTGCTCAGGCTGTTCACGTTGTTGTTGACCGTGTTGACCTTTGCGTCTTCTGACATCAACTGGCTTACGTTGACCGCGTCCGTAGCGGCCGAGCCCGCTGCAACATTCGTGATGCGACGTTCCTTGCCTGCCGAGCCTACCGACACTTCACCACCCGTTGCCATAGCTGCCGAGATTGGCGTGCCGCCGAGCGGGGTGAAACCGGCCGTCGTCAGCGTCGTCGAGTTCGCCACCGAGTTCGAGCCCAGTGCTACCGAGTTGGCTGTCGTTGCCTGAGCATTGCCACCGATCGCCACCGCATCCGTGCCCGTCGCGGACGAGTCGGCCAGCGTCGAGTTCGCGTGGAAGTACTTGATGCCATCGCCACCGTTGGTGATGTTGTTCACCACGTTGCTGATGTTGGTGACATCGCCAGCGATGTTGTTGACCGTACCCGTAACATTCGCCACGTTCTGGTTCGTCGCGTACAGCTGAGAACCGTTCACCGCGTCCGTGCTCGTCGCACCCAGGTCGCCAGCCTTCAGGTTCGTGATCTTCGTACCCGATGCTCCGCCCAGCGTCACCACATCGTGTGCCGACGAGTCGTACATCACCGCATCGCCCATCTGGCCGTTGATGTTCGTGACCTGCGTGCTGAGGTTGGTGATGTCGCTCGCGTTCTGGTTGACCTTTGCGTCTTCCGACATCAACTGGCTTACGTTGACCGCGTCCGTAGCGGCCGAGCCCGCTGCAACATTCGTGATGCGACGTTCCTTGTCCGCTGAGCCCACCGACACTTCGCCATTGGTCACCGAGGCCATGCCCGACAACGTGCCGCTGCCCGGGTTGTAACCTGCTGCCGACAGGTTTGCCATCGTCGTCGAACCCGAGCCCAGTGCCACCGAGTTGGCTGTCGTTGCCTGAGCATTGCCACCGATTGCCACCGCTTCCGTGCCCGTTGCCGACGAGTCCGCCAGTGTCGAGTTCGCATGGAAGTACTTGATGCCTCCACCACCGTTGGTGATGTTGTTCACCACGTTGCTGATGTTGGTGACTGTACCGATGACATTCGCCACGTTCTGGTTCGTCGCATACAGCTGTGAACCATTCACCGCATCCGTGCTCGTCGCACTCAGGTCGCCGGCCTTAAGGTTCGTGATCTTCGTGCCCGAAGTTCCGCCCAGCGTCACCACATCGTGCGCCGACGAGTCGTACATCACCGCATCGCCCATCTGGCCGTTGATGTTCGTGACCTGCGTGCTGAGGTTGGTGATGTCGCTCGCGTTCTGGTTGACCTTTGCGTCTTCCGACATCAACTGGCTTACGTTGACCGCGTCCGTAGCGGCCGAGCCCGCTGCAACATTCGTGATGCGACGTTCCTTGTCCGCTGAGCCCACCGACACTTCGCCATTGGTCACCGAGGCCATGCCCGACAACGTGCCGCTGCCCGGGTTGTAACCTGCTGCCGACAGGTTTGCCATCGTCGTCGAACCCGAGCCCAGTGCCACCGAGTTGGCTGTCGTTGCCTGAGCATTGCCACCGATTGCCACCGCTTCCGTGCCCGTCGCCGACGAGTCCGCCAGTGTCGAGTTCGCATGGAAGTACTTGATGCCTCCACCACCGTTGGTGATGTTGTTCACCACGTTGCTGATGTTGGTGACGTTGCCAGCAATGTTGCTGACGTTGTTGCTCAGGCTGTTCACGTTGTTGTTGACCGTGTTGACCTTTGCGTCTTCTGACATCAACTGGCTCACGTTGACCGCGTCCGTGGTGTTCAGACCTGCGGCTAGGTTGGTGATGCGACGTTCCTTGGCCGCTGTGCCCACCGACACTTCACCACCGGCTGCCGTAGCTGCCGAGATTGCCGTGCCGCCGAGCGGCGTGAAGCCGGCCGTCGTCAGCGTCGTCGAGTTCGCCACCGAGTTCGAGCCCAGGGCTACCGAGTTGGCTGTCGTTGCCTGAGCATTGCCACCGATTGCCACCGCATCCGTGCCCATCGCGAACGAGTCCGCCAGTGTCGAGTTCGCGTGGAAGTACTTGATGCCATCGCCACCGTTAGTGATGTTGTTCACCACGTTGCTGATGTTCGTGACATCGCCAGCGATGTTGGTAACGTTGCTCGCCACATTCGCCACGTTCTGGTTCGTCGCGTACAGCTGAGAACCGTTCACCGCGTCCGTGCTCGTCGCGCTCAAGTCGCCAGCCGACAGGCCCGTCAGCTTGCGCGTGCCCGCTGTGCCCGTGAAGTCCACCACCGTGCCGTCGGAATCCTTCGCCACCGTGATGTTGCGTGACACTGCATCCTGTTGCACCAGACCCACCTCACCGTTGTCGATGTTGTTGGTCAAAGTCGTGATGTCCGTCGTGTTCTGCGTGACGCGGCCGTCGATGTTGGTGACCTGCGTGTTGAGGTTGGTAATGTCGCTCGTGTTCTGGCTGACCTTTGCGTCTTCCGACATCAACTGGCTTACGTTGACCGCGTCCGTAGCGGCCGAGCCCGCTGCAACGTTCGTGATGCGACGTTCCTTGCCCGCTGAGCCCACCGACACTTCGCCATTGGTCACCGAGGCCATGCCCGACAGCGTGCCGCTACCCGGGTTGTAACCTGCTGCCGAAAGGTTTGCCGTCGTCGTCGCACCCGAACCCAGGGCTATCGAGTTCGCCGCCGTCGCCTGCGCATTGCCACCGATTGCCACCGCATCCGTGCCCGTCGCCGACGAGTCCGCCAGTGTCGAGTTCGCGTGGAAGTACTTGATGCCATCGCTACCGTTGGTGATGTTGTTCACCACGTTGCTGATGTTGGTGACATCGCCAGCGATGTTGTTGACCGTACCGCTGACATTCGCCACGTTCTGGTTCGTCGCGTACAGCTGAGAACCGTTCACCGCGTCCGTGCTCGTCGTACTCAGGTCGCCAGCCTTAAGGTTCGTGATCTTCGTGCCCGAAGTTCCGCCCAGCGTCACCACATCGTGCGCCGACGAGTCGTACATCACCGCATCGCCCATCTGGCCGTAGATATTCGTGACCTGCGTGCTGAGGTTGGTGATGTCGCTCGTGTTCTGGCTGACCTTTGCGTCTTCCGACATCAACTGGCTCACGTTCACCGCGTCCGTGGCATTGAGACCTGCGGCCACGTTCGTGATACGACGCTCTGCACCTGCCGAGCCCACCGACACTTCACCACCCGTTGCCGTAGCTGCCGAGATTGCCGTGCCGCCGAGCGGCGTGAAGCCGGCCGTCGTCAGCGTCGTCGAGTTCGCCACCGAGTTCGAGCCCAGTGCTACCGAGTTGGCTGTCGTTGCCTGAGCATTGCCACCGATCGCCACCGCATCCGTGCCCGTCGCCGACGAGTCCGCCAGTGTCGAGTTCGCGTGGAAGTACTTGATGCCGTCACCACCGTTGGTGATGTTGTTGACTACGTTGCTGATGTTGGTGACGTTGCCAGCAATGTTGCTGACGTTGTTGCTCAGGCTGTTCACGTTGTTGTTGACCGTGTTGACCTTTGCGTCTTCTGACATCAACTGGCTTACGTTGACCGCGTCCGTAGCGGCCGAGCCCGCTGCAACATTCGTGATGCGACGTTCCTTGCCTGCCGAGCCTACCGACACTTCACCACCCGTTGCCATAGCTGCCGAGATTGGCGTGCCGCCGAGCGGGGTGAAACCGGCCGTCGTCAGTGATGTCGAGTTCGCCACCGAGTTCGAGCCCAGTGCTACCGAGTTGGCTGTCGTTGCCTGAGCATTGCCACCGATCGCCACCGCATCCGTGCCCGTCGCCGACGAGTCCGCCAGTGTCGAGTTCGCGTGGAAGTACTTGATGCCATCGCTACCGTTGGTGATGTTGTTCACCACGTTGCTGATGTTGGTGACATCGCCAGCGATGTTGTTGACCGTACCGCTGACATTCGCCACGTTCTGGTTCGTCGCGTACAGCTGAGAACCGTTCACCGCGTCCGTGCTCGTCGTACTCAGGTCGCCAGCCTTCAGGTTCATGATCTTCGTGCCCGAAGTTCCGCCCAGCGTCACCACATCGTGCGCCGACGAGTCGTACATCACCGCATCGCCCATCTGGCCGTTGATGTTGGTGACCTGAGTGCTGAGGTTGGTAATATCGCTCGTGTTCTGGCTGACCTTTGCGTCTTCCGACATCAACTGGCTCACGTTCACCGCGTCCGTGGCATTGAGACCTGCGGCCACGTTCGTGATACGACGCTCTGCACCTGCCGAGCCCACAGACACTTCGCCACCAACTGCCGTAGCTGCCGAGATTGCCGTGCCGTCCAGCGGCGTGAAGCCGGCCGTCGTCAGTGATGTCGAGTTGGCCACCGAGTTCGAACCCAGTGCTACCGAGTTGGTGGTCGTTGCCTGAGCATTGCCACCGATCGCCACCGCATCCGTGCCCGTCGCGGACGAGTCCGCCAGCGTCGAGTTCGCGTGGAAATACTTGATGCCGTCACCACCGTTGGTGATGTTGTTGACTACGTTGCTGATGTTGGTGACATCGCCAGCGATGTTGTTGACCGTACCCGTAACATTCGCCACGTTCTGGTTCGTCGCGTACAGCTGAGAACCGTTCACCGCGTCTTTGCTCGTCGCACCCAGGTCGCCAGCCTTCAGGTTCGTGATCTTCGTACCCGATGCTCCGCCCAACGTCACCACATCGTGTGCCGACGAGTCGTACATCACCGCATCGCCCATCTGGCCGTTGATGTTCGTGACCTGCGTGCTGAGGTTGGTAATGTCGCTCGTGTTCTGGCTGACCTTTGCGTCTTCCGACATCAACTGGCTTACGTTGACCGCGTCCGTGGCATTGAGACCTGCGGCCACGTTCGTGATACGACGTTCCTTGGCCGCTGTGCCCACCGACACTTCACCACCGGCTGCCGTAGCTGCCGAGATTGCCGTGCCGCCGAGCGGCGTGAAGCCGGCCGTCGTCAGTGATGTCGAGTTGGCCACTGAGTTCGAGCCCAGCGCCACCGAGTTGGCTGTCGTTGCCTGAGCATTGCCACCGATTGCCACCGCATCCGTGCCCATCGCGAACGAGTCCGCCAGTGTCGAGTTCGCGTGGAAGTACTTGATGCCGTCGCCACCGTTGGTGATGTTGTTCACCACGTTGCTGATGTTGGTGACTGTACCGATGGCATTCGCCACGTTCTGGTTCGTCGCGTACAGTTGCGAACCGTTCACCGCATCCGTGCTGGTCGCGCCTAAATCGCCCGCATTCAGGTTCGTGATCTTGGTGGTGCCGCTTGCACCGTGCAGCGTGATCGTGTCTTTTGTGCCGTCGTCATAGGCCACTGCGTCGGCAGTGCTGCCGATGATGGCCGATTGCAACTGGCTCACGTTCACCGCATCCGTGGCTGCCGAACCGGCCGCGACGTTCGTGATGCGACGTTCCTTGCCCGCTGAGCCCACCGACACTTCACCAGCCGGCGTCACGCCCGACACTTTGCCCGTACCCGGGTTGTATGCCGCGGCCGAAAGGTTTGCCGTCGTCGTCGAACCCGAGCCCAGTGCAACAGAGTTGGCCGCCGTCGCCTGCGCATTGCCACCGATTGCCACCGCGTCCGTGCCCGTCGCCGACGAGTCCGCCAGCGTCGAGTTCGCGTGGAAGTACTTGATGCCGTCGCCACCGTTGGTGATGTTGTTCACCACGTTGCTGATGTTCGTGACGTTGCCCGCGATGTTGGTGACGTTGCTGCTTAGGTTGTTCACGTCGTTGTTGATCGTGTTCACCTTTGCGTCTTCCGACTGCAACTGGCTCACGTTCACCGCATCCGTTGCAGCCACGCCCGCCGCCACATTCGTGACACGACGTTCCTTGCCTACCGAACCCATCGACACTTCACCATTGGCTGTCGATGCCGTACCCGACAGCGTCCCGCTGCCCGGGTTGTAACCCGCTGCCGAAAGGTTTGCCGTCGTCGTCGAGTTCGCACCGAGCGCGACCGAATTGCCCGCCGAGGCCGTTGCGTTACCGCCAATCGCCACTGCGTCCGTCCCCGTCGCCGACGAATCCGCCAGGGTAGAGTTCGCGTGGAAGTACTTCACGCCACCACCGTTGGTGATGTTGTTCACCGTGTTGCTGATGTTGGTGACATTGCCTGCGATGTTCGTGACGCTGGTGCTCAGGTTGTTCACGTTGTTATTGATCGTGTTGACCTTCGCGTCTTCCGACTGCAACTGGCTCACGTTCACCGCGTCCGTGGCCGCCGAACCCGCCGCGACGTTCGTGATACGACGTTCCGTGCCCGATGCCCCCACCGACACTTCGCCATTAGCGGTCGATGCGGAGCCCGACAGCGTTCCGCTGCCCGGGTTGTAACCCGCGGCCGACAGATTCGCCGTCGTCGTCGAGTTCTTGCCCAAGGCTACCGAATTCGCTGCAGACGCGGTGGCTGCATTGCCAAGCGACACCGAGCCCGTACCGGACGCATTGCTATCGCGGCCGATTGAGACCGAATTGTCGCCGCCTGCCGCAGCGTGATATCCCATCGCCGCACTGACGTTGTTTGCGGTTGCGCCATCGCCGATTGCAACGGCCGAACCCGAGCTCGCACCAGTCGTCATGGCGTTCGAACCAATGGCGATTGAATTGCCAGCTGCCGCCGTTGCCCCGGTGCCGATTGCAACGGCGTTAGTGCCCGACGCCGTCGAATCGGCTCCGGTCGAGTTCACGTGGAAATACTTGATCCCCGCACCGTTGTTGATGTTGTTGACCGACGTATTGAGTTTGCCCAGCGCCGTATCCACCGTGCTGAAAGCGGAGCCGACATTGGTCGCCGCGCCCGTCGTGCCCGCGATCGCATTCGCGTTCGTCAGCGCGTAGCTCGGAGCGCTGATCGCACCAGTCGTGCTGTTGTAGGCCGCGCCGCCGCCCAAAGCTGCCGCCGTGGTCGTGCCTTGCTGGTCGACCTTGCCGTCTTCCGACTGCAACTGGCTCACGTTCACTGCGTCCGTCGCCGCTGACCCGGCCGCCACATTCGTGACACGACGCTCCTTGCCTGCCGAACCCACCGACACTTCGCCGTTGGCTGTCGATGCCGTGCCCGACAGCGTGCCCGTGCCCGGGTTGTAACCCGCGGCCGACAGGTTGGCCGTCGTCGTCGAATTCGCACCCAGCGCTACCGAGTTCGCTACCGACGCAGTTGCGTTACCACCAATCGCCACTGCGTCCGTCCCCGTCGCCGACGCATCCGCCAGCGTAGAGTTCGCATGGAAGTACTTCACACCTCCGCCGTTGGTGATGTTGTTCACCGTGTTGCTGATGTTGGTGACATTGCCCGCGATGTTCGTGACGTTGGCAGACAGGTTGCTGACGTTACTGCTCAGGTTGTTCACGTTGTTGTTGATCGTGTTCACCTTTGCGTCTTCCGACTGCAACTGGCTCACGTTCACCGCATCCGTTGCGGCCGAACCGGCTGCCACGTTCGTGACACGACGCTCCTTGCCTGCCGAACCCATCGACACTTCGCCATTGGCTGTCGATGCCGTGCCCGACAGCGTGCCGCTGCCCGGGTTGTAACCCGCGGCTGACAGGTTCGCAGTCGTCGTAGAAGCATTTCCCAGCGCCACCGAATTGGTCGCGGAGGCTACGGCGTTCGTGCCAACGGCTGTCGAATTCGCACCGGACACGTTGGCCCCGCCACCAATTGCCGTGCCAAGCGCAACAGAAACATTCGCGTTGGTGCCGATCGCCACGCCCCAGCTCGATAGCGAAGTATTGGCACCATTACCGAGGGAAACGGACTTGTCCGCCGCCTTCGAATCACCGCCAATGGCAATCGAATTATTCGCGCCAGTGACGTTCTGCGCGTTGTTGCCAATCGCAATACTGGCCGCGCCCACTGCTGTCGCGCCGTCACCCATCGCGACGGAGGAACCGCCAAGCGACGACGCCTTGTCACCCACCGCGACCGAGTTCGCCCCCGTCGCCGACGAATCCGCCAGCGTAGAGTTCGCATGGAAGTACTTCACGCCACCACCGTTGGTGATGTTGTTCACCGTGTTGCTGATGTTGGTGACGTTGCCAGCGATGTTGCTGACGTTGCTGCTCAGGTTGTTCACGTTGTTGTTGATCGTGTTCACCTTCGCATCTTCCGACTGCAACTGGCTCACGTTCACCGCATCCGTTGCCGCTGAACCGGCTGCCACGTTCGTGACACGACGCTCCTTGCCTGCCGAACCCATCGACACTTCACCATTGGCTGTCGATGCCGTACCCGACAGCGTGCCCGTGCCCGGGTTGTAACCCGCGGCCGACAGGTTCGCCGTCGTCGTCGAATTCGCACCCAGCGCCACGCTGGAGGTCGTGCTGGCAACCGCGCCCTGGCCCAGCGCGAGGCTGCCGCTGCCATTGGCTTGCGCACTGTCGCCTACCGCAACGCCACCGGCGTTGGCTGTCGCCGACGCGTTATTGCCCACCACCGTGTTGTTACTATGGCTGCTGGACGCGCCAGTCCCGATAACCGTCGAGTTGTTGCCGTACGACGTCGCTGCGTCGCCAATCACGATGGCACCCGCTCCCGTCACGGCCGGGTTTCCACCGTTTGACTGTAAGCGATCGTTTCTACCCGTCTGGCGTGTCCGCTGTCGGAAGATCAAGCTTGCGTCCGCAATCACTCAACTTGCGGACGCAACATGACCCCAGACGAACTCGATTTTCTCCCTCTCAAAGTCACGCACATCGATGAAGGCGGTCGGCGCTGCTTCGATCCCGACGGCAAACGACGACTGATCGAGGCGTGCGGGAAGCCCGGGGCATCCGTGGCAGGCCTCGCACTCAAGGCTGGCGTGAACGCCAACCAGCTGCGCAAGTGGATCATGCTGGAGCGCAGGCGAGTCACGCAGATAGACTCGCAGAAGCCGACCCGCATGGGTTCGGCGGAATTCGTACCCGTAGTGGAGTTAGCCGAACCGGATGCTGTGACGGCAAGCGCAAATCTGCCTTCGTCGCCTGGCATGACGCCGGTCCTCAGACCGCGTGAAGTCGTGCGAGGTTCGCCGCTCCCACCCTCACCGTCGCGTCTGGTGGCGCGACTGCCCAACGGGGTGAGTCTCGAACTTGAGTGCAGTGGGCAGGATCCAGCATTGATCACGGCGATGATTGACGCGTTGAGGAGCCGGTGATGCTGCGCTTCGCCAACGACCTGCGTGTCTACCTGTATCGCGAACCGGTTGATTTCCGGTGCGGCATCAACACCCTTGCTGTTCTGGTCGAGGAATCGATGCGGCTGGATCCGCTTGCCGGCGCCGTCTACGCGTTCCGCAATCGTAAGTGCGACAGGATCAAGCTCCTGCTGTACGAGCGCACTGGCTTCTGGCTGTTGCTGCGCCGGCTCGAGGAAGACCGTTTCGTGTGGCCGCGACGCGATGAGGACGTAATCGAGCTGACAACGCAGCAGTTGCACTGGCTGCTGGACGGCATCGATATCGACGCCCTTCGCCGTCATCCTGCCCGACATTACGAGCACGCCGGCTAGTCTGCACGTACCCCGTCAGCCAGGCGATGGGCACTGGTTACAAATTGACGTAAACCTGTAGCGTGCCGCACTGCGCTATCCTGGAGCGCATGACGAATGCACCCGATCTCAAGCGCGTGCCCCATGCCGTCCAGGGCTACATACACGATCTCGAAGAGCGCGTAGCCGGCGACACGAAGCGCATTGGCGAGCTGAGCCAGCGGATTGAACAGCTCGAGGAGCAGGTCCGTCTGCTGCAATCCGAGCGCTACGCACCGAAGAGCGAGAAACGCCAGGACCGGATGTTCGACGAGGCGGAGCAACTCGCCAGTGAACCCAGCGACGAGGATGCGGGGCCCGGGCTGCCCGACACCGGTTTGCCAACGATCGGCCAGCCTGAACGCAGCAAGGCCGGACGCAAGCCGTTGCCGGCATACCTGAAGCGGGAGCGCGTCGAGTACGATCTGCCCGAAGAGCAGCGAGGCTGCCCGTGCTGCGGCAATCCGATGCATCGCATCGGCGAGGATGTCAGTGAACAGCTGCACGTCGAGGTGAAATGGACGGTTCGCCAGAACGCGCGCGCAAAGTATGCGTGCCGGCACTGCGAGCGGCACGCCGAACATACACCGGTCGTGCTCGCGCCGATGCCGGTGCAGCCGATTCCGGGCAGCCATGCAGATGCCTCGGTAATCGCGACAGTCGCGACCGCGAAATACGTCGACGGCATGCCGTTGTACCGGATGCAGGCGGCACTTGCCCGCTGGCAGATTCCGGTGAGTCGGGGCACGCTCGCGCAATGGGTGATCCGCCCCAGTGAACTTCACTACCGTCGCCTGTACGACGCGCTGTACAGGACACTGCTATCGCAGCCACTGATTCACGGCGACGAGACGACGCTTCAGGTGCTCAATGAGCCTGGTCGGGCGGCGCAGAGCAAAAGCTATGCATGGGTCTACCGGAGTGCGCAGGATTGTGCCGAACCGGTCGTGCTGTTCGAGTATCAGCCCGGGCGCGGCCAGACGCATCCGCAGAAGTTCCTGGGTGACTACAGCGGCATGTTGATGAGCGACGGATACAGTGCCTGGCGAACACTGAAGAAAGCGACGCACTTCGGCTGCATGGCGCATGCGCGCAGGCTGTTCGTCAAGGCGGACAAGGCAGCGCAGCAAAAAGGGGATGACGGAAAACCGAAGGCGCCGAACGCACGCGTGGCAAAAGCGCTCGAATACTTCCAGGCCCTGTACCGTGTCGAGGCGCTGGCCAAAGGCAACCTGCCTGCCGGTCAGACCCGCGCCGACTACACATACCGCCTGCGGCAACAGCATAGCGCGCCGGTGCTCGAAACGTTCAAGGCATGGCTCGATGAACTGGCGCCGAAGATGGTGCCGCAAAGCCTGCTGGGCAAGGCTATCGCCTATACACGGAACCAGTGGGAATATCTGGCTCGCTACGCCACTGATGGCCGTGCCCCGATTGACAACAACGTCTGTGAGCGGGACATCAGGCCCTTTGCGACATCGAGAAAATCGTGGCTGTTCAGCGATACGGTCGACGGCGCGAAAGCCAGCGCCACGATCTACAGTCTCGTGCTGACGTGCCGGGCCTGCGGTGTCGAGCCATACGACTATCTGCTGCACGTGCTTACGGAACTGCCACAGCGCGCGCCAGATGCGGACGTAACCGATCTGCTGCCGTTCAACTACGCGCGCCAGCAACAGGTTGCAACTGGTAGTGGCTGACCGGAGCGAAGCGCCTCCTCCGGCATACGATTGCGGGCACCCCTGCCTCTCACCGACTCCAACGTCTCCGGCGTGACCTGAGAACTCGCCTGTCCATCGCCGACCATCAACAACTTGGTGCGTTGAATCGATCGCTTACGTTTGACTGGATGTTGGCATTGCGTCCGATTACGATCGCACCTGCGCCAGCATTATTGATCGCGGCGTTCTCACCAACAGCAATGTTCCCCTCTCCCATCGTGCCCGTGCCGCTGAGCGCGTTGCTGCCCATTGCAATGCTGCTCACACCTTTCGCCGTTGCATTCCCGCCAATCGCAATCGCGTCCGTCCCCGTCGCCGACGAATCCGCCAGTGTCGAGTTCGCGTGGAAATACTTCACACCACCACCGTTGGTGATGTTGTTCACCGTGTTGCTGATGTTGGTGACGTTGCCCGCGATGTTCGTGACGCTGGTGCTCAGGTTGTTCACGTTGTTATTGATCGTGTTGACCTTCGCGTCTTCCGACTGCAACTGGCTCACGTTCACCGCGTCCGTGGCCGCCGAACCCGCCGCGACATTCGTGATACGACGTTCCGTGCCCGATGCCCCCACCGACACTTCGCCATTAGCGGTCGATGCGGAGCCCGACAGCGTTCCGCTGCCCGGGTTGTAACCCGCTGACGACAGGTTGGCCGTCGTCGTCGAGTTCGCGCCGAGCGCTACCGAGTTCGCCGCACTCGCATTCGCTGCGTAGCCGATCGCCAGCGCATTGCTGGCTGTCGCCTTGGCGCCGAAGCCCGTCGCCGTGGCGCCCGCGGCCGTCGCGCTCGAGGTTGCGCCAACCGCCGCCGCATAGTCCGCCGTTGCCGCCGTTCCCGTGCCCAGCGCCGTTGCTGAATAGCCCGTCGTGTTCTTCGCCAACGCGTTTTGACCGAGCGCCACATCATACTGACTTGCGGCAGTCGCCAACGCGCCAATCGCAGTGCCATTCGCCGCCGCGGCCTGTGCCTTCTGACCTATCGCAATTGCCGATGTACCAGTCGAGGTGGCGTTTTCGCCAATGCCGATCGCTCCGGCGCCGGCCCCTACACCGCCAGCCATCGAGTTACCGCCAATGGCAATATTTTGATCGAAATTGGCAGTTGCGTTGGCGCCGATCGCGACCAGGTCGGTAGCGTAACCGACAAATTGGTTATAAGCCGTAGTCGCCCCAGCGCCCAAGGCGACCGAATTAGTGCCTTTACCGGTCGCATTGGTGCCAATTGCGATGGAATCATGTGCAGCACTGACTAAAGGCGTAGTTGCCCCACCGCCGATCGCGATCCCACCGGACACCTGTGCAAACGAATCCGCCAACGTTGAATTGACATGGAAATACTTGATCCCCGCACCGTTGTTGATGTTGTTGATCGACGTATTGAGTTTGCCCAGCGCCGTATCCACCGTGCTGAAAGCGGAGCCGACATTGGTCGCCGCGCCCGTCGTACCCGCGATCGAGTTCGCGTTCGTCAGTGCGTAGCTTGGCGCGCTGATCGCACCCGTCGTGCTGTTGTAGGCTGCGCCGCCGCCCAATGCTGCCGCCGTCGTCGTGCCTTGCTGGTCGACCTTGCCGTCTTCCGATTGCAACTGGCTCACGTTCACTGCATCCGTCGCCGCCGAACCGGTCGCCACATTCGTGACACGACGCTCCTTGCCTGCCGAGCCCACCGACACTTCGCCGTTGGTCGCGGAAGCCGTGCCCGACAGCGTGCCGCTGCCCGGGTTGTAACCCGCTGACGAGAGATTCGCAGACGTCGTTGACTTATATCCCAGCGCAACTGAACCCGTAGTCGACGCGTTCGCGCCCTCGCCAATGGCAGTCGAGTTGGTTGCGGAGGCGTTCGTGAACGCACCGACTACAGTGGATTGAGCTCCGGTCGCATTTGATTGCGATCCCACCACCGTCGAGTAAGTACCCGACGCAATCGCAAGCTCGCCGATGGCGGTCGTTGCCCAGTCCGTCGCTTGTGCCTTGGTACCCAGCGCAGTTGCCTGCGAGATGCTGTTGTCGGACCGACCAGCAACTGATTGATAGCCGATTGCGACGTTTGCGCCGGAACTGATGTTATTGGCGCCCCACGCATTTGCTCCTCCGCCGATTGCGATAGCACCGGGCGAATTGCTTGCTGGGGAAGCAATCGTCGTCGCATTACTCCCAAGTGCGACGTCCCAGCCTCCGCCGGTCGTTGCGCCGGCGCCTATCGCTTCCGAAGTTGAACCTCCATTAGCGATGCCACCGTCAAGCGCTCCGGCGTTCGCCTGCAGTGACGCAAGGCCCCCTACCCCAGCTGCCAGCAGCACCGCCAAACTTGCTCTCGTGCTTTTGCTCTTCTTCCCCCGCGCCTTCGCCACTTCCGAGACCGCGACATACGTCCCGGTCGTTTCATTCCAAACGGTCTTGTACGACTTGTTCACAATCCTGCCTATTTAAGATGAGGTAACCCATTCGGCGCCGCGCTGTCGGCCATGAGGTGGCATCCCAGACATCCAATCGCAATCAACCGATTTTCAAAACAACTGGGAAAATGAGAATTTTCTCTTTAATCTCATTAATGCATGCGGCGATGTCGCAAAGATAGACTCAGTGAAATGCGCATTGAATAGGACTTATCTCAAACAGTTCATCCGAATGCGTGGATGTGCGAATTAACCGACACATCGTGCAGACGTCGCCTCGCATTGCGTCGAATCGCCGCAGCGCAAATGCGACCGAGCCGCGCGCTATTGCGCATCGGTCATGCATCCTTAGGAAGAATGCGAAACTCGAAGGGAGAAGCTGCCACCGCTATTGAATTGAAGTAGCTGCGGAGCTGAGAAATACAGACAGATTGAGAATTTTCTTATTTTTATTCATTCAAAAATAACTAGAATTTTTTCAATTGCACCGAGACAACTGAAATTATTCAAAAAATTTCTCAACAGCAACACTGAAACATCCGAAAGCACCGCACGGCAATACAGGCGTGCCGCACCTGCCAACCAACCAGAAAATCAAATTCAATAAGTACAATGAAAATTATTGATGCCAACGACATGAAGTCCGTTTTCCGTCCCGCGTTCGGCGCTCTTTTACTTTGCTTGACGGCTACGCCCGCATTTGCGGCGGACCCGGATGATGCGACGCTAAAGACATTGGAGCACGCGTGGATCACCGCGACCACCCACACCGACCGCGTTGCGCTCGATAAACTGCTCGACGACTCTTTCGTGGAGACCGCGCCCAATGGCATGCGTCGGAGCAAGTCCGACCTACTGCTGGCGTCGCCGCCGCCGCCAGGTTCGACCCAGACTCTGATCGATATGGATGTGCGCGTGAACGGTGACACGGCCATAGTCACCGGTACCAATCAGTTCAAACGGGACGCGACTGCCCAACCGGTGAACTATTCGTTCACGGATGTGTTCGTCCGCAAACCGGAAGGCTGGCGGGTCATGTCGGCACAAATGGTTCGCCGATGAGAAAGACAGATGGCGGCCTGCTTGCAGACCGCCGTTTTTGACTTGAACGCTATTGAAGTCGCGATTTGCTCGCGCCTCCTTTTACATCTGCTGGACCGGACTGCAAGGGCTATCAGTGAGCCGTCGCAGCAATCACCGCATCTGCCTTCTCGTGTGTCGCCTTACGCGTCGCAACTTCGCACGATTCAGCGTCCGCGCGAGCCTGCGTGGTTTTCTGCCCCGCCTCCGCCAGCAGTTTCGCCGCTGCGCCCGCCGTAATCCGCCGATGCGCAATCCCTCGCGCATCGAGCGCAATCACCTGATACAACTCGCGGTCGTCTTCCACTTCCCGCTCGTACTCCTCGCACGTTTCAACCAGCAGTTCGAGCAGCACTTGCCGGCTGCGTCGTTCGTGGTTCGTCAATGCAGGATTCCTATATATCGAAGTCGCGAGCGTCGCCAAGCGGTTGAGTTGAGTCAACTGCCGTTCACACGAACCGAATGCCGACAGTGCAAGCTTTTCGTACTGCAAGGCATCGACTGGCGGACGTGAGGCGGGTTGGGTGTTCTTTCCGATTTTGCTCATGGTGCGATCTCCCGAAACTTAACTGGATCGCCCGACACTCGCTTGCAAGGAGGGTGAGCGGGCACGTAGCGAAGTTAATGGAATGGACGCCCCCTCTCCTGCGGTACGGATATGCCAAAGTAAGGGTCTCAAACGTTAGCGCGAAGGAGAGCATCATGAAGATCGCGACCATTGGCCTTGACCTTGCCAAGAACGTTTTTCAGGTCCACGGCGTCGACCCGCGCGGCGTCCCCGTCTTAAGGAAGCAGCTAAAACGCATTCAGGTGCTGCCATTCTTCGCCACGCTGGAACCCTGCCTTGTCGGCATGGAAGCCTGTTGCGGTGCACACTTCTGGGCGAGAAAGCTGCAGGCGTATGGGCATACGGTGAAGCTCATTGCGCCACAGTTCGTCAAACCTTACGTGAAGAGCAACAAGAATGATGCCGCGGATGCAGAGGCAATCTGTGAAGCCGTCTCGCGACCGAACATGCGGTTCGTACCCGTCAAAAGCGTCGAGCAGCAGGCGATACTGGCACTGCACCGGGTCCGGCAAGGATTTGTTACCGCGCGTACCGCCCACGCCAACCAGATCCGCAGTCTGCTCGCAGAATACGGTCTGGTTGTGCCGCAAGGTATTCATCATCTACATCAGGATGTCCCTGATCTTCTGGAAGACGCCAGTAACGAACTGCCGGGCGTATTCCGGCAACTGGTCATGCGTCAGCTCGACTATCTGCGGGAGTTGGACCACCAGGTGCAACTGCTCGAAGCGCAAATAAAGACCTGGCATCGGGAGAACGAAGCAAGCCGCAGACTTGCGCAGATTCCCGGCGTCGGACCCATCACCGCTACTGCGCTGGTCGCATCAGTGGGCGACGCGCGATGCTTTGCAAGCGGCCGGCAACTAGCGGCATGGATCGGTCTGGTGCCGCGCCAGCACTCAAGTGGCGGCAAACAGGTGCTGCTCGGCATCGGCAAACGTGGGGACGCTTATCTGCGCTGCCTGCTTGTCCACGGTGCACGGGCTGTGATCAGCGCCGTACGCCAAAAAGACGGCACCTCCACAAGCTGGCTAGGTCGTCTGCTTGCACGGCGACATACGAACATCGCAACCGTGGCACTTGCCAACCGCAATGCGCGCATCGCCTGGGCCTTACTCGCACATCACCGGGAGTTCTGCTCCGACTATGGGCGCGCAGCACCGGTCGTCTGACACATGGACACGGATATTAGATGATACAGGATAACTAACTAATGAATAGGTGGTAGCTTCCAGCGATTGCGCGGGCAATCATGACGTGATGGCAAAACAGGTGAGACCGGGATCGGGAAAATTCTGTGGTCTGCCACGCGCTTCGAGCGCGATGGGTTAACGAGAAACCGATCTGCACATTCCATCAGGGACAGAGGCAAGTCCTCACAAGTCCGGATGTATGGCTGCAATCCTTCATCTGCTAACGATCACCGAATGACGGCTGTGCAAACTGGGGGCGTCCATGTATGACAGACCGGGCTTGAAACAATCCGGCGAGCCTTGCGGCTCCTCCACCACAGCCCGCCCATAGAAAATACAGACGTGCAGAGATAGACGCACGACCCGCCTGGACGGGTGTGCGGTTTCAAGCGCGAGCTGTCAAACTCGACCACCGGTTGGTGCCGGTGGTTCGGAAATTATAAATCAGCGTCCACACGCTTTGGCCGTCCCAATATAGCCTCACCACCGCTCTGGCCGTTCAGCCTAAGACAACACTTCGCACATCAGCACCAACAATAAAAAAGGCAGTCTGCCGAATCCGGCAAACCGCCCTTCTACGAATCCAAACCTGCAACCCAACCAGCGCAGCGAACGCTCGCCCACGCGTTAAAACGGCTTGATCACCACCAACGCCACCGCCGCCAACATCCCCAGCACCGGCAACTCATTAAACATCCGATACCACTTGTCCGACCGGCGATTCTCACCGCGCTCAAAAGTCCGCAACAACACACCGCAATACGCGTGATAACCGATCAGCAGCACCACCACACCAACCTTCGCGTGAATCCACCCCTGCCCGCTGCCGATGCCAATCACCAACCACAGCCACAGCCCACACGCGAGCGCCGGCACCGCGATAAACGTCATGAAGCGAAACAGCTTGCGCGCCATCGTCAACAGACGCGCCGTGGCCGCGGGTTCCGTTTCCATCGCCAGATTGACGAAGATGCGCGGCAGATAGAACAGGCCGGCGAACCACGAAGCAACCAGAACGATATGAAACGTTTTGACCCAAAGCATCGACGATCCTTGTACAGCGTATTGGCGTAAAGAGAAGCGCGCGTATCAGCGCGCCTCAGGCGAAGAACGAGCCCGCGAAGGCGCCCTTATTGACGGCCTTCGCCGTGCCCGAGCACGACGTACTTCATCGACGTCAACCCGTCGAGTCCCACCGGACCGCGCGCATGCAGCTTGTCGTTCGAAATGCCGATCTCCGCGCCCAGACCGAATTCGAAACCATCGGCAAACCGTGTCGACGCATTGACCATCACGCTCGCCGAGTCCACTTCGCGCAGGAAGCGCATCGCGCGATCGTGGTCTTCGGTGACGATCGCGTCGGTGTGCTGCGAGCTGTACTTGTTGATGTGCTCGATCGCCGCATCGAGATCGTCCACCACCTTGATCGCCAGCACCGGCGCGAGATATTCGGTGCGCCAGTCTTCTTCGGTCGCATCGACGAGCGGACCCACGCCCGCATCCGCCAGCACCGCGCGCGACGCGGCGTCCACCCGCAGTTCGACTTCCTTGGCGCGATACAGCTTGCCCAACGGCGGCAGCACCTGGGCCGCCACACCGCGCGCGACCAGCAGCGTTTCCATCGTATTGCAGGTGCCGTAGCGGTGCGTCTTGGCGTTGTCGCAGACGGTCAGCGCTTTGGTCAGGTCCGCGCGATCGTCGACGTACACGTGGCAGATGCCGTCGAGGTGCTTGATCATCGGCACGCGCGCTTCGTTCATCAGGCGCTCGATCAGGCTCTTGCCGCCGCGCGGCACGATCACGTCGACGTATTCGGTCATGGTGATCAGCTTGCCGACCGCCGCGCGATCCGAGGTGGCCACCACTTGCACGGCGTCCTGCGGCAATCCGGCGGCTTCCAGACCTTCGCCGATCAGCTTCGCCAGCGCCGTATTGCATTCGAGCGCTTCGGAACCGCCGCGCAGAATGGTCGCGTTGCCCGACTTGAGGCAAAGCGCCGCGGCGTCGATCGTCACGTTCGGACGCGATTCGTAGATGATGCCGATCACGCCGAGCGGCACGCGCATCTGACCGACCTGAATGCCGCTCGGCCGGTACTTCAGATTGCTGATCTCGCCGATCGGATCGGCCAGCGCGGCGACTTGCCGCAAGCCTTCCACCATCGTCTTCAGCGCTTTGTCCGACAGCGTCAAACGGTCGATGAACGCGGCATCGTGGCCTTTCTCGCGAGCCTTGGCGACGTCGCGCGCATTCGCTTCTTTCAGCGCGGCCGCGTCACGCTCGATCGCCTCGGCGACGGCTGCGAGCGCGGCGTTCTTCGCCGCCGTCGACGCCCGCGCCATGGCCCGCGATGCTTGGCGGGCGCGACGGCCGAGGTCGGTCATGTACTGGTCGATATCCATGGAAATTCTCGTGGTGCCGCGCCCATTGAGGTGCGGCGGACGGACAGAATGAGCGAATGATTCAACGATTGTAAGTCGGGCGAAGGCGCTTTGCTTGCCGCCGGGCGGGTTGCGCTTCACGCCGGCGCACGGTGAAGGTAGCGGGCTTGCCGGTTCACTCGCGACTCAGGAGCGCATTGCGAAGCGACTCAAGAGCGCCTTAAGACCAACCCACAAGCGCCCTCAAGAGCTGCCGGCTGGCCTGGCGTTGCCGTTCAGGCCGGCCTTCGTGCCGGTGCAGCAGTCCCGGGCCGAGGTCGTGGCGGTGGCACGGGCGACGTTTTCGGCGCCGCCACCGTCATGGCCAATTCGAACAGGCCATCCCACGGATCAGGCGGCGGATCGTTGCGATGATTACCCGGCGTGCCGCCCGACAAACCCTTCACCTGCCGATCGAGCCGCGCCGCCAGCGCAAGCGCCTTTTCCAGCGTGCCTTCGCTGACACGCGACAACGCCGGGCCGATCAACCGTTCGCGCGGCCCCCAAACACGATTCTCGCGCACCAGCATCGCGAGCGGCTTGCCGGCCGCGACGCCGCGTTTGATCCGCAGCAGCGTGCGGACTTCTTCCACCACCGCCCACAGCACCAGCACCGCGGCCTCGCCTTCTCCGCGCAAGCCGTCGAGCATGCGCGACAGACGGCCGACGTCGCCGGCCAGCATCGCTTCGTTCAACTTGAAAACGTCATAACGGGCGACGTTGAGCACGGCGTCCTGAACGTGCTCGAAGCTCAGCGACCCGGCCGGATACAGCAGCCCCAGCTTCTGGATTTCCTGATGCGCGGCGAGCAGATTGCCCTCCACACGCTCGGCGATGAAAGCCAGCGCGCGCCGCCCTTCTTCACCGGCGGCCACGCGTTGACCCTGCGCCGCGAGCCGCTGGCCAACCCAATTGGGCAACTGCGCACGCTCGACCGGATCGATCTTCAACGCGACGCCCGCGTCGGACAACGACGTGAACCACGCCGACTTCTGCGTGGCCGCGTCGAGCCGCGGCAGCGTGATCATGGTGAGCACATCTTCATTCACGGCAGCGGCCAGCGCTTTCAGCGCGTCCGCGCCTTCCTTGCCGGGCTTGCCCGACGGAATGCGCAATTCGACCAGTTGACGGTCGCCGAACAGTGACATCGACTGGCTCGCGCCCAGCAGCGAACTCCAGTCGAAGCCGCGCTCCACCGTGAACACCGAGCGATCGGTGAAGCCGGCCGCGCGCGCGGTGGCGCGGATGCGGTCGCACGCTTCCTGCGCGAGCAGGTGCTCGTCGCCGTACACGACGTACAGTCCGGCGAGTCCCTTGGCGAGATGCGCTTCGAGCGCGTCAAGTCGCAGTTGCATGGCTACCGATCGGCAAGGTTGAACAGGTGCGGCACATTGAACGAAGCACGACGCTCACAGCGGCGGCGGCGGCAACGGCGCGCGCGGCACGACTCCCGGCACTTCCTGGCCCGGCGCCGGATGCATAGAACGCACGACCGACAGGCGGCGTGAGAGCTGGTCGATCGCGTCGTTTTCCATATCGGCGAAGAGAATGTCGCTCTCGGCGGCTTTCGCTTGCGAAAACTGATCGCTATAGGTCATCGCGCGGTTCAGCGCGATCACGCTCGACGGAATCAGCAGCGTGCCGTCTTTGGCGGTCAGCGAATAGGTCATCGAGAGATTCAATCCATACTCTTCGACCGCACCCAGCGAATTCAGCGTCAGCGTGTTGATGCCACGGCCTTCGGTGATCTGCAACGTGGCGTCGGCATTCGCGACCGAAGTGACCACGACCGTGTCGCTGCCGCCTTGCACGATACGCGTCAAGCGCGCGGCCGCCGCCGGCGAACCGCCGGCGATGAAGAGGCGTTTGAATGCGTAGTCCTGCTGACCGCGCAACTGGAAGCCGCAGGCGGACAACATCAGCACGCTGCAAGCCAGCGTCAAAAACGATCTGCGAGTCACATTGGCTCCTGGTTCGCAGTAGATTCCGCAGCGGGCAAGAGCGCCGCCGCACGCGACGGCGTCCTGCCTGCTGTCATTTCTTCGTCGGTCCTCACACCACCACGTTCACGAGGCGCCCCGGCACCACGATGATCTTCTTGGGCGCCTTGCCTTCGCTGAACTTCGCGACCATCTCGTGAGCGGCCGCGAGCTGTTCGATCGCTTCACGCGAGGCGTCTTTCGCCACCGTGATCGCGCCGCGCACCTTGCCGTTCACCTGCAGCACGAGTTCGATCTCGGACTGCTCCAGCGCCTTCTCGTCGACCTTCGGCCACGGCGCGTCGAGCAGCGAGCCGAGTTCGTCGGCGTAACCGAGTTCCCGCCACAACTGGAACGTGAGGTGCGGCACGACCGGATACAATACGCGCAGCATCACGCTGCAGGTTTCGCGCAGCACGGCCGGGCGGGCGCCCTTCGCGCTGTCGAGCGCGTTGAGCATCTTCATCGCCGCCGACACCACCGTGTTGTATTGCAGACGCTGATAGTCGAAGTCGGCCTGCTTCAGCACGGTGTAGATTTCGCGGCGCAAGACTTTCTCGACGTCGCTCAGTTGCGCGGCGTCGAACCTGCCGCCCTGGCGCAATGCGGCTTCGTTGGTCTGGCTGAAGCTCCACACGCGGCGCAGGAAGCGGCTCGCGCCTTCCACGCCCGAGCCGGACCATTCGAGCGACTGCTCCGGCGGTGCGGCGAACATCACGAACAGACGCGCGGTGTCCGCGCCGTGCTGATCGATCAGCAGTTGCGGATCGACGCCGTTGTTCTTCGACTTCGACATCTTCTCGACACCGCCGAGCACCACCGGCTGGCCGTCCTCGTTGAGGATCGCGCCGACCGGGCGGCCCTTGTCGTCGAACGAAACGGTTACGTCGGCCGGGTTGTACCAGGTCTTCTTGCCCGCTTCGTTTTCACGATAGTAGGTTTCGTTGAGCACCATGCCCTGCGTCAGCAGATTTTTGGCCGGCTCGCCGAACTTGATCAGCCCGAGGTCGCGCATCACCTTCGCCCAGAAGCGCGAGTACAACAGGTGAAGAATCGCGTGCTCGATGCCGCCGATGTACTGATCCATCGGCGCCCAGTAGTCGGTGCGCTCGTCGACCATGGTCTTCGCACCCGGCGACGCATAGCGGTAGAAGTACCACGACGAATCGACGAAGGTGTCCATCGTGTCGGTTTCGCGTTTGGCCGCGCCGCCGCAGGTCGGGCAGGTGCAGTTCACGAACGCTTCAGACTTGGCGAGCGGATTGCCCGTGCCGTCCGGCACGAGGTCTTCCGGCAGCACCACCGGCAGATCTTTTTCCGGCACCGGCACGTCGCCGCACTTCGGGCAATGGATGATCGGAATCGGCGTGCCCCAGTAGCGCTGGCGCGACACGCCCCAGTCACGCAGACGCCACGTGATCTGCTTGTCGCCGAGGCCCAGTTCCTTCAGGTCGGCGGCGATCTGGTCCACTGCCTGTTCGTAGTTGAGGCCGTCGTACTTGCCGCTGTTGATCAGCGTGCCGGTCTTCTCGCCGTACCATTCCTGCCAGGCTTCGGTCGAAAATTCCTTGCCTTCGACCGCGACCACCTGCTTGACCGGCAGACCATATTTCTTCACGAACGCGAAGTCGCGCTCGTCGTGAGCCGGCACGCCCATCACCGCGCCTTCGCCGTAGCTCATCAGCACGTAGTTGCCGATCCACACTTCGACCTGTTCCTGCGTCAGCGGATGCGTGACGTAGAAGCCGGTGGCCATGCCCTTCTTTTCCATGGTCGCGACGTCGGCCTCAGCCACGCCGCCGCGCTTGCATTCCTCAATGAAGGCCTGCAGTTCCGGCTTGTCTTTCGCGAGACGCGTGGCGAGCGGATGCTCGGCGGCGATCGCGCAGAAGGTGACGCCCATGATCGTGTCGGCGCGCGTAGTGAACACGCGCAGCAGCTTCTGTTCACCGTCGATTTCGTACGGGAAGCCGAAGTTCACGCCGAAGCTCTTGCCGATCCAGTTCTGCTGCATGATCTTGACGCGCTCGGGCCAGCCGAGGCCTTCGAGGTCGTTCAGCAGTTCGTCCGCGTACTGCGTGATGCGCATGTAGTACATCGGGATTTCGCGCTTTTCGACGAGCGCACCCGAACGCCAGCCGCGGCCGTCGATCACCTGCTCGTTGGCGAGCACGGTCTGATCGACCGGATCCCAGTTGACGGTGCCGGTTTTCTTGTACGCGATGCCCTTTTCCAGCATCTTCAGGAACAGCCACTGGTTCCACTTGTAGTAGTCCGGGCTGCAGGTCGCGACTTCGCGCGACCAGTCGATCGCGAGGCCCATCGACTGCATCTGCTTCTTCATGTAAGCGATGTTGTCGTAGGTCCACTTGGCCGGCGGCACGTTGTTGGCCATCGCCGCATTTTCCGCCGGCATGCCGAACGCGTCCCAACCCATCGGCATCAGCACGTTGTAGCCGTTCATCCGCAGATAGCGGTACATCACGTCGTTGATCGTGTAATTGCGCACGTGACCCATGTGCAACTTGCCCGACGGGTACGGCAGCATCGAGACGCAATAGAACTTGGGCTTGTCGGTGACTTCCGTCGTCTTGTACGCGTCGATGGCGCGCCATTGCCCTTGCGCGGCGGATTCGACGTCGGAGGGAACGTATTTTTCGTGCATGGTGTGATGGGATCGCTGGGTTCGGTGCTTTCGCACCGGGCCTGGTGCTCTGCTGGATGAAATGGCGTCGATTCCCCTTCTGCGGGGGAAAGGGCTGATTATACCGTCCGCGGACGGGTACGCCGCGCGCGTAGTACGCGTAACGACCGGTCGGCCTGGGGCGCAGCATGGCGGGCTCGGCAGGTCTCAGCGCCCCGCACTGCGATGGGGGCTCGCGCGCAATCCAGGAACTGCGGCGGCATGATGAGCGGCCGTCCCGCCAGACACAGCACGCCTAGGGCCTGGCAGCGGGCGGCGGCGGGTCGGTCACGAAGCCGATCCGCTCCAGGCCCGCCTGCTGCGCCGCGCCCATGACCTGCGCGATCACTTCGTAGCGCGTGGAGCGCTCGGCGCTCAGATGGATCTCCGGCTGGTCGCTCTGCTTTCCCGCTTGTGCGAAGCGCGTGCGCATCTGCTCAAGCGTGATGACAGTGCCGTTCCAGTAGAGTTTGCCGGCGGCGTCGATGGAAAGGGAAATGGTTTGCGGCGTCTGGCGCGCGGGCGCGGCGGCGACTTTCGGCAAATCGAGCCGGATCGCATGCGTGAATAAAGGCGCGGTAATGATAAAAATCACCAGCAGCACCAGCATCACGTCGATCAACGGCGTCATGTTGATCTCGGCCATCGGCGCGGCCGCCTGCTTTTTGTCGAGTCCGCCGAATGCCATGTCGCCTCCTTCTGCCTGAGCGGCGCGCCTAGTGCGTCGAGATCTGCGGGGCGCGCGCGGGTGCCTGCGCCTGTTCCGCCGGCGCGCAGACGTAGGCGTGCAGATCGTGCGCGAAGCCGTCGAGCTCCTCCGACAACTGCCGCACCAGCCGGCCGAGCACGTTGTACGCCAGCACCGCCGGAATCGCCACCACGAGGCCGAAAGCGGTCATGATGAGCGCCTCGCCAACCGGCCCGGCGACGTTTTCGATCTGCGCCTGACCGCTCGCCGCAATGCTGCCGAGCGCGTGATAGATGCCCCACACGGTGCCGAGCAAGCCGACGAACGGTGCCGTGCTGCCCACCGAGGCCAGCAAAACCTGGCCGAATTCGAGCCGCCGCTGCGACGCACTGAGCGCCTGGCGCAACGCCCGCAGCACCCGCTCGCCACGTTCGACGCGGGCCAACAGCGCACCCGGAATGTCCACTTCAGCCGCATGAAGCGCCGCTTCCGCAAGTGGCGTGAAGACCCGCTCGCGGTCCGCGCGCCTTAACGCCGCGACGCCTTCGGACAGCGTGGGCGCCTGCCAGAACTGGGCAATCGCGCGCGTGGCCTGACGTTTGGCGCGAGTGAGTATCCAGCTTTTGACGATCAGAAAGCACCAGCTAGCAATCGACATGGCCAGCAGCACGTAAGCGACGCCATGCGTGATCGCGTCGCTGGTTTGCAGGTAATGGATGATGCCGCTGCTGCCTGCCATCTGACCTCGCCGTGGAGTAGTGATTGCACGAGCGCGCCGGGAAACGCAATGCGCCCCGACATCCGCTCAGAATACGTTCAACTCAGCGTTCAACGCAGGCCAAGTACGTCCTGCATGTCGAAAAAGCCGGTTGCGTGGCCTTCGAGGAAACGTACAGCACGAAGCGCGCCTTGCGCATACGACAGACGGCTCGCCGACTTGTGCGTGATCTCGATGCGCTCGCCGATGCCCGCAAACAGCACCGTATGGTCGCCGACGATATCGCCGCCGCGAATCGCCGAAAAACCGATGGTGGACGGATCGCGCTCGCCGGTCACGCCTTCGCGGCTGTAGACCGCGCAGTCGTCGAGATTGCGACCGAGCGCGTGGGCGATCACTTCGCCCATCGTCAATGCCGTGCCGGACGGCGCATCGACCTTGTGACGATGATGCGCCTCGATGATTTCGATGTCGTAGCCGGTCGCGAAATGCTTCGCGGCGTATTCGAGCAGCTTCAGCGTGACGTTCACGCCGACGCTCATGTTCGACGCGAACATGATGGCGATTCTGTCCGCCGCGGCGCGCAGTTGCGCCTTCTGCTCGTTGTCGAAGCCGGTCGTGCCGATCACCATTTTCACCTTGTGACGCTGCGCCGCTTCCAGATGCACCAGCGTGCCTTCGGGGCGCGTGAAGTCGATCAGGTAGTCGGATTCGGCGAATACGCGCTCGATGTCGTCGGTCAGCACGACGCCCGTCTGTTTGCCGAGAAATGCGCCCGCATCCTGACCGAGCTGCGGGGAGCCCACGCGGTCGAGTGCGCCGGACAGCGTAGCGTCGGCATCGTTGAGGACAGTTTCGATGAGCATGCGGCCCATACGGCCCGATGCGCCAGCAATGGCAATTTTCATGGCTACGAGGGTTCGAAAAGGCAAAACCCGGCAAAGGCGGGCGAAAGCGGCGGCGGGCAGCACCCGTGCGCCGCGCATGACTGAAACAGGCAGAGAGCCGCACGGACGCCGCACACCGCGTTGCCCGTGCGCGGCGCCCGTCTTAAGCGTGAGCCTTAAGACAGGGACAGCGCGATTAGCCGCCCGTTCCCGAAGCCGGCGAAGAGGTCAACGGCGTGTTGTACGTCGGGCCGCCGTTGCTGCTCTGCGGGCCCGTCGGGCCTACCGGATTGCTGTTGTCCGTACCCGGATTCTGCGGCGGCGGCGGACGATGGAACTGGAACTGCGGCTGCCCATTGCCCGTGGGGCTTTGCTGCGGGATGCCGCCGCCGTTGGCGGTCGGCGCGCTCGGCACGGACGGACGCGCGGGCGACAACTGCACCGCATTGGTCGCACGATTGGCGGCTTGCGCGGCTTCCGCGTTGGCGTCCGTGGACGGCACCGCCGCTGCGGCTGCGCCGGCGACGGACGGCGAACGCGTGGTGTCCAGCGTGACCGGCGCCGCAGCGGAGGCGGCCTCGCTCGCACCGCTGGCACTGGTCGCCACGGCGGCCGCGGCCTTCTTCTTGCCCAGCTTGTCGCCGTCGATTTCAGCCAGCAACTCGAGGTTGGACGGCAGATCTTCGCCACCCGACCAGCTGGCGACGCGGTCGCCTGCGAAGAGAATCACGAAGTCGCGCTGCTGCACGACGTTAGTCGAGCCGCGCTTGAAATAGAACACGTAGTCCCAGCGGTCCGCGTGGAACATGTCGGCCAGCAGCGGCGTGCCGAGCAATTGCTTGACCTGCGCGCGGGTCAGGCCGACCTGCATCTGCGCCGCCGCTTCTTTCGAAACGAAATTACCCTGCACTACCGTGATCCGGTACGGCGTGATGCTTTGGGCAATGCGCTGTGTCAGGCTGTCGTAAGTGGAACATCCGGCAAGAACCGCGACAGTCGCAACAGCGATCAAGGTACCCCGCATGCGGCTCCCCCGGTAGATCAATTGAGATTTTGAAATCATTTCACTCACCGTGCGGGCCCGCTGACGAGCCGCGCGAGTTTCATTCCATCGAAGATGACCAGAACGCCAAAAACACATTACTATGAGAGCCCAGCATTGTACTCTAGGGATCCCTTGTCATGACCAATCCAACCGATCTCAAGAATATCGGGCTCAAGGCGACCCTTCCGCGCCTCAAAATCCTTGAGATTTTTCAGCACAGCCCGGTGCGCCACCTGACGGCCGAAGACGTCTACCGCAACCTGCTGCACGAAGAACTCGATATCGGGCTTGCAACCGTGTATCGCGTGCTGACGCAATTCGAGCAGGCCGGCCTGCTCTCGCGCAGCAATTTCGAGTCGGGTAAGGCGGTGTTCGAACTGAATGAGGGGTCGCACCACGACCACCTCGTGTGTCTCGATTGCGGGCTCGTCGAAGAATTTTTCGACTCCGAAATCGAGGCCCGTCAGCAGTCCATCGCGAAGGAACGCGGCTTCAAGCTGCAGGAGCACGCGTTGGCTTTGTACGGCGCCTGCACCAAGGAAAACTGCCCGCATCGCAAGCACTGACGCGATATCGGCCGCGCTGGGGTGCGCGGTCCGGTGGGCAAAAAAAGACCCGGCCGATGCGAATCGGCCGGGCTTTTTGTTTGCGGCAGCGCTCGTGCGCGGGCGCTTATGCCGCTATTCCACCAGTTCGGCGTTCGCTTCGAACGTCAACCGCCACGGCTGCGCCAATGACAATTCGTCGCAATTGGGCTGCTCGCCGCCACGATCCACCACCACGAAATCGCTCACCTGATCGAGTGCGAGCAACGGGTGATGCCAGACGCCTTTCGCATAATTCACGCCCTGCCATGCATCGGTCCAGAAAGCGCGCATCCGCGCCGGGTCGAATTCGCCGGCCGGTGCGACCACCACCAGATAGCGAGCCGCCTTCAAGGGAATGAAAGCCTGGCTACCGAGCGGGTGCCGCTCCATCATCGTGATTTCGACCGGCAGCGTGCGCGGCTGCGCGCGAAACAGGTTGATCAACGGCCGGCCGCCGTTTTCCATCACGTCGACGCAAGCGAGGTCGTGATAGCGCTCGGTCGTCCCGCCGTTGATGGCGAAATGACGCGCACCGTCCAGCTCGATAACGTCGCCGAACGGTGCGAAGGCCGCGCGCGTGAGCCGTTCCATCTGCAATGTCTTCATCGACGCCGCTCCGTTATGCGATTTCGCCCCACAGGCGCAGGCGCGACACCCCGCCGTCCGGAAGGATATTGAAACGCACATGCGTGACCGGGCCCAGCGACGCGAGATCGTCCGCGAAGGTGTGGACGTGGTCCATCTGCAGTTTCTGTTCGCCGAGCAGCACCGGCCAGAACATGGCTTGCGTGACGAGCGAGTCGTCCGTGCCGCCCGTCACCGACGCGGCTTGCAGCGAACAGCGGTCCGGGAAGTTGCCCTTGAAGTGCGCCGTATCTACTTCGATTTTGCGGATCACGCCCGGCCGCGCCAGCGCGACGATCGCCCAATCGTTGCCCGGCTCGCGGCGGCGGCGAGTTTCCCAGCCGTCGCCCATGTTGACGCCGCGGCCCGGCATCAGCATCTGCGAGGCCGGCCCGAAATGCTGGTTGTTCGCCGCGACCAGATAGGCGCCGTTCTCGATGGCGGCCAGATCCAGCAGCGTCCCGCGCTCCACGCGCTCCCAATCGCGCTTCGGCTGACCGTACACGCGCAGGCGCGCGAGGCCGCCGTCCGGGTACAGATTCACGCGCAGATGGGTAAACGCGCGCGTGTCGTTCACATCGACATAGTGGTGCTGGTTGCCCTGCAGCGTGGTCGCCGGCACGAGGGTTTGCCAGTCGGCGTTGTCGGGCGGCACATCACCTTCCACGTAGCAGGCGTCGATCGATGCGGCCGGCGGAAAGTTGCCGGTGAAGTGGCTCGTATCCAGATCCACGCCGTGCACGACGCCCGGGCGCGCGAGGCGGATCACACAGTAATCGTGACCGGTGGTTCGCTTGCGGCGGGTTTCCCAGCCGTCCATCCACTTGCCGTGGTCGTCGTACTTACCGGGAATGAACACCGCCGGTTGCGGCTCGAGCATGCGTTCTTTCGGCGCGAAGAATTCGTCGCTGGCAAAGAGCGCCTTCGCGCCCAAACGCGGGTCGGCGAGGTTCATATAGCGGCGGGTGAAAGCGGGAGCGTTGGGGTCGAGGATCGGATTAGCCATAGTCTCTAGTCTCGGTCAGGCGGCGAAAAAGTGAAGGAGAGCCGGGTTATGCTGCCTCTGCCGGCGCAGAAAGCGCGCTGCGTTGGCGCGCGGAGTCAGATACGGTTTCTCAGGTTCAGACGGCCGGAGCGTGTTCGCCCGCGGCGGGTTCGGCGTCTTCACCGGCCGGCACGTAGCGCAACGCCTCGTCGCGGTTCAATACGCGATGCGCGCGCGCCCGGTCGATATCGTTTTCCCACACGGCGACCACCACCGTCGCCACGCAGTTGCCGATCAGGTTGGTGAGCGCGCGCGCAATGCCGACGAACCAGTCGACCGGCAGGATCAGCACGAGGCCGAGCACGGGAATCGCCGGAATCGCGGACAACGTCGCGGCCAGAATCACGATGGCCGAGCCGGGAATGCCGTGCGCGCCCTTCGACGTCACCAGCGAAACCAGCACCACCACGATCAGGTCATGCACGGACAGCGGCGTATTGGTGGCCTGCGCGATGAAAATCACTGCGAGCGTGAGATAGATGGAGAAGCCGTCGAGATTGAACGAGTAGCCGGTCGGAATGACGAGCCCGACGGTCGAATCCTTGACGCCCATCCATTCGAGCTTGCGCATGATCTGCGGCAGCACGGCATCGGACGAAGCGGTGCCGAGCACGATCGACAGTTCTTCGCGCAGATAGCGGATCAGCTTGAAGATGCTGAAGCCGGCGAGCCGCATGACCACGCCCAGCACCACGGCCACGAACACGAAGCAACTCACGTAGAACACGAGCACCAGCATGCCGAGTTGCTTGAGCGACTCGACGCCGTACGTGCCAGTGGTGAAGGCGATCGCCCCGAGCACGCCGAGCGGCGCGAGCTTGATGATGAAACCCATCACGCGGAAAAACACCTGCGACAGTTCGTCGATCAGGCTGCTCACGCGCTGCGCCTTATTGCCGAGCAGCGACAGCGCCGAGCCGAACAGCACCGAAAACACGAGAATCTGCAGGATGTCGCCGGTAGCGAACGCGTTGATCGCCGTATCGGGGATGATCTTCAGCAGGAAGCCGGCCGTGTCCTTCAGGCTCTTCGCGTTTTCGGTGTAAGTCGAGAGCGACGAAGGATCCAGCGAGCGCAGATCGATGTTCATGCCGACGCCGGGGCGCGTGATGTACGCCAGGATTGCGCCGATCACGAGCGCGATCGTCGTCATCACCTCGAAGTAGATCACGGCCTTCAGGCCGACGCGCCCCACCTTGCGCAAGTCGCCGGCATGCGCCATGCCGCTCACCACGACGCAGAACACGATTGGACCGATCACCATCTTGATCAGCTTGAGAAAACCGTCGCCGAGCGGGCGCAGCGATTGGGCGAAATGCGGGTACACAGCGCCGATCACGATACCCGCCACCAGCGCTATGACGACCCGGCCAAACAGCGAATTGAAAAATTTCAACACGGCTTCCTCCTGGTTGCGATTCCCACCTGTTCAGACTGGTCCGACCAGTGCTGTTATGTCGAATAGTAGGAAGCCGATATACTGGCGTCAAGGGTTCATGGAACAGTGTTTACCCGCTGTTTTTACAGCGCTTTCAGACCGGATGCGCGGCGATGAACGGTAAGCCGCACGAGCGTTCGGACCGCGTATTACAATGCTGGTCAGACCGCACTTTAAAGTGAGCCCATCATGAAAAACGTCCCGCATACCGTTACCGATGCCGCGATCGCGACCATCCGCGAACGGATCGAAGCGGGCGTTTATCCCGTGGGCAGTCTGCTGCCGGCGCAGCGCCAGCTTTCCGAGGAACTCTCGATCAGCCGCGCTTCGTTGCGCGAAGCGCTGTCCACGCTCGAAGCGCTCGGCCTGCTGGTGATCCGACCGGGCAAGGGCGTCTATGTGGAAAGCGCGCAGGCATCGGCCGCGCAATCGTGGCGCTTCTCGGAGCAGTCGTCGCTGCCGGATACCTATCAGATGCGCTTCGCGCTGGAAGGCTTTATCGCGCGCATGGCGGCGCTTGCGGTCAGCGATTCCGACCTCGCCTGGTTCGAAGAAAACATCACGGCCATGCAATCGGCGCTCGCGTGCGACGAACTCGACGAAGCCGCGCGCCTCGACTACGACTTCCACATGCGGATCGTCAGCATTGCCGGCAACGCGGCGATCGAGTCGATTCTGAGCAGCAGCGCGGAGATCATGAAGGAAAGCCAGCGCATGCCGTATTACCGGCGCGAACTGGTACTGTCCACGTACAACGAACACCGTGTGATTCTGGACGCGCTCAAGGCGCGCGATTCCGCCGCAGCCGGCAGAGCCATCGAGACGCATATTTCGAACGCCGCGCAGCGCGCCGGCGTCTATTTCCCAACTCCGCCGGCCCAGCCGCAGACGTAAAAAAGCCGCTCCGTAGAGCGGCTTTGCTTGCCCTGTGCCACCGCCGGCTCAAAGCCGGCTTTGGCGGGCATAGCGCACGAAGCGCCGTGATTTACTTCGCGTGGGCGAGCGCCACAGCCGTGTCCAGCATGCGGTTCGAGAAGCCCCATTCGTTGTCGTACCAGCTCGACACCTTCACCAGACGGCCCGACACCTTGGTGAGCGTGGCGTCGAACGTCGACGAAGCCGGGTTGTGGTTGAAGTCGATCGACACCAGCGGTGCCTGGTTGTAGCCGAGAATGCCCTTCAGCGAGCCTTCCGACGCTTCCTTCATGATCGCGTTGACTTCTTCGACCGTCGTGTCGCGCGCGGCGATGAACGACAGATCGACGATCGACACGTTGATCGTCGGGACGCGAATCGCGTAGCCGTCCAGCTTGCCGTTCAGTTCCGGCAGCACCAGGCCGACCGCCGATGCCGCGCCGGTCTTGGTCGGGATCTGGCTGTGCGTGGCCGAGCGCGCGCGGCGCAGGTCTTCGTGGTACACGTCCGTCAGAACCTGGTCGTTCGTGTACGCGTGGATCGTGGTCATCAGACCGTTCACGAGGCCGATCTTGTCGTTCAACGGCTTGACGAGCGGCGCGAGGCAGTTCGTCGTGCACGATGCGTTCGAGATCACCGTGTCCGAGGCCTTCAGCACGTTGTGGTTCACGCCGTAGACGATCGTGGCGTCGACGTCTTTGCCGCCCGGCGCCGAGATGATCACCTTCTTTGCGCCGCCCTTGATGTGCGCGCTGGCCTTTTCCTTGGTCGTGAAAAAGCCCGTGCATTCCATCACGACGTCGACGTTCAGCTCGCCCCACGGCAGTTCAGCCGGGTTGCGGTTGGCCAGCACGCGGATCTTGTCGCCGTTGACAACCAGGTAGTCGCCGTCCACCGACACTTCGCCCGGGAACTTGCCGTGCGCCGTGTCGTATTGCGTCAGGTGAGCGTTGGTCTTGGCATCGCCGAGATCGTTGATGGCGACGATTTCGATATCGTGCTTCTTGCCGTTTTCATAGAAGGCGCGCAGCGTGTTGCGGCCAATACGGCCGTAGCCGTTGATTGCGACGCGAATCGTCATGGTCTATCTCCTGATGGCTGAAAAAATACTTCCAGGTTCGTCTGACTGACAGCGTTGCCGCGCGTTCGCACGCGAACGGCAACGCTTGTCCAGGATCAGCCGAGTGCGGCTTTTGCCGTCTCTACCACGTGTTCGACGGTGAAGCCGAAATGCTTGAACAGCACGCCAGCCGGGGCCGATTCGCCGAACGTGTCGATGCCGACCACGCCGCCTTCCAGACCCACGTACTTGCGCCAGAAATCCGTCACACCCGCTTCGATCGCGACGCGGCGCACGCCTTGCGGCAGCACGCGTTCGCGGTATTCGGCGTCCTGCTTGTCGAACACGGTGGTTGACGGCATGGACACGACGCGCGCCGCGATGCCTTCGCGCGCCAGCGGCTCGACCGTGTTCAGCGCCAGTTCGACTTCCGAACCGGTGGCGATCAGGATGATCTTGCGCGCGACGATCTCGTCGTTCCAGTCGCGCAGCACGTAACCGCCCTTCTCGATGTTGGCGATCTGCGCGTCGGTGCGCTCCGAGAACGGCAGGTTCTGACGGCTGAAGATCAGGCACGACGGGCCGTGATGTTCGACCGCATGGGTCCAGGCCACCGCCGTCTCGACGGTATCAGCCGGACGCCACACTTGCAGGTGCGGAATCAGACGCAGGCTCGCAACATGTTCGATCGACTGGTGGGTCGGGCCGTCTTCGCCCAGACCGATCGAGTCGTGCGTGAACACGAAGATCGACGGCGCTTTCATCAGTGCGGCGACACGCAGTGCGTTGCGGCTGTAGTCCGAGAACGTCAGGAACGTGCCGCCGAACGCCTTGAAGCCACCATGCAGCGCGACGCCGTTGATCGCGGCGCTCATGCCGAATTCGCGCACGCCGTAGTTGACGTAGTTGCCGGCAGCCTTGCCTTCGGCGTTCACGCGCACCGGTTTGGCGGCCTTCCAGTTGGTCAGGTTCGAGCCAGTCAGGTCGGCGGAGCCGCCGAGCAGTTCCGGCAGCACGGCCGACAAAGCTTCGATAGCCTGTTGCGAGGCCTTGCGCGTCGCGACAGTTTCCGCGCGCTCGTTCGCGCCGGCAATGATCGCCTTGGCCTTTTCCTTCCAGTCGGCGGGCAATTGCTTCGCGTTGCGGCGCGTGAATTCAGCGGCTTCCTGCGGATATTTGGCGGCGTACGCCGCAAACGCCTTGTCCCACTCGGATTCGTTGCGTGCGCCGGCTTCCTTCGCGTCCCACGCTGCATAGACTTCTTGCGGGATCACGAACGGCTCCCACTTCCAGCCGATCTTTTCGCGCGTGGCCGCGATTTCCTTGTCGCCAAGCGGCGCGCCGTGCGAATCATGGCTGCCGGCCTTGGTCGGGGCGCCTTCGCCGATCACCGTCTTGCAGCAGATCAGCGTGGGCCGGTCGGATTGCTTGGCCTGCTTGATGGCTGCGTCGACCGCGTCGACGTCGTGGCCGACCACGTTCGGGATCACGTTCCAGCCGTACGCTTCGAAGCGCTTGGGCGTGTCGTCGTGGAACCAGTGCACCACTTCGCCGTCGATCGAGATGCCGTTGTCGTCGTAGAACGCGATCAGCTTGTTCAGCTTCAGCACGCCCGCCAACGAGCAGGCTTCGTGCGAGATGCCTTCCATCAGGCAGCCGTCGCCGACGAACACGTACGTGTGGTGGTCGACGATCGTTGCGTCGGGCTTGTTGAATTCGGTGGCGAGCAGCGACTCGGCGAGCGCCATGCCGACCGCATTCGCCAGACCCTGGCCGAGCGGGCCGGTGGTCGTCTCGACGCCAGGCGTGATGCCGTATTCCGGGTGGCCCGGCGTCTTCGAATGCATCTGGCGGAAGTTCTTCAGCTCTTCGATCGGCAGATCGTAGCCGGTCAGGTGCAGCAGCGAATACAGCAGCATCGAGCCGTGGCCGTTCGACAGCACGAAACGGTCGCGATCGGCCCACTGCGGGTTCTTCGGGTTGTGGCGCAGATGACGCGACCACAAAGCCACGCCGATTTCGGCCATGCCCATCGGCATGCCGGGGTGGCCGGAATTCGCTTTTTGAACGGCGTCCATAGACAGCGCGCGGATCGCGTTGGCCATCAAGGAAGTGGGTGCGGGAGACGGGGTCGTCATGTCGAGTCCGGAGACAGAGTCAGAAAGCGGTGTGCGCTTGAGGCCCGGATGCTCGAATGCCAGCTCACTCGGGCGCACGGTGCGGCGCCAGGAGACGCGAAACGGGCAGAGCAAACGGACAAGGCTGAAAGCGTGACATTCTAACAGATCGTTGCCGGCCTCCCGACCCGAAAGCCGCCTGGTCATGCGGCTCGATGCATGCGCCGGGGCCGCGCCGTGCTTCGCCCTTTACAATTGCACAACCTTAACCCACCGCGCTCCGCACGGAGCCCGCCAACCGTGAGCGCTCCGCTGCTGTTCCGACCGAGTCCCGATGCCGTCTACGGATTTCCGCACGCGAAGCGCGTGGCGCAAGTCGTATCGCCTTACCAGCGGATAGAAGTCTGGGACACGCCGCAGCTCGGCCGGCTCTTCACGCTCGACGGCCGCCCCATGACGTCCACCGGCGACGAGTTCATCTATCACGAATGCATGGTGCATCCGGCCGCGCTGGCGCATCCGTTGCCGAAAGCGGCGCTCGTGCTGGGCGGCGGCGACGGTGGCGCCGCGCGGCAACTGTTGCGGCACGCGGGCATCGAACGGATCGTGGTGGCGGAACTCGACGCCGAAGTGATGCGCCTGACGCGCGAGCATCTGCCCGAAGTGCACGGCGGCGCCTTCGACGATCCGCGCGTCGAGCTCGTGATCGGCGACGCCGCGCATTACGTCGCGAACGCCGCGCCAGCGCAGTTCGATCTCGTCGTGTTCGACCTGACGCCGCCCGATTCGCCCGCCGCCGGTCTTTACACGCAAGACTTCTATCAGCAGCTCAAGCGGGTCATGAGCCCGATCGCCGTGGTCTCCGTGCATCTCGGCTCGCCGTATTTTCATGCCGGGCGCATCGCGCGCCTGCTCGACGACTTGCGCGCGGCGTTCGCCGTCGTCCGCACCATGAATACGTTTATTCCGCTGTACGGCTCGCTCTGGATGATGGCGACGGCGAGCGACACGCTCGACCCTGCCGCCCTCTCTGCCGATACGCTCACAGAGCGCCTCGATGCACGCCGAATCGACGCCCTGATGCATTACGACGCGGCCATGCACGCGGGACTGTTCTCGGCATCCCGCGCGGTGCGCGATAAACTAAGTCAATTCTTAAAGCCAGCAAGCTAACGCGTGGGCAAAATGCACGGTTCCGTCGGACTGCACTATCGGCACACCGATACGCGACCATCCGCCCGGGCTCGCAGCCTGTGCCCCGCCAACCCCTTAGATCCGGAGAATCCCATGACCGCCTTCCGCCCAGCCGGTGTGCCCTGGTTGACCCCCTATCTGACGGTGCGCGACGCACGTGCCGCGTCCGCGTTCTTTACTGCGGCGTTCGGCTTCGAAGTTCGCGACAGTGTTCAGGACGACGGTGTAGTGATGCATGTCGAGATGACCTATCAAGACCAGTTGATCGTGATGTTCGCACCGGAAGGCGCGTTCGGCTCGGCGGCGAAAACACCCAAAAGCGCGGGCGCAATCGCACCGCAATCGTTCTATGTCTATGTCGACGATGTCGACGCGATTTACGCGCGGGCGCTGGCCGCCGGCGCAAAATCGCTGAGCGAGCCACAGGATCAGTTCTGGGGCGACCGCTTCGCCCAGGTCGAAGATCTGGACGGCTACCGCTGGGCGCTCGCTCGCCACCTTTCGTGAACCAATGAGTATTTTCCTGATGCCACGTTTCTTCGTCGGTACGCCTCTCCAGTCCGACGACATCATGCAGCTTCCCGATGACGTCGTTCGGCATGTGCTCGTGCTGCGGTTGCAGCCCGGCGATTCGATCGTTCTTTTCAACGGCGAAGGCGGCGAATACAGCGCCGAACTCGTCGAGGTCGAACGTCGGTCGGCCAAGGTAAGAATTCGTGAATTCCGCAACATCGAAGTGGAAGCGCCGTATCGTCTCACGCTGGCGCAGGGTATCGCCGGCGGCGACAAGATGGACTGGCTGATCGAAAAAGCCGTCGAACTCGGCGCATCTGCCTTCGTGCCGCTCACCACCACGCGCAGCGTCGTGCGTCTCTCCGGCGAGCGCGCGCAGCGGCGGCATGCGCACTGGCAAGGCATCGTGCGGGCGTCGTGCGAGCAGTGCGGGCGCAACCGGCTGCCGGAAGTCATGCCGGTGCGCGAAATCGCCACCTGGCTGGGCGCCATGCCTCGCACGCCTGAAGAGGGCGACTTGCGCATTCTGCTGTCGCCGCGCGCGAGCATCAGCTTTTCCGCGTTGCCCGCCGAGCCGCCGCAAGGGCGCGTGACGGTGCTGGTCGGACCGGAAGGCGGCTTCTCCGCCGCTGAAGAAGCGGCCGCAACCGATCATGGTTTCACTGCCGTCGGTCTTGGTCCGCGCGTCATGCGCACCGAGACCGCCGGCATCGCAGTGCTCTCGGCGCTGGCCGCGGGCTGGGGCGGCTGGTAAGCCGCCTGGCCGCCGCACGTGCCACCTTGCTTGATCTGATCGAAAGCGGCAACTCATGCCGGCATTGGCGCAGCGGCAAAAGCAAAGGCCCGCCGACTGGCGGGCCTTTCTCATTTAGCCTGAACTGGCAACACCCAGGCTAAAACTCCAACTCAAACATCAGGCGAACGAGTAAAACACACGGAACGCCACTTTGCGCTCGGCCCAGAACTCGGCGGCCTCGCGGAACACGTCCAGCAGCGTCTCGCGCCCTTCCTTGTCGAACTTCTGGGCGACTGGCAACTGCTCGAGCACGATCACGAAGCCCGGCTGCGCACCCGCCTTATGAACCAGATCGGTCAAACAGTCGTAGAGCGCGTCGTAATTCTTGCCGAAATGTTTCGGAAACAGGAACGACGTCGCGATGGTTTCAAGCACTTCCTGTTTGGACTGCGCATTGGCGCAATACGCATACAGAAAATGCTGGCCGAGCTGGTGGGCCTCTTCGGCCAGATCCTGCACGCGGAACGCGCGGATCGACTGTACGATGTTCGGTCGTACGGTCTTGAAAAGACTCATGGGCTCCTCGTTCGATGAAACCACAGTGCCTGCTGCTTCGCTCTGGTTCTCGCGGCCCTGATCGCCGGCTCGCATCTGCATGACGCGCTGGAACAGATTGCCGTCGCCGGCCGCGAAAAGATCCGTCGCGACTCCGGAGTCGTGCGCGTAGACGTTGTCGCTCATGCCGTTCATCCCGATGTCATTCAACAATACGATTAAAACTGGTGTAGTGGTCGTCCGAGTAGTAACAATTGTCGGTTCGCTTCAGCGGACCTCCGCAGACGATGCGACGCGCCCCGCGATTACGTGAGCGAGGCGTGGGAACGGTGTATTCGTGGTAATAGCCGCGCCGATGGGCCGGCAGCAACCGTTCGCGATTGCCGAATACGATGCCGTCCTTCTCATACGGGTAAGGCCCGCCTGCGGCAATCAAGTTCAATGTATTGACCGCTTCGCCTGGCAACTGCGCCAACGCGATTGTGCCCTGCAACTGTGCGTTCGAATCGGCGAGTGTCGTGGAGTCGCGCGCAAACGCGCCAGGCACGGGGCCGGATAAAGCGCACAGCGTAACAGCACCGATCAGCACGCCTTTCATGCGTTGCCACTTGCGTGCCATGTATCAGGGTTCCCCGCTGTTAGATCACGAGTTTGACGACCATGAAAGTCGTAAGGGTATCGCTAATGGTCCTCGGAATCAACGTTCGCCAGGCGGGCCAAAACTTCCAATCGGGCGGGAGAGAGCCACCGGTGGGACTTTGACGACTTTTGACAGAAAAATCAGCTTATTCAGGCTAAAATTAGCCCAACAACGCGAATCGAGGTGAAGGTAGTCAGGTGAGGAGCGGAAGGTGGCTGCTTCGCCTGCGTCTGCAGGCATCTGGATGCGCTGTTGCAAGGGTTTCAAACCCTTGAGCGCTCTTTGGCGATGAAATTTTGTCTGACTTGCCGTTTTTTCGGGTGAGGGATCCCCTGTTCACCCTGAGGCGTGCCCATTGCGGGCGCGCCTTTTTTTTTGCATGGCGCGGTCATTCCCGCGCCATGCTTCGTGCGGATCGCGGATTAACGCGCCGCGATCACATCCGCCACCAGTAGCGCCGTCATATTGACGATCCGGCGCACCGTCGCCGAAGCCGTCAGCACATGCACCGGCTTGGCCGCGCCCAGCAGCATCGGACCAATCGCGATGTTGTTGCCCGCGGCGGTCTTCAGCAGGTTGTACGAGATGTTCGCCGCGTCGATGTTCGGCAGCACCAGCAGATTCGCGTCGCCTTCGAGCGTCGAGTCGGGCATCACTTCGCGGCGCAGATTCGCGTCGAGCGCGATATCGCCGTGCATTTCGCCATCCACCTGCAGATCCGGCGCGCGCTCGCGCAGGATCGCCAGCGTGTCGCGCATCTTCTGCGCGGTCGGCGCGTTGCTCGTGCCGAAGTTCGAATGCGACAGCAGCGCGACCTTCGGTTCGATACCGAAACGGCGCACTTCTTCCGCCGCCATGATCGTGATTTCGGCCAGTTGCTCCGGTGTCGGATCCACGTTCACGTGCGTGTCCACCAGGAAGATCTGGCGGTTCGGCAATACCAGCGCGTTCATCGCCGCGTAGACTTTCGCGCCCGCCTTCTTGCCGATCACCTGATCGATGAAGTGCAGATGCCGGTGCGTGGTCGACACCGTGCCGCAGATCATGCCGTCCGCCTCGCCCTTTTCCACCAGCATTGCGCCGATCAGCGTGGTGCGGCGGCGCATTTCGAGCTTCGCCATCTGCGCGCTGATGCCCTTGCGCGACATCATCCGGTGATATTCCTGCCAGAAGTCGCGGTAACGCTCGTCGTGGTCGGTATTCACCACCGTGTAGTCCTGACCCGCGACGAGACGCAGACCGTAGCGCGCAATGCGCTGCTCGATCACCGCCGGGCGGCCGATCAGGATCGGTTTGGCCAGCTTTTCGTCGACGATGATCTGCATGGCGCGCAGCACACGCTCTTCTTCGCCTTCCGCGAACACGATGCGCTTCTTCTCCGGCTCGACGCTACGCGCCAATTGGAAAATCGGCTTCATGGTCGTGCCGCTGTGATACACGAACTGCTGCAAATGCTGTTCGTATGCGTCCATGTCCTCGATCGGACGCTCGGCGACGCCCGAATCCATCGCGGCCTGCGCCACGGCCGGCGCGACCTTGACGATCAGGCGCGGATCGAACGGCTTCGGAATCAGGTATTCCGGCCCAAACGAGAGATCCTGAATGCCATACGCCGTCGCGACGATATCGCTCTGCTCCTGGCGCGCCAGTTCGGCAATCGCATTGACCGCCGCGATTTCCATTTCCCGCGTCACCGTGGTCGCGCCCGCATCCAGCGCGCCGCGGAACAGGAACGGGAACACCAGCACGTTGTTCACCTGGTTCGGGTAGTCGGTGCGGCCGGTGCACAGCACGGCGTCCGGCCGGACTTCGAGCGCCAGTTCCGGCAGGATTTCCGGCGTCGGGTTGGCGAGCGCCAGAATCAGCGGCTTGTCCGCCATCCGCTTGACCATGTCCTGCTTGAGTACGCCACCGGCCGACAGCCCCAGGAACACGTCCGCGCCACCAATGGCTTCGGCGAGCGTGCGGGCGTCGGTTTCACGCGCGAAACGCTCCTTGTCCGGATCCATCAGTTCGACACGGCCCTTGTAGACCACGCCGGCGAGATCGGTGACGGTGATGTTTTCGAGCGGCAGGCCGATATCGACCAGCAGATCCAGACAGGCCAGCGCCGCCGCGCCCGCGCCCGAGGACACCAGCTTGACCTCCTTGATGTCCTTGCCGACCACCTTCAAACCATTGGTGATGGCTGCCGCGACGACGATCGCCGTGCCGTGCTGGTCGTCGTGGAAGACCGGAATCTTCATGCGCTTGCGGCATTCGCGCTCGACGATGAAACAGTCCGGCGCCTTGATGTCTTCGAGGTTGATGCCGCCGAAGGTCGGCTCCAGCGCCGCGATCACGTCGACCAGCTTGTGCGGGTCGGACTCGTTCAGCTCGATATCGAACACGTCGATGCCGGCGAACTTCTTGAACAGCACGGCCTTGCCTTCCATGACCGGCTTCGAGGCGAGCGGCCCGATGTTGCCCAGACCCAGCACCGCGGTGCCGTTCGTGACCACGCCGACCAGGTTGCTGCGCGCGGTGAAGCGCGCGGCATTCAACGGGTTCTCGACGATTTCCTCGCACGCGAATGCCACGCCCGGCGAGTACGCCAGCGCCAGATCGCGCTGGTTGATCATCTGCTTGGTCGGGGCGATCGCAATCTTCCCGGGGGTGGGGAACTCGTGGTAATCGAGAGCGGCTTCGCGGAGTTTGCTATTGACGGGAGTCGACATAAGGCGGGCTTCGAAGGGCAGATTAGAATAGACGTTCGACGGCATTGTAGCCCCAATTGCCAGCCCAATTCCTTCAATACGGGTACAACTGCCGCGACTTAAACATAGCGAAAGGCTGACGTAACCGGCGCGCGCCCAAACGCCGCCCGGATTGGAGTTGCCGGCGGATCGAGTCTTTACCGGGTGGTTACTCCGTACAATGCGCGCCGTTAGCCGAACTTCGCGGCACTTATCCGCTCACTCATCGCCACCATGCTCTCCGAGTTTTCGCTGATCGACCGTTTCTTCGCCCGCCGCGCCGCTGCCCGGCCGTCCGACGCCGCAAGCGGCTCGCTCGGCATCGGCGACGACTGCGCGCTGCTCGCGCCGCCCGAGGGCGAAATGCTGGCGATATCGACGGACATGCTGGTCGAAGGCCGCCACTTTTTCCCCGACATCGATCCCGAGGCGCTGGGTCACAAAGCGCTCGCGGTGAATCTATCGGACCTCGCCGCGATGGGCGCGCAACCACTGGCGTTCACGCTGGCGTTCGCCTTGCCGAAAGCGGACGAAACCTGGCTTGCCGCATTCAGCGAGGGGCTGTTCGCACTGGCCGAACGCTACGGCTGCGAACTGATCGGCGGCGACACGACCGGCGGCCCGCTCAATCTGTGCATCACGGTATTCGGCAGCGTGCCGCCACAGGCAGCGCTGCGCCGCGACACAGCTCGACCGGGCGACGATATCTGGATTTCCGGCACGCTCGGCGACGCGCGCGCCGGCCTCGGCATACAGCGCGGCGAATGGTCCGCCGATGCCAGCGACGCTGCGACGTTTCGTCGCGCTCTCGAGCGCCCGGAGCCGCGCGTCGCGCTCGGTCTGGCACTGCGCGGCATCGCCCACGCGGCGCTCGACCTCTCGGACGGCCTCGCCGGCGATCTGCTGCACATCCTCGAACGTTCGAACGTGCGGGCCACCGTCAACGTCGATGCCGTGCCGCGTTCCGCCGCGCTGCGCCGTCTGCCGCCCGACATCCAGCGCCGCTGCACGCTCGCCGGCGGCGACGACTACGAACTGTGCTTCACCGCGCCGGCCACGGCGCGCGCCTCGGTGGAAGCTGCCGGCCGCGAGGTGGATGTATCGGTCACCCGCATCGGTACAATAAGCGCTCTCCAGGCGGCCGAGCGCCCGGCGATCGGCTGGCGCGACGCCGCCGGCGCGCCGCTCACACTGACGTTGCAAGGCTTCGATCACTTTCATGCAGACTGATCCCCCGCTCGGCGCTGCCGACAAACTCATCGGCGGTGAGCCGCCCCGTGCGCCGCGCGCGCCCGAACCACGCCCGCCGGGCCGTCAGCCGCGCCGCGCCACCGCACGCTTCATGCTGTCGCATCCGCTGCACCTCGTGTCGCTGGGGTTTGGCAGCGGCTTGTCGCCGATCGCGCCGGGCACGATCGGCACGTTGTTCGCGTGGGCCTCGTTCGCTGTCCTGAGCCGCTACCTGACGGTGATCGAATGGGGCATCCTGATCGTCGCCGGGTTCATCGGCGGCATTGCGATTTGCGGATTTACCGCGAAGAGACTCGGCATCGACGATCCGTCGCCGGTGGTTTGGGACGAAATCATCGCCTTCTGGCTGGTGCTGCTGATGGTCACGCCAGTCACGCTCACCGGCCAGTTGTGGGCGTTCATCGTGTTCCGCTTCTTCGACATGGTGAAGCCGCCGCCCATCGGTTATTTCGATCGCCGTCTGAAAGGTGGCTTTGGCATCATGTTCGATGACCTGGTCGCCGCGTTTTTCACGCTGCTCGTGATTGCGCTCTGGCGCATGTCCGTTTAACCGCTGCTCCGCGGCCGCCGCGCCGCCGGGCATCTACCCGGCCCCTGTTTCCGGATTGACGCCATGCCTACCGATTCGATCGTTCATCAGCTCGCCATTCGCGTGGGCAACCGCCTGCGCGACGAGCGCCTCATGCTCGTCACCGCCGAGTCCTGCACGGGCGGCATGGTGGCGACCGCGATCACCGACATTTCCGGCAGCAGCGGCTGGTTCGAGCGCGGCTTCGTCACGTATTCGAATCAGGCGAAGAGCGAGATGATCGGCGTACCCGCCGATCTGATCGACAAGCACGGCGCGGTCAGCGAGCCGGTGGCGCGCGCTATGGCCGAAGGTGCGCTGCGCAATAGCCGCGCGCAGGTTTCGGTGTCGATTACCGGCGTCGCCGGGCCGGGCGGCGGCACCGAGACCAAGCCGGTCGGCATGGTGTCGTTCGGTTGGAGCAACCGGCTGCATACGTCGGTGGAAACGAAGATTTTCAAGGGCGATCGCGAAAAGATCCGCGTGCAGGCCGCCGCGCATGCATTGCGCGGGGTACTCGCATTGCTCGACGAGCGCGAGCATTGACCTCTGTCCGGAGCGGAAAGCCGATGCCTGATCCTGATTTGCACGCAGTCAAGGACGAACTGATCCGCCGCCTCGATCTCAAGCCGCATCCCGAAGGTGGATTTTTTAGCGAGACATACCGCTCGGCGGAGCGCGTGATCCGCGACAAAGATGGCAGCGGTTCCGCGCAAACGCGCTCGGCGTCGACCGCGATCTACTACCTGCTTTGCGACGGCGCGCATTCAGCGTGGCATCGGATCAAGTCCGACGAAGTCTGGCATTTTTATGCCGGCGAACCGTTGAACGTCCACGTGCTCGACGAATCAGGCGCGCTGGTGACGCACAAGCTCGGCAACGCGCTGACGCACACGAATGCGGTGTTTCAGGCCTTCGTGCCGGCAGGTTTGTGGTTCGCAGCGGAATGCGCCGATCCGGCGACATTCGCGCTGGTGGGCTGCACCGTGGCGCCAGGCTTTGAATTCAGCGAATTCGAGCTGGCGGATGTCGACGCGTTGAAAGCGCGGCACCCGCGGCATGCGGCGTTGATCGAGCGGCTGCGGCCGGCCTGACTGAAACTCGCCCGCTCGTTTCTAAAGCTCTCTTCGAGAAAGACAGCCCGCGTTACCGGAACGCGTTGATCCGGTCGCGCGTTTCCATCGCGGCCTTCGCCGCGGCTTGGGCGAAATCGTCGCCCTTGCCCGCATAGATAATCGCCCGCGACGAGTTGATCAGCATGCCCGTGCCGTTCGCGGTGCGGCCGGCGTTGACCGTTGCCTGCACGTCGCCGCCTTGCGCGCCGATGCCCGGAATCAGCAGCGGCATATCGCCGACAATCCCACGCACCACTTCGATTTCCTTCGGGAACGTCGCGCCGACCACCAGCCCCAGCTGACCGCTCGCATTCCATTTGTCCGCCGCCAGTTGCGCGACGACCTGATAGAGCGGACGCCCACCCGTTTCCAGGAATTGCAGATCGGAGCCACCCGCGTTCGACGTGCGGCACAGCACGATCACGCCTTTGCCTTCGTGCTCCAGATACGGCTGGATCGAATCGAAACCCATGTAAGGATTCACCGTCACCGCGTCGGCCTGATAGCGCTCGAACGCCTCGCGCGCATATTGCTCGGCGGTGCTGCCGATGTCGCCGCGCTTCGCATCGAGAATGACCGGCAAGCCCGGATGGTTCGCATGAATGTGGGCGATCAACTGCTCGAGCTGGTCTTCCGCGCGATGCGCCGCGAAGTAGGCAATCTGCGGTTTGAACGACGACGCGTACGGCGCGGTCGCGTCGACGATCGCGCGGCAGAAGTCGAAAATCGCCTCGGGACGGCCCGCGAGCGCGCCCGGGAATTTAGTGGGCTCGGGATCGAGGCCGACGCACAGCAGCGAGTTGGTGCGCTGCCAGGCGTCGTTGAGTGTCTGGATGAAATGGGACATGGTGGGTCTCGCGGCGAGCAGGAAAACGGAAGAGGCGCGTATTTTACCCGTCCTGCGAGGCGAGCCGCGCCGGGAGCGTGCGCAGCGGCGGTCCGGCGCGACACGCGAACAGGCGCGGCTACCACCCGCAACGCGCCCTGAGTGCGCACATGCATCGGCCCGGCGCTCGCGAAGCGTACGAGCCGATTGTGCGCAGCGCATCAGGCCATACACGCGTCCGCGCGGTCGCCCCAACCTCGCCCGCTACTGTCGCCGCTTCGCGCCGCGCGCGCCCGGCATCGAACGCAAGCCCGTGCGCTCGACGGTAAAGCGGAACGTGCGGGTGAGGCGCTCGCCGCGTCCCAGCAAGGTCATGCCGTTTTCGCTCGCGCCGCCGGCCAGGTTCATCGCGTTGATCGGATGATCGACCGGTTCGAAGCAGAAGAAGTCTTCGCCACGCGGCGTGTACAGCACATAGTAATCGGTGTCGGCAGCGATGTTCAGCGACAGGCGGCGCTTGGGCCACACCACCGCGGCTTGCCCGCTCCAGCCGGTAAAGGCGTGATTGACGATGGTTTCCGGCAGCGGATACGCCACGCCGAATTGCCAGGCGGGCGGTGCCGGCACGTGCCGCACCGGCAGCCAGTCGTCGCCGGAGAGCCACAGGCCGCCGGCCGCGGCCGACAGCTCGGTGTCCGCGTCGCGCACGAAGAACGGATGCACGCCCAGCCCGAAAGGCAGCGCCTCGCGGCCGGCGTTTTCGATTTCGAGCGTCACGACGAGCGTGGGGCCGTCCAGCGTATAAGTCTGCGTCGCACGGTACGCGTAGGGCTTGCCGTCGCGGCGATCGAGCGTGAGGCGGACGTTTTCACGGTCCGACTCCGCGACCTGCCACGCCGACTGCCAACCGTCGCCGTGAATCGGCAAAGGTTCGTCGGCGCGATTGCGCGGCACGTCCACGCGCCGACCCGCCACGTTGAAATGCCCGCCGCCGATGCGGTTCGAATACGGCAGCAGCGGATAACAGGCGAGTTCGTTCGGCTGCGTGTCGGCCGCGACGTGGCGGCAGCGCCGGAAAATCGGCGTGAGCGCGCCGTCGTCGCGCCAGTCGAAACGGGTGACGCCGCCGCCGAGCGTCGGCGCGACATCGAGACGCAAATGCGTGTTGGCGAGCGTAATGCACGCGACATCGCCGCCGCTGGTTTCGCCGACGGCCACCGCCGACGTGCTGGGGCCCGCAAGCACCGGATTGGCCGCCGCGGCAAGTCGCGAGCGTCGGCTCTGAGAGGTTTGGGAAGAGGAGGAAACGAGATTCGCAACAGTCATATCTGGCTCCATCGAGAGGCTTGGGACGTTGCCGTCATTGCTGACGGATGCTGTAGGGCGATTTTTGAACAGGTCGCCTCTGGGTCCGAACTGCATGCTGCCGATTTGCTGCCACTGGGATTGCAACATCAACTTGCGACTCACTGTGAGATTCACTGGCTTGCTGCGCTTCATCGCTTTATCGCTGCCTCGCGACCGGGGCAGCGTCATTCTGCGCTAAGCGGGCGCGCCTTGAAACACCGGCTCCGGCAAACCGCGCCGTCCGGGCATGGCGATGAACACGCCGCCCGCCCGTTTGTCGTCGGCGAGCGCCGCCGCATCGAGATCGCAACGCGCGCTCGTGATGTACAGCGTGCCGAGTTGCGGACCGCCCAGTGCGACGCAACTCGGCTGCGCCGTCGGCACGTCGACGCGTTCGGTCTCCACGCCGTCCGGCCCGTAACGCACCACCCGCCGGCCGCCCCACTGCGCATTCCACAGCCCGCCGTCGCGATCGACGGTCGAGCCGTCGGGTTCGCCGGTGGCATCGGTCAAGCGCGTGAATAGCCGGTCGTTGGCAACGCTACCGTCCGCGCGATAATCGCAGACGCGGATTTCGCGCGTGGGCGAATCGCAGTAGTACATCGTCGCGCCGTCGGGACTGAACGCGATGCTGTTCGAGATCGCCGGCGCGGGCAGCGGCAAACGCTCCAGCGACAAATCGTGATTGAGCCGGTAAAAGCCGCCGACCGGCCGCAGCGGCGTGCCTTCATCTTTGGTCCCGAACACGAAGCGGCCCTGCCGATCGCAGCGGCCGTCGTTCACGCGCGTGTTCAAACCCGGTTCGACGTCGACGATACGCCGTGTCTCGCCGGTGGCCAGATCGAAAAACGCGAGATGCGTGGCCAGCCCAAGCAACAGGTAACGCGGATCGGCGCACAGCGCGAACGTGGCGAGACGCTCGGGCATGCGCCAGTACGTGCTGCGGCCGTCGCTCGGGTCATGGCGCCACAGCCGCGCGCCTTCGATATCCGTCCAGTAGAAGCGGCCGGTTCGCGCGCACCATGTCGCGCCTTCGCCGAGCGTACATTTCGTGTCGAGCAGCAGCGCGGCGCGCTTCGCAGCCATGCCTGACGAACCGTCCGCACTCACGCCCAGCCTCCGTCCACGATGAGGTCCTGCGCCGTGATCATCCTGCTGTCGTCGGCAGCGAGGAAGAGCGCCATGCGGGCGAGATCGCCCGGTTCCAGCTCGGCGTCGATACACTGCCCTTCCTTGATCGAACGGCGGCCCGCGTCGTCGAGCCACAGCCGCTTCTGCTTCTCGGTCATCACCCAGCCCGGCACCAGCGTATTGACGCGGATATTGAACTGACCGAGGTCGCGCGCGAGACCGCGCGTCAAACCCTGCACCGCCGCTTTCGACATCACGTAGACCGGATAACCGCCGTTCTTCAGCATCCAGCTGATCGAACCGAGGTTGACGATCGAGCCGCTGTTGGCCGCCTTCATGTCTTCCATCACCGCTTGCGCCGCGAAAAACTGGTGGCGGATATTCACCGCGATGCCCGCGTCGAACGACTCGCGCGTGACTTCGCCGATCGTGTGGCGTTTGTCGTTCGCGGCGTTGTTCACCAGCACCTGGATCGGACCCAGCGCGGCCTTCACGTCGGCGATAGCTTTTTGCAGCGCGTCGATGTCGGTCAGGTCGCACGGCAGAAACAGCGGCTTGTGCGTCGAATCGCCGAGCTCGTCGGCGAGCGCTTCACCGGCGCTCGTGTCGATGTCGAAGAACGCGACGCGCGCGCCTTGCGCCGCGAAATGCTCGACGAACGATGCGCCGATGCCGGTCGCGCCGCCCGTGATCAACACCGTGCGGTCGACAAGACTCGGATAGCGGGCGAAAGCGCTCTCCGCGAGACGGGCGTTTGCATTGGCCGGAGACGACATCGTTCAATTCCTTTTAGAGCAAATGAGCTAGTAGCGGATTTAATCCCGCGAGCCGCGATTCTTCAACTGGTCGAGCAGCACGGCGGCGAGCAGGATCGCGCCACGCACGAGGTACTGATAGAACGCGTCGATGTTCATCAGGTTCATCACGTTTTCGACCGTACCCATGATCAGCACGCCGATCACCACGCCGGAAATCGTCGCGCGGCCGCCGAGCAGCGACACGCCGCCCAGCACGCACGCGGAAATCACGTTCAGCTCGAAGCCTTCCGCGGCATTCGGCTGACCCGACGTGATACGCGAGGCCAGAATCACACCGGCCAGCGCGGTCACCGCGCCCTGAATCAGGAAGATGTAGACGCGTGTGCGTTCCACATTGATACCGGCCAGACGCGACGCCTCCGGGTTGCCGCCGATCGCGAGCGTGTTACGGCCATACACGGTCTGATTGAGCATCACGCCGAATACGATAAAGCACAGCAGCGTGACCCAGATCGGCAGCGACACGCCGAAGAAGCTCAAACCTCCCAGCGCGATAAACGTATCCGACGACACGCCGACCGCCTGACCGTGCGACACGATAAAGCCGAGACCGCGGACGATTTCCATCGTGGCGAGCGTCGTGATCAGCGCGTTGATGCGCAGATACGCGATCACCGCGCCGTTGACGAAACCGATCACGGCGCCCGCCGCCACCGCTGCGACGATCGCGATGAAGGTGTTGCCGGTGGCGTTGAGCACCATCGCGCACAGCACGCCGGCGAACGCGACCGTCGAACCCACCGAAAGGTCGAAATCGCGCGAGGCCAGGCAGAACATCATCGTGCACGCCACCATGCCGATCTGCGAGATCGACAGCGCGAGGCCGAGCATGTTCTCGATCGAGAAGAAGTGATCGACGGTCAGCGACATGGTGGCGAACATCACCACGAAGATCACGATCAGGCTGTACTCGGTGATCTGCTGCCACCATTTCGCCTTGTCGTTGGACTGCGGAATCAGCGCTTCGGCTGCGCCCTTGGCGGCCTGTTGCGCGAGGTTTTCTCTGGCTTGCATGTTGAAGACTCCTCCCGTTCCCCACGGGTTGCCGGACTTTCGTCCGAATGATGTTCAGGCCGCCTGTTGGGCGGCGGTTTCGGGCAGCGCGGTCGAGCTCTGCGGCAACGCGAGGCTCAACACCGATTGTTCCGTTGCATCCTGGCGCGCCAGCTCGCCGGAAATCCGGCCCTGGCGCATCACGACAATTCGGTCGGACACGCCGAGCACTTCCGGCAATTCCGACGAAATCATCACGATCGCGCAGCCGCGTTCGGCAAGCTGATAGATCACGTTGTAGATTTCGTGCTTCGCGCCGACGTCGATGCCGCGCGTCGGCTCATCGAGAATCACGACTTTCAGATCCGGCTCGGCCAGCCAGCGCGACAGGATCGCCTTCTGCTGATTGCCGCCCGAGAGAAAGCGGATCTTCTGGCGGCGGCTCGGCGTCTTGATCTTGAGCAGCTTGATGAAACGGTCCGCGGTTTCCGCTTCCTTCTTGCGATCGAGGAACATGCCCGCGCGCAGATAGTGGCGGCGGCAACTGATATTGATGTTCTCCGACACGCTCGCCATCGCGACGATGCCCTCTTCCTTGCGGTCTTCAGGACACAGCACGATGCCGTTCCGGATCGCTTCGCCCGCGCTGCGCACCTTGATCGGCTTGCCGTCGAGCACCAGTTCGCCGCCCTTCTTGCGATCGGCGCCGTACACCAGATGCATCAGTTCGCTGCGGCCCGCGCCCACCAGACCGAAAAAGCCGACGATCTCGCCGCGCCGCACTTCGAAGCTGGCCGGCTGCGCGAGCGCGTGGCCTTCGATCGCTTTTGCCGCGAAGCGCACTTCGCCGAGCGGCCGCGCCGAATAGTTATAGATGTCCGAAATTTCCCGCCCCACCATCTCGCTGACGATGGTGTCGCGCGACACGCCTTCGAGCGTCGGATGCGAGGCGATCTTGCGACCGTCGCGGAAGATCGTGCAGGCGTCGCACAGCTCGTAGATCTCGTCCATGCGGTGCGAGATGTAGATCATTGCGCGGTTGTCGGCGCGCAGATCGCGCACCAGCTTGAACAGCACTTCGGTCTCACGGTGCGACAGCGAACTGGTCGGCTCATCGAGCGCAATCACGCGCGCGTTGCGCAGCAGCGCCTTGCAGATTTCCACCATCTGGCGTTGCGCGATCGAGAGCTTGCGCAGTTTCGCGTTCGGATCGAGCGCCACGCCCATCGCTTCGAGACGTTCGCGCACGAAGCGTTTGGCTTCGCGCTTGTTGACCCAGCCGAGCGAGTTCGGCAATTGGCCGAGCAGCAGGTTTTCCGCGACCGTGAGATCGGGCACGTATTGCAGTTCCTGGTGAATCACCGCGATGCCCGCCGCGATCGACGACGCCGCGCTCGTGAAGCGCACCTCGTTGCCGTCGATCATCACGCGGCCCGAATCGGGCTGATATTCACCGCCGAGAATCTTCAGCAGGGTCGATTTCCCTGCGCCGTTTTCGCCCATCAGGCCGTGCACCTGGCCGACGTTGACGTCGAAGGACACACCGTCGAGCGCGCGCACGCCTGGAAAGACCTTACCGATATTGTCAAAACGTAGCGTCGCCGACACTTCGCCTCCTATGTCGACCAGAGTTAGCGCTTTAGCGCTTACTCTGGTCCCATGCAAGTTATTGCGGTCGACCAGAGTTAGCGCTTTAGCGCTTACTCTGGTCCCATGCAAGTTATTGCTGCTTCGTGTGAACCGTCTGTCTCTACTGCTGATCTTTTATTGCTACTACCGGCGCGCCAATCTTTGGAGCAAGACGCACCGGCAGTTCACTTCATGTCACGCGTACCGAATCGAACCGCTCAATTTGCCGCGAGGCCCATCTTCTGGCGCACATCCGCGACGTTGTCACGCGTGGCCAGCATGCCGGTCGTCAGGGTCAGCGGCGGCGGTGCCTTGCCTTGCGTGATCCAGTCGTACATCAGCGTGGAGGTTTCCTCGCCGTGGCGCTTCGGGCTGATGATGACCGTGCCGTAGAAGCCCGTCGGCGACGGCTTCTTGAACTCGTTGAGTGCCGAGTCCGAGCCGCCGATGCCGATACCGATCATGTTGTCCGCCTTGAAGCCGCGGCCTTCCGCTGCGCGCACCGCGCCGAGCACGGCTTCGTCGTTCAGACCGTAGGCGACCCAGTGCTTGAAGTTCGGATTCTTCGTCAGCGCAATGTTGGCCGCGTTGAACGCGTTTTCCGTGTCGGTCTTCGCTTGCGGCGCGGCGATCACGTTCGCTTTCGGGAAGCCGGCGGCGACCAGTGCGTCGGTTGCGCCGCTGGTGCGGTCATGCGCGGTGGGCAACTGTTCGTAGGTCACGTCGATCGCGCCCACGTCCTTCATGTCCCAGCCGCGCTTCTTGATTTCAGCAGCCAGACCGTCGCCGACCTGCTTGCCGATGTTGTACGCCGAGATACCCATATGCGGCACCGACGCGATCGGCTTGCCCGCGCCATCGACCAGACGATCGTCCACCGTCATCATCTTCAGGCCGTCGGCTTTCGCTTTCGCGACAATGCCCGGTCCGAGCTTGACGTCAGGCGTGCAGATCACGAAGCCCTGCGCCTTCTGCGCCGACAGGTTGTCGATTGCGCTCATCACCTTCTCGCCCGACGGCGCGCCGATCTTCACCAGCGTGAAGCCCTTCTCCTTGGCGGCGATCTCGGCGAACTTCCACTCGTCCTGGAACCACGGTTCTTCCGGCTGCTTCACGAGGAAGCCGATCTTCACCGGATCAGCGGCCTGCGCGACCGGTGCATTGAAGAGCACACCCGCCGCCGCTGCTGCCAGCGTGAGGAAAATTCTACGTTTCATAATGCGTGTCTCCTGACTAATTGATAACGAGAAGGTATCGGCCGCGTCTTCTTGTACCGGGTGTGACACACGCGGCCAGCGCGTCGTCCGGTGTACTCGTTGCGCCCCTGCGCAATCCGGGTACTGCAAAAATCAGTCGTGATACAGCGCCGAGCGGCCACCATCCACCGTGATGCAGGTGGCGTTGATGAACGGCGCTTCGTCCGAGGCGAGGAATACCGCCGTCATTGCCACTTCTTCCGGGCGGCCGATGCGTTTCATCGGCTGCAGATCGAGCGTCGCCTGCTGCGCGGCGGCCGGATCGGCCTGTTCGTTCCACCAGTCGTGCGTCAATTGCGTTTCGATGTAACCCGGCGCGATCGCGTTGACCCGCACATTGCGCGGCGCGTATTCGATGCCGAGCGCGCGCGTGAGGCCAATCACACCGTGCTTGGCAACCGGGTACGGAAAGCAGCCCGGGATGATCTTGAACGAGTGCGTCGACGCGATATTCACGATGCTCCCCGCGCCGCGCTCCACCATGCCCGGCAACACTGCACGGCAGCCGTTCCACACGCCGTCGAGATCGACCGCGAAGCAGCGGCGCCAGTCGTCGTCGGTCATGGTCAGCGGATCGCAGAACACGTTGATGCCGGCGTTGTTGACCAGCACGTCTGGCGCGCCGAACACGCGTTCGGCCTCGCTCACCGCGTGCTGAACCGAGGCCGCCTGCGTCACGTCGGTGTGCACTGCGAGCACGCGCGCACCGGTCTGCGACTTGATATGCTCCGCTGTCTGCTGCGCGGTTTCGATATCCAGTTCCGCCAGCACCACCGCCGCACCCTCGCGCGCGAACGCGTACGCGATCGCCGCGCCGATGCCGCGTCCAGCTCCGGTGACAAGCGCCACTTTGCCGGCAAGCCGTTTCATTTCTTCGCCCCTGCGCGGGCGATACGCAAACCGTTGATGAACGCCTTCGCATGCGACGCGGTCACGGCCGCGCTCTGGCCCGGCTTGTACAGCGCCGAGCCGAGACCGAAGCCGTTCGCGCCCGCGCTCAGAAACGGCCCCATGTTGTCCGGCGTGATGCCGCCTACCGGCACCAGCGGCACTTCCGCCGCGATCACCGCGCGCCATGCCTTCACTACCTGACAGCCCAGTTGTTCGGCGGGGAACATCTTCAGCACGTCCGCGCCGTTCTTCAGCGCGATGAACGCTTCCGTGGGCGTCGCGACACCCGGCGAGCAGGCCATGCCTTGCGCTTTGGCGGCGCTGACCACGTCCGGGTCGCTATGCGGCATGACGATCAGTTCGCCGCCCGCCGACTTCACGTCGTTGACGAAACTGGGATGCAGCACCGTGCCCGCGCCGACGATCGCGTCGGCCGGCAGCGCCTTGCGGATCGCGGCGATGCTGTCGAACGGTTGCGGCGAATTCAGCGGCACTTCGACGATCCGGAAACCGGCTTCGTAAAGCGCCTGACCGTGAGCGGCGGCATCCGCGGGCGTCACGCCGCGCATGATCGCGATCAGCGGACACGCTTCGAACGCCGCGATCAAACCCGGGTGCGGCAGATACGGAGCGGGCAGATTGATATGAGGTTGCATGTCGGTTCCTTGTTTCGTGAGCGGCGGTGCTGCCGGTTAGCCCGCACGCGCCGCTTGCGGCGCAGGTTTGACGAGCCCCGCCTGCGAGGCGACGCGCCACAAGCCGCGCTCGGTGGCGTGCTTGACCAACTCCGCCTGGGTGCAGCCGAATTGCGTCAGCGCGAGGCGATAGCGCTCGCACAACGCTTCGTTGCCGATCAGGCGCAGGCTTTGCCCGGCGAGTGCGCTTTGCTGTTGCGCGAGCACGGCGTCGAGGCCGGCCAGTTCGTGCCCGATCAGCAATCCCGACAGATAGTCGGGCTGCTGTTCACGCGAAAGTTGTCCGGTGAGGCCGAGCGTGCGCGCGCTAAATATGGTCGCGAGCACACCCGCCTGGCCCTTTTCCCGGGCGATGTTCACGCCATGCAGGAATGCGCCCGTATCCGGACGATCCGGCGTGTCCATCGTGCGGCCGAGGATCGTATGGTCGCGCAGGGCCGCGAATACTTCGCCGGTCATGAAGGTGTGAAAACGTTCGATCCGGCCCGCCTGCACCACCGCCCATTTCGCGTGAGTGCCGGGCAGGCCGATCAGCGAGCGCTTGCCGCTGTCGGCCGCGTTCGCGGCGCCCGCTTCCTGGCCGAGCGCGCCGAAAATCTGCGTTTCTTCACCGCGCATCACGTTGGGCAGTTCGCCACGTTGCAGGACGCCCGGCACGATATGCAGCGTGACGCCGCACGCCGCCTTGACGCGAACGATGCCGGCCACCAGCGCATCGGCGCTCGCCGGCGTGTCCACGTACGGCGCTTCCAGCCAGCCTTGTGCGCTGCCGACCATCCCTGCCGCGATCACCGGCACGGCGGGCGCGTGCTCGAGCCAGGCGCCGCAGGCGTCGTCGAAAGCCGCGTCAAAGCCGCCCTGATCCGCGCTGCACGGCAGGTTCATGATGCCCGCCGCCGAGCCGCGCGTGGCCAGCACGTTGCCGGACGCGTCGTACAGATACGCGCGCAGCGACGTCGTGCCCCAGTCGAGCGCGATCAGCGCGGCGTGCGCGTGGCTGGCGTCGACCGCGCCTGCCGCCGCGTGACTGGCTGTCGGCGTGGGAGAACCCGCGTGCTTCATCGCTTGATCCTACGGGTGGCCGGTTGCGGGGCGCGCCAGCCGAGTTCTTCCGAGATCGCGCGTGCCTCGCGCTGCACGACCGGAATCAGTTCATCCATGCGTTCGAGCGACATGTACGGAATCGTGCTCGCCACCGAGAGCGCCGCCACCACGGCGCCCGAAGCATCGCGCACGGGCGCCGCGACGCAGCGGATCGACGCTTCGTTTTCTTCGAGGTCGAAGGTGTAGCCGCCCGCGGCGTAGTTGGCCATGCGTTGCATGAAGGTCTGCGCGTCGGGGCGGTTATCCGGCTTGAAGCTGACGCCGGCGAGCGCGCGCCGCGATGCGTCGAAGAGCGATTGCCAGACGTCCGGTGTGAGATCGAGCATCATCGCCTTGCCGATTCCCGTCGACGCCAGCGGCATGCGGTGGCCGACGCGCGAGCGCATTTCGAGGCCACGGGTGCCGGGGATCTTGTCGATGTACAGGACGTCGTCGCCGTCGCGCACGCCGAGGTGGATGGTGTCGAGGGTTTGCTCCGCAAGCGATTCGAGGTGCTGACGGGCAACCGCGGTGAGCGGCATCTGTTCGAGCGCGATGGTGCCGAGTTCGATCAGCTTCGGGCCGAGCAGATAGCCGCCTTGCACCTGGCGCAGATAGCGCGCTTGCACGAGGCTGCTCACCAGTCGATGCGTCGTGCTGCGGGTCGTGCCGAGCGCGGCGCCGAAGGTGCGCAGGTCGCGTACGCCGGCGGCGGCGGCTTCCAGGATCGCGAGGCCGCGCAGCAGCGTTTGCGTGCCGGCTTGTTGCGGTGTGATGTCGAGCAGCGTGCTGGGTAAGGCGATTCCGTCGACCGGAGGCGGTTGGATTCCTGTGCTGGCGCGAGGCACTTTGGCGGCGGGCGAGGGACGCGGGGCGGCGCGGGGCGCCTGATCGGCGGATGGCGCCAGATCGGCTTCGGACGCGGTCGCGGCGTGAGTGGGCATCGCTTTGTTCATGGCGATTCGCTTTTCGGTGGTTTTCTTTGCGCTTACAGCGCGGGGCCGGAGAGAAGGCCTTGGGTGCTCGCCGTGCGGCGGGCGCGGGGGTGCTGCCTTTGGGTTTTAGGCATGGTTAGGCTTTGTCTCCGGTTTTTTTTGCTGCTGCTTTTTTGGCTTTTTGGCGCTTTGGCGGCGGAAGGGTTGCTTTGCCGGTGCGGCGCTTTGGGCGTTGGGTTGGATTGTAGGGCGGTTTTTGAGAAAGCTCCAATATGTGAATGTTTGATTCATATAATGGGATTTTTGGTTGACGTGGGCTTTTTTGTGTCTGTGTTCTTGGTGTCTTGGTCTTTCCTTGCATTCACGGTGGCGCGTGACGCTCGGCAAGGTCGCGGACGACATGGACGCGGAGCGTGCCCGCGAACTGGTGCTGGACCAGATCAGGCGCACGGACCTGACGGCGGACACGCCGGCCTGTGCGCGTGCTGAATCCTCGTTGCGATCAATACCGCGCTGCGCCGTTCGGAACTGCTGCGCATGCGTTGGGCCGCGATTGACTGGAAAGCCAGGACGGTGAACGGCGAGCCGTGGTCATCGAAGGTCAAGCGGCACCGCGCGGTGCCGCTGAACGACGAGGCCTTGGCCGTGCTCAAGGCGTGGCGCCGTCGGACCCGGTTTGAATTTGTGTTCACCAACGAGATAGGCGAACGCCTACGCGAAGTGCGCGACTGGACGAAGATCAGGCGCGCCGCGAAGGTCGAGAGCTTCCGCTTCATGGACACGCGCCACCACACCGCCACCCGACTGATTAACGAAGGCGCGAGCGAGTATCTCGCCCAGAAGATTCTCGGCCATACGGACGGCCGCATGACGCCGCGCTACCTCAAGGCACGCGAAACGAAGCTGCATGAGACGCTGGCCATCCTCGATCGTGCATATATCAACCGCACTGGCCGAGGCCGCCCAGGCTGATCCTGGCGCGCCCGGACGAACAGAAAGCCCGCGTGGCGCACGGGCTTTCTGTTGCCTTCGACAGTTGCTGCTGTCGGCGATTGATACGAATCTCGTTAAGATCCGACTCGCTCGCTATCTTGTCTAGCGCTGCGGTCAATGTGGCCGCGATTGGCGCCGTTATAGCTCCCCGATACTGTGCGGCGCGATAAATTCGATCAACGTGCCGGGAATGACCGTACCTGTATCGGGGCCGAACGTGCTAGCAACGACACGCCCACGAGCAACCAAATCGCTGGTCAACCGGCTGGCTTAAGGCTTGGGCTCGTTTGCGCTCGTGCGCAACCTGAACGTCTTGCCGTCAAACGCGTAATAGTAGGTGCCGCGCTCTGTGCTTTCGTTACGGCTACCATGCACTCCAAGCAGGCAACTGTCTGCGCGGTAAGAAAGCGGCTCGGTTACATCTATCGGCCAGTCAAAGACTGTGAACGGCAGTGAAGTGACGCGGCCGGATTTGGCGTCGATGGCCGCCGCCATGACGCAACCAGACCCGCATCCCCAGGTCACAAGAACATAATGCCCAGCGAAATTTACCGGCCCGTGGGCCGCGTCACGAATAACGGTCCTGTATTGCCGTCCCCTGGTATCGGCAAATGTCAGGCGGTGGCACCGAAATGTGTCCTGACTCAACCGCTGCGGGACACTCCGTGAACTTGGGAAGGGAGTCTGCGTGGGCCAGAGTGGATACCGCGCTAAACATGAGGCCGGCAAAAAGAGTTGGAGACAGGCCCCATAAATGTAGCGTACGTGTGTGAAAACATTCAACCAATCGGCCACGAATGTGTAAGCCGCTTTCTTTGCCTACTTTCTTTGCCGCGGCCGCAAAGAAAGTGAATGCCGCCCCGCACAAGGGGCAACGCTAATAAACCACCGTGAATGTAAGGAAAGGCCAACACCCCAGAACCACAACCCAACAAGCGCCGCACAGGCAAAAAAATCTAATCAGGCAACTCCGCCGCCCCCATCCTCCGGGCAATAACCCGCGAGCGCTGCGCCAGATACGGCGACCCTCTATGCTCATCAAAATACTTAGGCTGCGGCAACATAACTGCCAAACGAGCCGACTGCGCAGCAGTCAACTTACTGGCCGAGGTCTTGAAATAATAATGAGCTGCCGCCTCAGCCCCATAAACCCCATTCCCCCACTCAACGGAGTTGAGATAAATCTCAAAAATCCGTTCCTTATCCATCAAGGTCTCAAGCATCCACGTAATGATGAGTTCCTGCCCTTTCCGGATATAACTTTTCTCCCGCGACAAAAACAGATTCCGCGCCAACTGCTGGGTAATCGTGGACCCACCACGAACAATCTTGCCCTTAGCCTTATTCCGCTCCCATGCCTGCAAAATAGCGTCCGTCTCATACCCATTGTTATTAACAAAATTCGCATCTTCAGAAGCAATGATCGCCCGCTTCAGATTGCGCGAAATCTGGTCATACGGCACCCACGTATGCTGCATGGAAAGATCCGGCCGATCCTGCGACAACCGCCACGCGTCCGACCGCATAAACGAGGTAGTCCGCGGATTCACGTAATTCCACACCGCGATCTGCGCGAAGTAAAACGCCTGCGTCGCGAGCCACGCAATCGCCACCACCGCCCCCAGATAAAACATCCACCGCACCGGACCTGGCCGGCTCACGCGCCGCGTTGCTGTCATCGTGCTCGAGATCCTCGTGTCGGTGAGTGCGGCAAGGTGACGCGCAACTTTATGCGTGCGACGGCGCCGCCAACAGCGCCCGCAATTCGGCCAGCACCGGCGCGCCGTCAGGCCGCACGCCGCGCCACACGTAAAACGATTCGGCGGCCTGCTCGACCAGCATGCCGAGTCCATCGGCGCCGCGCGCGCCCAGTTTCCGCGCGTGCTCCATGAATACCGTCGGATGCGCGCCGTACATCATGTCGTAAGCGAGCGTGCCGCTGCCGAACGCGCGGTCGTCGCACTCGGGCAACGACGCGTCCAGGCTCCCTGCCGTCGCGTTCACGATCACGTCATACGTGCCCGCTTCGATCGCCCGCGCGCTGCCGCCGCTCAGACGGCAGGCCCCGTCGCGCGCGGCCTGCGCGAACTGCTCGACCAGCGCTTCGGCCTTCGCCGCCGTACGATTGACGATGGTCAGCGTATGCGGCGCACGCTCCAGCATCGGCAGAACCACGCCGCGCGCGGCGCCGCCCGCACCCAGCAACAGAATGCGCGCGCGCTTCAGGGACACGCCGAGATTCACCTCGATATCGCGCACGAGACCAAAGCCATCGGTGTTGTCGCCGTAAATACCGTTCGCATCGACGCGTAACGTGTTCACCGCGCCCGCGACGGCCGCACGCGGCGACAACGTGTCGGCGAACGCGTGCGCTTCGAGCTTGAACGGCACGGTCACGTTCAGGCCGCGCCCGCCTGCTTCGATAAAAGCCCGCACGGACGGCACGAACGCATCCACCGGCGCGAGCAGGCGGCCGTACTCGACAGGCTCGCCGGTCTGCGCGGCAAAGCGGCCGTGAATGAACGGCGACTTGCTATGACCGACCGGATTGCCGATGACCGCGTAACGGTCGAGTGAATCGCTGGCGCTCATCGTCCCGGCTCCGCGACATGCTGATGCGTGGTGGCATCGCTCGCGCTTTCGCTTTCGCTTTCGCCTTTGCCTTCGCCACTTGCGGCGTCGCCCGGCGCGGTCGCCGCCTCGTCGCCGTCGAGTTCGGCTTCGGCCTGAGCCTCGGCTTCGCCTTCGGCGCTCTCGTCGGGGGCGTCGATGATTTCTTCTTCGCCCTCGTCCGCTTCTTCAGCCTCGCTGCCGCTCGTCACGGTCGGCGCGTCGAGCACGTGCAGGAGACGCACGGACGCTTCGACGGTCAATTCATCGATCGACATCACTTCCATCTGCAAACGCGTGCCGCGCGCATGCACGCCGAGGCCCGGCACATGCAGCAGCAGAGGAATCTCTTCGAGGCGCACCAGATCGCCCTTCACCACCGACGCCACCACCTGCTTCCTGTTCTCCTGCTTCAGCCAGCGCAGGCACCAGAAGTACTCCATGCGGCGCTGGTGATCGGCGTACGCGGTATAGGTGTCGTCGAAACCTTGCACGACGGCAAACAGGTCGGCGTCTTTCGGCTTGAACGGCGCGGCCAGTTTCGCGGTCACCCCATGCTGCACGCAGGCGATCAGTTGCCACTGGTTCACCAGGTCGACATAACGGCGCAGCGGCGACGTGCTCCACGCGTATTGCGTGACGCCGAGGCCTTCGTGCGGCGCGGCATTGGTCTGCATGCGCGTGCGCTTGGGGCCGGTCGGCGCGCCGAATGCACGCTGCGTGCGATAGATGCCCGGCACGCCGTGATCATGCAGAAATGCGCCCCATGACGAGTTCGCGAGAATCGCCAGTTCGGCGACGATCGTATCGAGCGGCGAACCACGCCGGCGCGGCGTGATCGTGACGTGCTCGCCTTCCACGTAGAAGTTGAAGTCGGTATTGCGCTGCACTTCGCGACGCAGACCATAACCGGCGCGAGCGGCCTGACGCTTTTCGAACAGCGCCTGCGCGAACGGCCACAACACGGCGATGTCGTCCTTGTGCGGATAGTCGCCGGCGCCGGCGGCCAGCGCCTCTTCGGTGACCAGTTCGTCGAGCGTGTTGTGGCGCAGATTGTTCTTCACGAACACGCGCTCGGCGCGCGTTTCGCTCGCGACGATTTCCTGCGTCTCGCGATTGACGATCACATACAGCGAAAGCGCCGGGCGCAAGCCGCCTTCGGCCAGCGTGAACGCTTCGACGACGCTGTCGGGCAGCATGGTGATCTTGTCGCCCGGCATATACACGGTGGAAAGGCGCGTGCGCGCGATCGCGTCGACCTCGTCGCCGCGCTGAATGCCGAGCGCCGGCGCGGCGATATGCACGCCGATCCGCACGCGGCCATCCGCCAGATGCTCGACGGAGAACGCATCGTCGATTTCGGTGGTGGTGATGTCGTCGATCGAGAACGCCTGCACGTCCGCTTCCGGCAGATCTTCCGGCACGCTGCCTACGGTGACCGGCGGAAAGCCGGTGCCGTGCGGGAAAAACTCGGAGAGGAATTTCGCTTCGTGCAACGCACGCGCCGACGGAATGGCGCCGCATTCGAGCATCAGGCGCGCTTGCGAAATGCCGCGCGCCGCCGCAGCGCCTTCGAGCGCCTTGTATTCGATCGTGTTCTTGTCGGGCCTGGTCAACAGCGCCAGCGCCTTGCTGCCGGTAAAGGCTTCCGGCAGCCGGCCGGCCTTCAACTCTTCTTCATAGCCGGCCTGCACCAGCGCCTGCTGACGCTTGCGCTCCAGCCCGGCGAGCGCCATCTTCAGTTGCTCCTGCGGCGCGCGCTGATAGATGCCACGGCCCTTGCGGCGGAAATACACTGGCGAGCCATGCAGGCGCAGCACCAGCGCGGCGCGCTCGATCGAGCCGAAGCGTTCGCCAAAGTACTCGGCGCCAAGCGTGGCGAACGGGAATTCGTCGTCAGGCGCGCATTCCCACAGGAAGTCCAGATCGATCTCCTGCGCGGCGGCGTCGGCCTGCTGCATCAGTTCGGCCGCACTCGGCTTGTCGAATTCGATCAGCACATCTTTCGCGCGCACCTTGGCGCGGCGGCCGCCCGGCAACTCGACCTGAAAAGCGTCGCCCTGGCGCGACAGCACGCTGCCGGCCTTGAAACTGCCCGATTCCTCGAAGAAAACGTTCACTCAATACTCTCGTTCTGACTTGCATCTGCCGGCGCGCCCGATCTTGCTCAGCGATCGGTCACTGCGTGCGCGGCACGGCAACGTGTTCGTGGTAGTGGATCCGCGGCGCGATACGCGCGCGCCGGCGGCATGAATCTGATGAGCAGCGGCTAATGCCCCGCTGCCGGAATGCCCGGCCTCAGGCGGCTTCGCGCGGCGCCGGCGGCTCGACGTCTTCCGCGTCGCAAAAAGCCAGCACTTCGTCGACGTATTGCGCGAACTCGCTGATCGCGTGGTCACTCCCTTCGATCAGCGTAGTGCGTGCGCCGGGATAGTGCGCGAGCATTTCGCGGTAGTCGAGCACTTCGTCGCCGGTGGCGGCTATCAAATAATAGCGTTCGGGCCGCGTGATCGACGCGACGCCGAGCTCGCGCAGCTCATCCAGATGATGCGGCTCGACGACGATGCTGCCGCCGCCGTGCCACAACGGCTGCTCGCCGAGATAAGCGCTCAGATCGCGCTGCGGTACGACCGCCGGGTTCAGCAGCACCGCCGGCCAGCCGTGCTTCTCGGCCAGATAGGTGGCGAAGTAGCCGCCCAGCGAACTGCCGATCAGCGTGACGTTTTCTGGTTTCGCGGCAGCTACCAGCGATTCGGCAAGCGCCACCGTCTCGAACGGTGAAACCGGCAGCATGGGGCAGCACCATTCGTCGCCGCGGCCAAGTTCGACGAGCCGCGCCGCCAGCACGCGCGCCTTGAACGAATTGGGTGACGAGCGGAAACCGTGCAGATAAAGGATCACGAAGTGCCTCGCGCGGAAAGAGCGTCGAGCAGTTTCTGATGCACGCCGCCGAAGCCGCCGTTGCTCATCACCAGAATCTGGTCGCCGGGGCGCGCTGCGTGGACTACCGCTTTGACCAGCGCGTCGAGATTGTCGAAGGCCTGCGCCTTGCCGCCGAGCGGCGCGAGCGCCTCGCCGAGGTTCCAGCCGAGCGCGTCGCGGCCGGTCGGCGCGCCGTAGCCGAATACGAGATCGGCGTCGGCAAGGCTGGCCGGCAACTGCGCTTTCATCACACCAAGCTTCATGGTGTTCGAGCGCGGCTCCAGCACGGCGAGAATGCGCGTGTTGTCACGGCCCACGCGGGCGCGCAGCCCGGCCAGGGTCGTGTCGATGGCGGTGGGATGATGCGCGAAGTCGTCGTAGACGGTCACGCCGTCGACACTGCCGCGCACCTCCATGCGACGCTTGACGTTGCGAAAGCTCGCCAGCGACTGGGCGGCCTGCGCTGGCGGCACGCCGACATGGCGCGCGGCGGCGATCGCGGCTAGCGCATTCATGCGGTTGTGCTCGCCCTGCACCTGCCACTCGACCAGGCCGACGCGTTCGCTGTTGTGATAGACGGCGAAACGCTCGTCGACGGGCACGCCGTCTTCCGCCGGCAGGGTTTCCCAGCCGCCCTGCACGCCGAAGCGCTCCACTTCGCTCCAGCAACCGCGCGTCAGCACGCGCTCGAGCGCGTCTTCACGGCCGTTCGTCACGATCCGGCCAATGCCCGGCACGGTGCGGATCAGATGGTGGAACTGCGTTTCGATCGCGGCCAGATCGGGGAAAATGTCCGCGTGATCGAATTCGAGGTTGTTCAGCACGGCAGTTTTGGGCCGGTAGTGGACGAACTTGGAGCGTTTGTCGAAGAAGGCCGTGTCGTACTCGTCGGCTTCGATCACGAAGAAGCTGGAATCGGTCAGCCGGGCCGACACGCCGAAATTCAGCGGCACACCGCCGATCAGGAAGCCCGGATTGAGGCCGGCGTCTTCGAGCAGCCAGGTCAGCATGGAGCTGGTGGTTGTCTTGCCGTGCGTGCCGGCCACCGCCAGCACCCATTTACCGTTCAGCACATGCTCGCCGAGCCATTGCGGACCGGAGGTATACGGCAGGCCGCGGTCGAGAATGGCTTCCATTAGCGGGTTGCCGCGCGAGACCACGTTGCCGATCACGAACAGGTCCGCGTTCAGGCCGTTCAGCTGGTCCGCGTCGTAACCTTCTATCAGACCAATGCCTTGCGCCTCCAGCTGCGTGCTCATGGGGGGATAGACGCCGGCGTCGCAACCCGTCACGGTGTGGCCCGCGCCGCGCGCGAGGACCGCGAGACCGCCCATGAACGTGCCGCAAATACCGAGGATGTGGATGTGCATAAGCCTGTCGTGCCGCGCGGGCGTTTTTCCTGGAAGGGCCCCTAACCTGCCGCTTCGCGCCAGGCCCCCGAGGGGGCAAGAAAACCTGGGGCGGCCCGGCGTTTTCCTGAGAGGGATGGGAGCGCAGAAGAGCGGCCGAAACGACCGTCTGCAAAGGACGCTATTGTAACCGACGCCTCCGGATCGCCCTACGAACGCCTGGTCCGCGCGGCCCGTGGCCCGACGCGCGCTGCGACCCGCCAGGAAAGGCCGTCATCATTCTCTAGTATGATCGGGGGATGGTTCGCAAATCACACTTCGATCCGCAGCGCGTGCGTGAGGAAATCGCCATCGCGGCTGCGCGCATGATCGCCGAAGACGGTCTGGATTACGCCACGGCGAAGCGCAAAGCGGCCCGGCAGGTTGTCGGCGAGAGCCGCGTTGCCGGCGAATGGCTGCCGGATAACGACCAGATTGAGGAAGAAATCCGGGAATATCAGTCGCTGTTTCAGGGTGACAGCCAGCCTGCGCTGTTACGTCGGCTGCGCTGTATCGCCGTCGACTGGATGGAGCGGCTCGCGCCGTTCAACCCCTATCTGACCGGCGCGGTGCTCGGCGGCACCGCTGGCGAACACTCGGACATTCACCTTCAGGTGTTCTGCGACAATCCGAAAGAAGTCGCGATCTACTTTCTGAACGCGAACATCCAGTACGACGTCTCGGAAACGCGGCATTTTGCCGGCCGCGGCTACGTCGAAACGCTCAGCTTCCTGTGGCGGCCCACTAACGAAGGGCGCGACGCGGAGCCGGTCGGCGTACACGTCGCGCTTTACGAGACCGACGACCTGCGCGGCGCGGTACGCGCCGACACGCGCGGCCGCACGGCGCGCGCGAACCTGCAGGCCGTTCAGACGCTGCTCGACAGCAGCGGCGTCGCTCCCTCAACCAACTAGACTGACCAGGATGAATATGAGACGGATTCTGGCGGGTGCGCTTATCGCCATCGTCGCTGCGGGCGGCGGTGTGCTGGCGAACCACTGGCTGAACGGCGGCGCCGAAGTCGCGCATGCGTCGCAGCCGGCTTCGGCCGAAAGCGCGGTCGCCCAACTGTGGACCGCGCCGGTGACCACGGTGGACGGCAAGCCACAGACGCTAAATTTGCTTAAAGGGCACCCAATCGTCGTCAACTTCTGGGCCTCGTGGTGCGGGCCTTGCGTCGAAGAAATGCCCGCACTCTCGCAGCTTCAGCACGATTACGCGAAAAAAGGCATCCAGTTCGTTGGACTTGGCGTCGATTCGGATAAAAACGTTCAGGCGTTCCTGCAAAAAGTGAAAGTGGCGTACCCGGTCTACGTAACCGGCTTCGGCGGCGCCGACCTCGCGCGCGCGTTCGGCAATACGGCGGGCGGCCTGCCCTTTACCGTCGTAATCGACGCAAAAGGCAACATTCGCTCGACAAAATTAGGACAAATCGACCCGCAAGCGCTGAAACAGACGCTCGACGCGCTTTAAATTTCACATTCTTTTGACACTCACTTACCTGTTGAACGCGCAAAAATACGCGCAAATCGCGCGGATTTGAGAGAAGATGAGCGCCCGCAGCCGTGGCAAAAGGGCGCCACAATCGATCCATACGCGCGGGAAACTAGACAAGTTTCTCTAATCAGCGCTAAAGTGCGCCCAATTCCACGGAAAAAGAAGCGACCATGACGCGACTGCTGGTACTGCACGGACCCAACCTCAACCTTCTCGGTACCCGGGAACCCGAGGTCTACGGTCGCGTGACCTTGCCGCAGATCGATCAGGCGCTGGCGGACCGCGCAGCGGACGCAGGCGCCGAACTCGCGTCGTTCCAGAGCAATCATGAAGGCGCTCTGGTGGACCGCATCCAATCCGCCCGGACTGAAAACACCGATTTCATATTGATCAATCCCGCCGCGTACACGCACACCAGCGTGGCCCTTCGGGACGCACTGGCGGGGGTCGGCATCCCGTTCGTCGAGATTCATCTGTCGAACGTGCATCGTCGCGAACCGTTCCGGCATCACTCGTATTTCTCCGACCAGGCGGAGGGCGTGATCTGCGGCCTCGGCTGGAAGGGCTATCTGTACGCGCTCGAATTCGCGCTCGACCGGCTCTCGGCCGGCTCGTCGCGCGGCTGATTCCAAACACGTCTAATTTGCGCCGGCTGCGCACGCGCCGGCACTTTACGCATTGAAAGGGGCTTCCTGATGGATCTACGTAAACTGAAAACTCTGATCGACCTCGTCTCGGAGTCCGGTATTTCCGAACTCGAAGTGACCGAGGGCGAAGGCAAGGTTCGCATCGTCAAGAATGCGCCGCCGGTTTACGTGCAACCGTCCGCCTCGTATGCGCCGCAATACGCGCAGCCGCTGCCCGCCGCTGGCGGCGAAGCGCCGGCAGCGGCCGCACCGGCCACGCCGGCCCCCGCCGCGCCGCAAGGCCATGTGGTGACCTCGCCGATGGTCGGCACCTTCTACCGCGCGCCGTCGCCGGGCGCCGATCCGTTCGTCCAGGTAGGCGACACGGTCAAGGAAGGCCAGACGATCTGCATTATCGAAGCCATGAAGCTGCTCAACGAAATCGAGTCGGACAAATCCGGCGTGGTGAAGGAAATTCTCGTCGAAAACGGCCAGGCGGTCGAGTACGGCCAACCGCTGTTCGTGGTCGGCTGACGCGGCACGCCTAGCGCACTGTTTTGCGCATGCCGCCCGCGCGCCCGCTATCAGGGCGCGCGACCGATCCTCTGAGGCAGCCGGCGTTGTGATCAACCCGGCGCCCATTGATGAGTCGAAAACCCGCTATGTTTGAAAAAATCCTCATTGCCAATCGTGGCGAGATCGCGCTTCGTATCCAGCGCGCCTGCCGCGAGCTTGGCGTCAAGACAGTCGTCGTCTATTCGGAAGCCGACAAGGAAGCCAAGTACGTGAAGCTCGCCGACGAGGCGGTCTGTATCGGCCCGGCGCCTTCGAACCTGAGCTATCTGAACATGCCCGCGCTGATCAGCGCGGCGGAAGTGACCGACGCCGAAGCAATCCACCCCGGCTACGGCTTCCTCTCGGAAAACGCCGACTTCGCCGAGCGTGTCGAACAGTCCGGCTTCACCTTCATCGGCCCGCGCCCAGAAACGATCCGGATGATGGGCGACAAGGTCACGGCCAAGCAGACCATGATCAAGACCGGCGTGCCTTGCGTGCCGGGTTCGGAAGGCGCGTTGCCGGAAGATCCGAAAGAGATCGTGAAGATTGCCCGCCAGGTCGGCTATCCGGTCATCATCAAGGCGGCGGGCGGCGGCGGTGGCCGCGGCATGCGCGTGGTTCACACGGAAGCGGCGCTGGTCAACGCGGTCAACATGACGCGCGAAGAAGCCGGCCGCGCGTTCGGCAACCCGCAGGTCTACATGGAGAAATTCCTGGAGAACCCGCGGCACATCGAAATTCAGGTGCTGGCCGATTCGTTCAAGAACGCAGTCTGGCTGGGCGAGCGTGATTGCTCGATGCAGCGCCGTCACCAGAAAGTGATCGAAGAAGCGCCGGCGCCGGGTATCGCGCGCCGCCTGATCGACCGTATCGGCGATCGTTGCGCGGACGCGTGCAAGAAAATGGGCTATCTCGGCGCGGGCACGTTCGAGTTCCTGTATGAGAACGGCGAGTTCTACTTCATCGAGATGAACACGCGCGTGCAGGTCGAGCACCCGGTGACCGAACTGATCACGGGCGTCGACATCGTGCAGGAACAGATCCGCATTGCGGCCGGCGAAAAACTCGCCTTCCGTCAGCGCGACATCGTGTTCAAGGGTCACGCGATCGAATGCCGGATCAACGCGGAAGATCCGTTCAAGTTCATTCCGTCGCCGGGACGCCTGACGTCGTGGCATATGCCGGGCGGCCCCGGCATCCGCGTCGACTCGCATGCCTACAACGGCTACTTCGTCCCGCCGAACTATGATTCGATGATCGGCAAGCTGATCGCTTACGGCGCGACGCGCGAGCAGGCGATCAAGCGCATGCGCATCGCGCTGTCGGAAATGGTGGTGGAAGGCATTCAGACCAACATCCCGTTGCACCGCGAGCTGATGCTGGACGCGAAGTTCGTCGAAGGCGGCACCAGCATTCACTACCTCGAAAACCGGTTGGCCGCGAAGCAGCAGGCCGCGCCGGAAGAAGCGTAACTCATGAGCTACCGGGAACTGATCGCCGAACTGGCACGCGAGCACGCGGAGGAATTCTCCGACGCGCTGCTCGAGTTGGGCGCGTTGTCCGTGTCGGTCGAAGACGCGGACGCCGACACGCCCGACGAGCAGCCGTTGTTCGGCGAGCCCGGTCTCACGCCGGATCGCACGGCATGGCAGCGTTCACGCGTGATCGCACTGCTCGCGCCGGAACACGAGCCGGCGGTACTGCTGACTGCCGCGGCCAATGAAATCGGCCTGGAAGCAGCGCCTTCGTTCACCGTGCGTGAAGTCGAGGAGCAGGATTGGGTGCGGCTCACGCAGTCGCAGTTCGATCCGATCAAGATCGGCGAACGCATCTGGGTCGTGCCGTCGTGGCACGATGCGCCGGACCCGGAAGCACTCGTGCTGGAACTCGATCCGGGACTCGCCTTCGGCACCGGCAGCCATCCCACCACGCGGCTTTGCATGGAATGGCTGGAGCAATCGGTGCAGCCCGGACAGTCCGTGCTCGATTACGGCTGCGGCTCCGGCATTCTGGCGATCCTCGCGAAGAAGTGCGGCGCCGATCCGGTGTACGGCATCGACATCGACCCGCAAGCGGTGGAGTCGGCACGTCATAACAGCGAGCGCAATCGCGCGGAAGTCACGTACGGTTTGCCCGACGAATGCCCCACCGGCGAGTTCGATATCGTAGTCGCCAATATCCTGTCCAATCCGCTCAAGCTGATGGCGTCGATGCTCTCGTCGAAGGTCAAGCCGGGTGGCCGGATCGCGCTGTCGGGCATTCTGGCGCGGCAGGCGGACGAAGTCGCGCAGGTCTACGCACGATGGATCGACATCAGCGTCTGGCGCGAACACGAAGGCTGGGTATGTCTGTCGGGAACGCGTCGCGAAAGCCATTAGAATAAGGCGTATTGTCCAACCAACGGCCCTTCGGCTCATCGGCTCAATATGCTCCTGGCGACGCGTTGCCCCTTCTGTGAAACCGTCTTCCGCCTGCAAACGGAACAGCTCGCGCTACGCCGCGGCCTCGTGCGCTGCGGGCATTGCCAGGAAGTGTTCGACGCGTCGAGCAGCCTGTTCGACATTACCGAAGGCGGCGACTTCTCCACCGCCAAACCGGTCGCCGCTGCCGCGGCGATCGAAGCGCTCTCGGGCGTGCGCCCGAAAGGTCCGGACTTCAGCGCCGAAGCATGGGATCCGTGGGCGCCGACACCCGATGCCGCAATCGACAACCGTCTGCGCCACAACGCCGGCAATGTGCCGCTCGCGCCGGTCTCCACCGGTGCAGGCATTGCGGTCACGCCGCGCCACGCTACGGAACCCGAATTGCCGGCCGGCGCATTCACCGCGCCCATTCCGCCTGACCACGAACCGATACTGGCGGACGCGCCGCTCGACCCCTTCGCCTATCCCGTCGATCCGCCCGTGGAAGAAGCGCCGCGCGTTTGGCACAAGACCGAGCGGGCTTCTGAATCGCCACTGGAGGAGCCGGTTCTGGATCAATCGGCTACCTTGCACGGCATCCCTGACAATGAGCCGCGTTTCGGTGCGGCCGGCATAGGCGCCGCCGGCATAAGCGCGACTGCGGGCACAGGCACGGTCGCCTTCGGTGCTTCCAGCCCCGCCGCTACCGCCGGCGCGGCGCCCGTCAGCAGCGCCCCCCCGCTCGCCGCCAGCGGCGAGCCCTTCTCCGTCCAGCCGGTCAACGACGGCGCCGATCCCTTCCCCGTCGTGCGCGAAACGCGCCCGGCCGAACCGCGGCGCATGGGCTGGATCATCGTCGGCTCGGTGGTGGCGGGGCTGTTGATCATCGCGCTGCTCGCGCAACTCGCGTGGTGGCAGCGCGAAACGGTGATGGTGTATTTGCCGCGCTCCCAGACGCTCTACGCGAAGGCCTGCTCGACGCTGGGCTGCCTCGTCACCCCACCGCACGACATCGACGGCTTGCAGGTCGAACCTTCCGATCTGCGGCAGATCGACGGCCCGCACAAGCTCGAACTGAAGATGCCGTTGCGCAACCGCTTCAATATCGCGCTCGCTTATCCGGCCATCGAACTCACGCTGCTCGACGACCAGAACAATGTCGCGGTACGCCGCGTGCTGTGGCCGCAAGACTATGTCCCGCCCGGCACGCCGATCGCGGCCGGCCTGCCCGCGCACACGACCCAGACCATGATCGTGCATCTCGACACGGGCAATGCGGTCGCTTCCAATTTCCGCGTGCAGATTTTTTATCCGTAACGCATTCTTGCGTGCCCGGCACCGACCGGGCGCGTCCACCGTCATCACTGACGAATTTTCGGAGCACAACAACATGAGTCAAGTCACGCTGGGTGGCAACCCGATTGAAGTAGCCGGCACGTTCCCGTCGGTGGGCCAGGCCGCGCCCGCTTTCTCGCTGGTCGGCAAGGATCTGAAGCCGGTTTCGCTGGCCGATTTCGCCGGCAAACGCAAAGTGTTGAATATCGTCCCGAGCCTCGACACGCCGACCTGCGCCACGTCGACCCGCAAGTTCAACGAAGCCGCCGCGAAACTGACCAACACGGCCGTGATCGTCGTGTCGGGCGATCTGCCGTTCGCCGCGTCGCGCTTCTGCACGACCGAAGGCATCGAGAACGTCGTCACCGCATCCACGTTCCGCGGCCATGAGTTCGCGCAAGCCTATGGCGTGGACGTGACGAGCGGCCCGCTGACCGGCCTGACGGCACGCGCCGTGGTGGTGATCGACGAGAACGACAAGGTCGTTCATGCCGAACTGGTCGGCGAGATCAAGAACGAGCCGGATTACGACGCAGCACTCGCCGCGTTGAAGTAACACCGTCGCATACGGACTCCAGCGCCGCGCTCCATGCGCGGCGCTGTCACATCGTCGTACCCATTCCCTTTATCGTTTTTACAGGACGCTCGCCTTGGCTACGCTGATTTGCGGCTCGCTCGCCTACGACAACATCATGACTTTCGAAGGCCGCTTCCGGGAGCACATCCTGCCGGAGCAGGTCCACATCCTGAACGTGAGCTTTCTCGTGCCGACCATGCGCCGGGAGTTCGGCGGCTGCGCGGGCAACATCGCCTACTCGCTGCATCTGCTCGGCGGCGACGCGCGCATCATGGGCACGCTCGGCTCGGTCGACGCGCAGCTCTACATGGACCGGTTCAGGCAACTCGGCCTGTCGACGGAAAGCGTGCTGGTGGTGCCCGACACCTATTCGGCCCAGGCGATGATCACCACGGATCTGGAAAACAATCAGATCACCGCGTTCCACCCGGGCGCGATGATGCAATCGCACCTGAATCGCGCCGATCAGGCCAAGGGCATTACGCTCGGCATCGTCGCGCCCGACGGCTACGACGGCATGATCCAGCATTCCGAGCACCTCGCGGCCGCGGGCGTGCCGTTCATCTTCGATCCGGGCCAAGGGTTGCCGCTCTTCGACGGTGCATCGCTGCGGCGCATGATTGAACTCGCTACCTATGTGGCTGTCAATGATTACGAAGCCAAACTGGTGAGCAACAAAACGGGTTGGTCGATCGAAGAAATCGCCGGCAAGGTCGAAGCGCTGATCGTCACGCTGGGCGAGCAAGGCGCGCAGATCCATCATGCCGGCGGCGTCGAAGAGATTCCTGCGGTCAAGGCACAGCAAGTGCTCGATCCCACAGGCTGCGGCGACGCATTTCGCGGCGGCCTGCTGTACGGCATCGAAAACAAGCTCGGCTGGGCCACCACCGGCCGGCTCGCAAGCCTGATGGGCGCGCTGAAGATCGAACACCAGGGCCCGCAAAACTACGCGCCCAGCCGGGCCGAGATCAACGAGCGGTTCAAGCAGGCGTTCGGATACGACCTGCCGTAATACCGAGAGCTATTGGAGTTTAGGGAATGAGAACAACGAGTCGCCTGATAGTGGCCGCCTTGATCGCCGGTTCGCTGGCCATGTCGGGGTGTGCGTACAACAGCAGCTCTGCGGACGTCTACACGGCGTCGCAGGCACAGCGGGAAGAAACGGTCCGCATGGGCACGGTGGACAGCGTGCGCGCGGTGAAGATCAGTTCGAACAACGGCCAGCCGAGCGGTCTGGGCGCGATCGGCGGCGGCGCGCTCGGCGCGGTTGCCGGCAGCGCGATCGGCGGCGGGCGCGGCTCGATCGTCACGGGCATTATCGGCGGTCTGGCGGGTGCCGTGGCCGGCAACTCGATCGAGAACGGCGTCGCCGTGCACGACGGCCTGGAGATCACCGTGCGCCTGGACAACGGCGACATGCGCGCCATCACCCAAAGCGCCACGGGCGAGATCTTCCGCGCCGGCGAGCGCGTGCGGCTGCTCTCCAGTGGAGGCGTCACGCGCGTCACGCACTAAGTTTCCCCTCTCGTGCGGCGAGGCTTTATGCCGCCGCGACGACCTCACACGCATGCCCTCCCCTGTGCATGCGTTTTTTTTCGCCTGCGGGTTTTGAAGCGTGCCTTAAAAGAAGGCGCCTGCGCCGGAGCAAAAAAAATCCCGTCGCCAGAAACCCGGCAACGGGACCCTGACCGAGTATCGCTCAGTCATGCTGCTACTTAAGCGCTACTCGATCATCGACACAGAGTACGATGTGCCGAAGTACTTCTACCGCTGATGCGCCAGCTTACGGACGGCTGCCCGTCGGGAACGGCCATGCTGCTGCCGGGTTCAGCGCGGTCTTCACCGTCGCCGCCGGTGCGCTCGAGACAGAAGTCGCAGCGGGTGCGGGAGCCGCCTTCTTGGCGACAGCCTTCTTCGCAGGGGCAGCCTTCTTGGCAGGAGCAGCGGCCTTCTTCGCGGCAGCCTTCTTGGCAGGCGCAGCCTTTTTAGCGGCAGCCTTTTTCGCGGGCGCAGCCTTTTTAGCAGCAGCCTTTTTCGCAGGCGCAGCCTTCTTGGCAGCAGCCTTCTTAGCCGGCGCAGCCTTCTTCGCTGCAGCCTTCTTGGCCGGTGCTGCCTTCTTTGCTGCAACCTTCTTCACTGCGGCTTTCTTGGCCGGTGCTGCCTTCTTCGCCGCAACCTTCTTCACTGCGACTTTCTTGGCTGCAACCTTCTTGGCCGGAGCAGCTTTCTTCGCTGCAACCTTCTTCGCCGGTGCTGCCTTCTTCGCTGCAACCTTCTTCACTGCGACTTTCTTGGCAGCGACTTTCTTCGCCGGAGCGGCCTTCTTAGCCGGAGCAGCCTTCTTTGCTGCGACCTTCTTCGCTACGGGTTTCTTCGCGGCGGCTTTTTTTGCAGTTGCCATCATTTTCTCCTTCAGGTTTTCAGATGAGAGTCAGTTCAAACTACACCCTTCGTCAAAACCCGCTTCCCGCGGACGCTTCTCAGGGCGCGCGCTACGAAGCGGGCTATTCATCGGCGTACGCAGGTGCTGCGCGCTTACGCTAATGAATGCGGTAAGGCGCGCCGTGCCACAAGGCACCGCGCGCCAGATCTGTTCGGCGTTGAATCTCAACGCCGGCAATTGCTTGATCGAGCCGCCGGCGATCGCGCCAGCGGCTTTTTCCGGGGGGAAGTTTGCCCATCCCACTGAAGGGTTCGCAAAGTGCCTGTCATAGTTGTGGGCCGCGAAGGCACGCGGCGCACCGGGCATGCTTTGCATCAGGCGATTCTGCTCCTAACCAAAATTGCCGCGGCCCGAGCCAACGGCATCCCCATCGATGAATGCATCTGCAGCACGAACCCGGATCACTCCCAGGTCAGCGCGCCGCCAGTCTGATATTCGATCACTCGCGTCTCGAAGAAGTTTCGTTCCTTCTTCAGGTCGATCATCTCGCTCATCCACGGGAACGGGTTTTCCTCGTTCGGGTACAGCGGATCGAGACCGATCTGCTGGCAACGGCGGTTGCAGATGAAGCGCAGATAGCTCTTGAACATCGACGCATTGAGGCCGAGCACCCCGCGCGGCATCGTGTCTTCTGCGTAACGATACTCAAGTTCGACCGCCTGCTGGAAGATCTCGCGGATTTCCGCGCGGAACTCAGCCGTCCAGAGTTGCGGGTTTTCGAGTTTGATCTGGTTGATCAGGTCGATGCCGAAGTTGCAGTGCATCGACTCGTCGCGCAGGATGTACTGGTACTGTTCCGCCGCGCCCGTCATCTTGTTCTGGCGACCCAGCGCCAGGATCTGGGTAAAGCCGACGTAGAAGAACAGCCCCTCCATCACACACGCGAACACGATCAGCGAGCGCAGGAGCGTCTGGTCTGCCTCGAGCGTGCCGGTCTTGAAGGCCGGATCGGTCAGCACGTGGATGTACGGAATCAGGAATTCGTCTTTCGCGCGGATCGAGGAGACCTCGTGATACGCGTTGAAGATTTCGCCTTCGTCGAGACCTAGTGATTCGACGATGTACTGGTAGGCATGCGTGTGGATCGCCTCTTCGAACGCCTGGCGCAGCAGGAACTGGCGGCATTCGGGCGCCGTGATGTGGCGGTAGGTGCCCAGCACGATATTGTTGGCGGCGAGGGAATCGGCCGTCACGAAGAAGCCCAGGTTGCGCTTGACGATGCGGCGCTCGTCTTCGGTCAGACCGTTCGGGTCTTTCCAGAGAGCGATGTCGCGCGACATGTTCACTTCTTGTGGCATCCAGTGGTTGGCACAACCAGCCAGATACTTTTCCCACGCCCATTTGTATTTGAACGGCACCAACTGATTGACGTCGGTCTGGCCGTTGATGATGCGCTTGTCGGCGACGTTGACCCGCGCTTCCGAAACGGCAGCCGTTCCAGCCGCAGCGTTGGTCACATGAGCGACGGGAGCGACAGCAATGTCGTTCGCGAAGACGTCTTGAGCCGAGGGAGCATGAGGAGCGGAACGCGTTCCGACTTGCGAACCGACAGCCGATCCCGCAGCGTTGCGCAACACATTCTGTTGCGTAGCGCTCGAGGGAGTTACGGCAGTGATCTCGTCATCCCAGTTGAGCATAAATGTCACCATCAATTTAGAACGGTTTGTACCATCTTTTCACGAGCGATAAAAGAGTTCGCTGATGAAAAATCCTGTTTTCGATTCGCGTTGCTACGTTCATACAACACTTTGTTCAACAGAGTGTGTGCGTCGCCTCGTGTGAAGCGTGTTGAACGTGTGTCGTCGAGGTGCTTCGCGAACTCGAAGAGCAACGTGCCGAAGCATCGTTTCGCTGCTCTATCTATCTGTATTGCGGAGCGTGCCTGTAGCGTCTTGCGACTGCTTGTATTGCGGAGCGTGCCTGTAGCGTCTTGCGACTGCTTGCCGCGATCCGGCCGGCGTGTCGATCGACCATCGATCGAAGCGTGTAGTGCGCGCACTGTGTCGCGCGCTTCGTCTGGTGCTGCCGACTGCTGACTGCTGATTGACCGGGTCACGATGGCCGCTTCGCCACTTCAGCGAACTGCGCTGCTTCGCTACCGGTGCGATGAGCGGCGCGCTTCGTACTTCACTCGCCGCGCCGCTCATCGACTCCACTTCCATTCACTTCTATCTGTCTTCTATCTGGTTCGCTGCTCGCTGCATGCGGGTCATTACCTACAACCCGTCAGCAAGCAGCGATCCTGCTGCCGGCTTCGTGCTTGCCTGCCTGTTACTGGCAAGCCTCGCACTCGTCGAAGCCAGGATCGCCCGGACGCATCATGCACACCGGACCATCCGCTTCCGGCGCTGCTTCAACCGCGACTGCTGGCGCGGCCGCTGCAGCCTGAAAGCCACCTGCGGCACCACCAGCCGCACCGTTGTTCGCACCGAAACCACCGGCTGCGCCACCCGCGGCACCGCCCGAACCTTCGCCGCCACCCGAGCTCACCGCATTCAGCGCGCCGTGCGCCACCGTCGATTTCTCGACGTGGGTCGCCGCCATCGTGCGGAGGTAGTACGTGGTCTTCAGGCCACGCACCCAGGCGAGCTTGTAGATCTCGTCGAGCTTCTTACCCGATGCGCCGCCCATGTAGATGTTCAGCGACTGCGCCTGGTCGATCCACTTCTGACGACGCGACGCCGCTTCGACCAGCCACTTCGGATCGACTTCGAACGCGGTGGCGTAGATCGCGCGCAGGTCGGCCGGAATACGGTCGATGCGCGAGAGCGTGCCGTCGAAGTACTTCAGGTCGGCGACCATCACTTCGTCCCACAGGCCGCGTGCCTTCAGGTCGCGCACCAGGTAGTCGTTGACCACCGTGAATTCGCCCGACAGATTCGACTTCACATACAGGTTCTGGAAGGTCGGTTCGATACAGGCCGACACGCCGATGATGTTCGAGATCGTCGCCGTCGGCGCGATCGCGACGCAGTTCGAGTTGCGCATGCCGTAGGTGGCGATGCGCGAACGCAACTCGGTCCAGTCCATCGACTCGCTCGAATCGACTTCCACATAACCGCCGCGTGCTTCGGCGAGCAGCTTCACCGAGTCTTGCGGGAGGATGCCGCGATCCCACAGCGAGCCACGGTAGCTGGAGTAACGGCCGCGCTCCTGCGCCAGTTCCGTCGACGCGTAGTAAGCGTAGTAACAGACCGCTTCCATCGACGTGTCGGCGAACTTGACCGCTTCTTCCGACGCGTACGGCGTGCGCAGCAGGTGCAGGCAGTCCTGGAAGCCCATGATGCCCATGCCGACCGGACGGTGCTTCAGGTTCGAGTTACGCGCCTTGGCGACCGCGTAGTAGTTGATGTCGATCACGTTGTCGAGCATGCGCATCGCCACGCTGACGGTGCGCTTGAGCTTGTCGTGGTCGAGCACGAGCGTGCCGTCGGCCTGTTCCTTCAGGTGAGCGACGAGGTTCACGGAGCCCAGGTTGCAGACGGCGATTTCAGCGTCGCTCGTGTTCAGCGTGATTTCCGTGCACAGGTTCGACGAGTGGACGACGCCGACGTGCTGTTGCGGCGAGCGCACATTGCACGGATCCTTAAACGTGATCCACGGGTGGCCGGTTTCGAACAGCATGCCCAGCATCTTGCGCCACAGTTGCGCCGCGGGGATCTTCTTGAACAGCTTGATCTCGCCGCGCGCGACCTTGTCTTCGTAAGCCGTGTAAGCCGTTTCGAACTCGGCGCCGAACTTGTCGTGCAGGTCCGGGCAGGTGGACGGCGAGAACAGCGTCCAGTCGCCGCCTTCCATCACGCGCTTCATGAACAGGTCGGGAATCCAGTTCGCCGTGTTCATGTCGTGGGTACGTCGGCGGTCGTCGCCGGTGTTCTTGCGCAGTTCGAGGAATTCCTCGATGTCCAGGTGCCACGTTTCCAGGTACGCGCACACCGCGCCCTTGCGCTTGCCGCCCTGGTTCACGGCGACCGCCGTGTCGTTCACCACTTTCAGGAACGGCACCACGCCTTGCGACTTGCCGTTGGTGCCCTTGATGTGCGAACCGAGCGCACGCACGCGCGTCCAGTCGTTGCCCAGACCGCCGGCGAACTTCGACAGCAGCGCGTTTTCCTTCAGCGCTTCGTAGATGCCGTCGAGGTCGTCGTCGACCGTGGTCAGGTAGCACGACGACAGTTGCGAGCGGCGGGTGCCCGAGTTGAACAAAGTGGGCGTGGACGACATGAAGTCGAAGGTCGACAGCACGTTGTAAAACTCGATCGCGCGCGCTTCACGGTCGATCTCGTTCAGCGACAGGCCCATCGCGACACGCATAAAGAATGCCTGCGGCATTTCGATGCGCACGCCGTCGTGATGCAGGAAGTAGCGGTCGTACAACGTTTGCAGACCGAGGTAGCCGAATTGCAGGTCGCGGTTGTTGTCGAGCGCGGCGCCGAGACGCTTCAGGTCGAACTGCAGCAGCTTGTCGTCGAGCAGTTCGGCTTGCACGCCGCGCTTGATGAACTGCGGGAAGTATTCCGCGTAGCGCTCGCCCATTTCCGTTTGCGTGACTTCCTCTTCGAGGATCTCGCGACGAATGGTGTGCAGCAGGATGCGCGCGGTGACCTGGCTATAAGCCGGATCCTTTTCGATCATCGTGCGGGCAGCCAGGATCGCCGAATCGTAGACCTGGCTCATCGGCACGCCGTCGTACAGATTCTTGACCGTTTCCGCGATGATCGGATCGGCGCTCACCGCGTCGCCCAGGTTCGAGCAAGCCAGTTCGATGATGCCGCGCAGCGCGGCCATGTCCAGCGGACGCGTGACGCCGTTGTCGGTCACGTTCAGACCCGGCGTGTTCGCCACGATCTGATCGTCATGACCGCGAGCCTGGGTGCGCTTCTCGCGATACAGCACGTACGCACGCGCGACGTTGTGCTCGCCGCCGCGCATCAGCGCGAGTTCCACCTGATCCTGAATGTCTTCGATATGGAACGTACCGCCGTTCGGGCGGCTGCGCACGAGCGCGCGCACCACGTTCTGCGTGAGTTGCTCGACCAGTTCGCGCACGCGCGCCGACGCGGCGCCTTGACCACCGTTGACGGCCAGAAATGCCTTCGTCACGGCGATGGCGATTTTCGACGGTTCGAACGACACGACACTGCCGTTACGACGGATCACCTTGTAGTCGGCGAAGGTCGCTTGCGGCGCGAGCGCTTGTGCGCCTTGTGCCTGGCCAAAGGCCTGGCCAGTCGGTGAGCCCTCATACCGGGTCGTCACGTTGTCGGTGGTTTGCATGTGCAAAGCTCCTGGTCCTGGAAATGTTGCGGGAAGATCCGCGGATTAAAACGACCGCTGCGCCGGCGCGTGCGCAAGCGATGGGGTGCAGGAAAAAGGCCGGCTGAGCCGGGTGGCGGGATGCGACAGCGATGAAGCCTGATTCGAATTGATAACGGTCTTCACGGTGTGTGTCGCGATCACTGGCTAAGCCCTTTTCCTGAAGGTTTTCTGGATGCCGCCGGTGGTCTCGCCGGCCGCGCCACAGGAATTTTTTCTCTGCCTGGAATGCTTGCGGCGCCGTGCTCGGGAGCGGGGCGCCGCTGACTTATTCACCCAGTTGTGCACCAGGTTATTCACATGGTTATGCACAGCACAACACAAGATATAGTGCACAACGGGTTTTGTGGCACCAAGTATAGTGGAGATTCGAGACAGGTCAAATCGTTTTATTTTGTTTCGAAAGGGTTGACAACGCATCGCGCGGCGCGAAGCCGACTCCCCGGAGAACAAGGCAGCGCCTTGTTCTCCTCGCATCACGCGAAGTCGCACGAAGGGCCGTTACCGCGTTTTGGAAAACTTGAGATAGGGGAAATACTGAGCGGCGAGCGAGGTGTCGCGCTGCAGACGCTGCCAGTCGAAATGCGGCCCCGGATCGGTCTTGCGACCGGGGGCGATGTCCGAGTGACCGGCAAGCGCCTCGACCGGATAGCGCGCCTTCAGCGCGTTCACCAAGGCGCCGAGCGTGCGGTATTGCGCCGCTTCGAAAGGCGTGGTGTCGCTGCCTTCCAACTCGATACCGATCGAGAAATCATTGCAACGCTGGCGGCCGAAAAAATTCGACGGCCCGGCGTGCCACGCGCGTTCGTTGCACGACACGAATTGCTCGAGCGCGCCGTCGCGATGAATCACGAAATGCGCCGACACCCGCACGCCGCGCAGGTGCGAGTCATAGTACGGGTGAGCGTCGCAATCGAGCGTGTTGAGGAACAGTTCGGCGATTGCGGTGCCGCCGAATTCGTTGGGCGGCAGGCTGATGTTGTGGACGACGATCAGCGTCGGCTCGGCCCCGTCGAGCCGCGCTTCGAAATTCGGCGATGGCAGTTTGCGTGCGGCGGCGACCCAACCGTCGGCGTCGACGGTGAACTCGACGCTCATCGAGCGTCGCGGCCCGTGGGTCGCGCGCCGTGACGCTGCGCGTGCGCGGCGCAGCAGAACGGCTGCCCCGCCACCACCACGGAATCGCTCTTCGGCGCGTGCACGCCGCATTCGACACAACGGATCATCGGCTCGGCGAGTTGCGCCGGCGCGGAAGCGCGCGCGCCGCCGTTCGGACCATTCGGGCCTTTTGCACCCGCGGCGCCATTGGCGCCGGTACCGTTGCGCTGGGACGCCTGCGCGTCATGACGACGCAGCGCCTTCACCAGCCACTGGCCGACGATGAACAACAGGATCAACAGAAATATTTGTCGCATGGGACACGCTCACACTACAGCACGGTGCAACAGCACCTCGAAAACAAAACGGCTGCCGACGTACGCCAGCAACAGCGCGACGAACGACGCCAGCACCCAGCGCAATGCCGCACGGCCGCGCCAGCCGGAAACCTTGCGCGCGGTCAGCAGCGCGCCGAACATCACCCAGGAAAGAATCGCGAACACGGTCTTGTGATCGAGTTGCAACGCACGGTCGACCAATTGCTCGCTGAACAGGATGCCCGACACCAGCGTGAGCGTCAGCAGGACGAAACCCGCGCCGATCAGACGGAACAGCAGCTTCTCCAGCGTGAGGAGCGGCGGCAGCGTATCGAGCCAGCTCGACAACCAGCCGTTGCCCGCCGCGGCCGCATGCCGCTGGGCGACGCCGCCGCGCATGGCGTGCAGACGCCGCTCGACCAGCAGCATCAGAACCGCATGCAGCGCCGCGATCGCAAACAGACCATACGCGATGTTGGCGATCAGGAAGTGCAGCTTGAACATTGGCGCGGCGGAATACGGCAGCACGCGCACGCCGTTGAACGCAAGCGGCAACAGCGAGGCGACGCACGCGAGCGGCAGAACCAGCAGGCGCAAACCGTCGAGCGGAAAGAAAAAACTCTCGATCCAGTAGATGCCGGCGCCCAGCCAGAACATAGCCGACAGCGCGAACGCGAAACCGAACACCATCGCGTTCTGGGGAAAGATGGTGGTATGCAGCAGCACGCCGTGAGCGAGCAGCGCCACGAACAGCAGCGCGCGGCCCGACGTGCTCATGCCCGAAGCGGCCGAACCGCCCGCGGCGGCCGGCACTGGCGGCACGCTTTCGAGCATGGGGCGCACGGCGGCGTGCCGGTGCGAGCGCCAGCCGGCCACGGCTAAACCGCCGTAGAGGAGCGCAGTGAGGGCATACAGTACAATATCCATATTCGAAGTTTACACTAGGCCCCTGCTCCGCGACGTCTCCTGCATCGCGCCCCGCTCCGGCCGCACTGTTCATCGCTCCCCATGCTCGACAATCTGACTCAACGGATGGCGCGCGTCGTCAAGACGCTGCGCGGCGAAGCCCGGCTCACCGAGGCGAACACCCAGGAAATGCTGCGCGAGGTGCGTCTCGCGCTGCTCGAGGCCGACGTGGCGCTGCCCGTCGTGCGCGAGTTCATCGCCAAGGTGAAGGAAAAGGCGCTCGGCGAGGAAGTCATCAGCAGCCTGTCGCCGGGCCAGGCGCTCGTTGGCGTGGTGCAGCGCGAACTGACCGCGATCATCGGCGGCGACTACGAAGGCAAGGCGGTCGAACTCAACCTCGCCGTCACGCCGCCGGCCGTCATCCTGATGGCGGGCCTGCAAGGCGCCGGTAAAACGACCACCGTCGGCAAGCTCGCCAAGCTGCTGCGCGAAAAGTACAAGAAGAAAGTACTGACCGTTTCGTGCGACGTCTACCGCCCTGCCGCTATCGCGCAGTTGAAGACGGTGACCGAGCAGGTCGGCGCGGATTTCTTCCCGTCCGAACCGGACCAGAAACCGGTCGACATCGCGCGCGCCGCCGTGGATTGGGCCAAGCGCCACTATCACGACGTGCTGCTGGTCGACACGGCCGGCCGTCTCGGCATCGACGAAGCGATGATGAAGGAAATCACCGCGCTGCACACCGAGCTGAAACCGGCGGAAACGCTGTTCGTGGTTGACGCGATGCTCGGCCAGGACGCGGTGAACACCGCCAAGGCCTTTAGCGACGCACTGCCGCTCACCGGCGTGGTCCTCACCAAGCTCGACGGCGACTCGCGCGGCGGCGCGGCGCTCTCCGTGCGCCATGTCACGGGCAAGCCGATCAAGTTCGTCGGCGTCGCGGAAAAGCTCGACGGCCTCGAAGTCTTCCACCCGGATCGCATGGCGAACCGGATTCTCGGCATGGGCGACATTCTTGCCCTCGTCGAAGAAGCGCAGCGCGGTGTGGACGTTCAGGCGGCGCAGAAACTCGCCGACAAGGTCAAGAAAGGCGGCGACTTCGATCTGAACGATTTCCGCGCACAGCTGACGCAAATGAAGGGCATGGGCGGCCTGTCGTCGCTGATGGACAAATTGCCCGCGCAATTCCAGCAGGCCGCCGCCGGCGCCGACATGGGCCAGGCCGAAAAGCAGATGCGCCGCATGGAAGGCATCATCAATTCCATGACGCCGCTGGAACGCGCGAAGCCCGACCTGATCAAGGCCACGCGCAAGCGCCGCATTGCCGCGGGCGCGGGCGTGCAGGTCCAGGAAGTCAACCGCATGCTGAATCAGTACGACCAGATGCGCACCATGATGAAAAAGCTCAAGGGCGGCAATCTGCAGAAGATGATGCGCGGCATGAAGGGCATGTTGCCTGGCATGCGCTAAGCTTTAGCAAGACAGTGGCGTGCGTTCCGCGCATGAACCACGGAACGCGACCCTGACTCCGCGCGGCTGACTTCAGCTTTGTGCGGGTTTATTCTGTACCGCGCACCGCCGTCCTCACTCACACTATGTATACAGTCACCGCCCGTCAGACGTCATGAACCGCGAAGAAGCTCTCCACATTTTTAGCCACTCCGAAGAAATCGTTTCGGCCGACGACGTCAACGCGTCGATCAGCGGCATGGCGGCCGCCATCCGCGACGAGATGAGCGAGGACTTCCCGCTCGTGCTGTCGGTCATGGGCGGCGCGGCGGTCTTCACCGGCATGCTGTTGCCGCACCTCGATTTCCCGCTCGAGTTCGACTACATCCATCTGACCCGCTACCGCAACACCACCAAAGGCGGCAACGAGATGCAATGGCGCGTGGCGCCGGCGGAGTCGGTGAAGGATCGCGTCGTGCTGGTGCTCGACGATATTCTCGACGAAGGCGAGACGATGGCCGCGATCCGCGACCGCATTCTCGCGATGGGCGCGAAGCGCTTCCTGAGCGCGGTGCTGTGCGAAAAGATCATTCCGAAGGCCAAGCCGCTGCGCCCGGATTACTGCGGGTTCGAAGTGCCGGACCGTTATGTGTTCGGCTGCGGCATGGATGCGAAGGGTTACTGGCGTAACCTGCCCACGATTCGCGCGCTGACTGAAGGCGCTTGAGGCTTCTTTGAAGCGGCCGCCAGCGGGCGGTGAATCGACACGGAAAAGCGGCCCACGACGGGCCGCTTTTCTTTGCGCTGTACTTTGTGGGGCTCAGCGCCCCGGCGGTTACCGCATCACAGTTGATGCACGAACGACCGGATACCGCCAAGCATCATCTCGACCGAAATCGCCACCAGCACGAGACCCATCAACCGTTCGAAGGCCATCATGGCACGCTCGCCGAGCCACGCCTGAATGCGTTCCGCCAGCATCAGCACGACCGCACAGACGATCATCGTGACGGTCAGCGCGGCGATCCACTCGAACATCTTGCCAGGCGCCTGCGACGTCAGCAGCATCACGGTAGCCAACGCGGACGGTCCCGCCAACGCCGGAATGGCGAGCGGCACGATCAACGGTTCGCCGCCGCGCGTGTCGCCGCCGAATGGACCGTCCGGGTGCGGAAACACCATCCTCAGCGCGATGAGAAACAGCACGATCCCGCCGCCAATGCGCAGCGACTGATCGGTCAGGCTCATCATGCGCAGAAAGCCGTCGCCGACCACCATGAAGATCAGCAGGATCGCGAAGGCGATCGCCACCTCGCGGAGAATGACGATCGTGCGCCGCTTCGGCGACACACCGCGCAGACAGCTGATGAAGAGCGGAATGTTGCCGAGCGGGTCGGTGATCAGAATCAGCAGGATGGTCGCGGACAGGAAGGTGTACTCCACCGTCCGCTCCGCTTAGCGGGCCAACGCTGCGCGAACCTTGCCGATCACCGTTTGCGCGGCGTCTTCGACCGGCAGCAGCGTCGCCTCAGCGTCGCGGCGGCCCTGATATTCGAGCTTGCCGTCCTTGAGGCCACGGTCGCCGATTACGAGGCGATGCGGCACACCGATCAGTTCCCAGTCGGCGAACATGACGCCGGGGCGCTCGCCGCGGTCGTCGAGGATCACGTCGATGCCCGCCTCGACGAGCGTTGCGTACAGCTTGTCGGCCGCCTCGCGCACGGCTTCGCTGCGGTCATAACCCATCGGGCACAGCACGACTTCGAACGGCGCGATCGATTCCGGCCAGATGATGCCTCTATCGTCGAAATTCTGTTCGATCGCGGCGCCCAGGATACGCGTGACGCCGATACCGTAGCAGCCCATTTCCATCGGGCGCGGCTTGCCGGTTTCGTCGAGGCAGGTCGCGTTCATGGCTTCGGAATACTTGGTGCCGAGCTGGAACACGTGGCCCACTTCGATACCGCGGCAGATGTCGATCACACCCTTGCCGTCCGGCGACGGATCGCCCTTCTTCACGTTGCGAATGTCGGCGACGACCGGTTCCGGCAGATCGCGGCCCCAGTTCACGCCGGTGGTGTGGTAATCCACCTCGTTCGAGCCGACCACGAAGTCGCTCATGTTCGCGACCGTGCGATCCGCCACGACCTTGACCGGCTTCTTCGTGTTGAGCGGGCCGAGGTAGCCCGGCGGCGTGCCGAAGGTTTCGATGATTTCAGCCTCGGTCGCCATACGGAAATCGGCCAGACCCGGCAGCTTGCTCGCCTTGATCTCGTTCAGATCGTGGTCGCCGCGTAGCATCAGCAGCCAGATAGTCGGCCCGGCGCCTTCGTTCTCGGTTGCGAGAATGATCGACTTGATGGTGCGCTCAAGCGGAATGTTCAGCAGCTCGGCCACGGCCTCGCACTTTGCCTTGCCGGGCGTGGCGGTCTTCTTCATTTCCTCGGCGGGCGCCGCGCGTTCCGCGTGGAGCGGCAGCGCTTCAGCCGCCTCGACGTTCGCCGCGAAGTCGGAGGTCGGGCAATAGGCAATCGCGTCTTCACCGGTCTCGGCAATCACGTGAAATTCGTGCGAGCCGCTGCCGCCGATCGAACCGTTGTCCGCCGCCACCGCGCGGAAGTCCAGACCGAGGCGCGTGAAGATGCGCACGTACGCGTCGTACATCTTGCGATACGACTCGCGCAGACCGTCCATGTCCTTGTCGAACGAGTAGGCATCTTTCATGATGAATTCGCGCCCGCGCATCACGCCGAAACGCGGACGGATCTCGTCGCGGAACTTTGTCTGGACCTGATAGAAGTTCACCGGCAACTGCCGATAGCTCTTGATCTGATTACGCGCAATATCAGTGACCACTTCTTCGTGGGTCGGTCCGATCACGAAATCGGACTGCTTGCGGTCCTTGAAGCGCAGCAGCTCGGGGCCGTACTTTTCCCAGCGGCCCGATTCCTGCCACAACTCGGCCGGCTGCACGGCCGGCATCAACAACTCGATCGCGCCTGCCCGGTTCATTTCTTCGCGCACGATGGCTTCCACCTTGCGGATCGAGCGCAGGCCGATCGGCAGGTAGTTATAGATACCGCCGGCGACGCGCCGGATCATGCCGGCACGCACCATGAGCTTGTGGCTGACGATCTCTGCGTCGGCGGGAGCTTCTTTGAGGGTACCGATAAAGAAACGGGAAGCTTTCATTCAGATTATCCAAAAGCGGCGGCTCCGGAGGGACCGCCCGAAAGGTGAAAACGGTGGGAAATCGACACAGATCCGGCTCTGAGCCGGCACGGCTCACCTGACAATGACACTGAGCGCTGGCCGCCCGCGGCGCCCAGGCCGCCGCGCAAAGCCTTTGCACAAGGGATAAGGCACGGAAAGACTGACAGGCTACCGCAAACACGGCGCCTTTTGCGGCGAATCGTTCCAATCTGGTGCGAATCGGTGCGTCAGGTCCGTTATCTGTTTATAATCAAAGCAATTTTAAAGGATTCGAAGGTGGTTGTATGCTGGATCGTGAAGGCTTTCGCCCGAACGTCGGCATCATCCTCTTGAACGCGCACAACGAGGTGTTTTGGGGCAAACGGCTCCGTGAACATTCCTGGCAGTTTCCGCAAGGGGGCATCAAGTACGGAGAGACCCCCGTGCAAGCGATGTATCGGGAGTTACACGAAGAAACCGGGCTGCTTCCTGAGCACGTCAAGGTGATTGGTCGCACGCGCGACTGGTTGCGTTACGAGGTGCCTGACAAGTTCATCAAGCGCGAAGTACGCGGTCATTACCGCGGCCAGAAACAAATCTGGTTTTTGCTCCGGATGGTTGGACGCGACTGCGACATCTGCTTGCGCGCCACCGACCACCCTGAGTTCGATGCGTGGCGCTGGAACGAGTACTGGGTGCCGCTCGACTGTGTGATCGAGTTCAAGCGGGATGTGTATCAGTTGGCGCTGACGGAGCTGTCCCGTTTCATGCGCCGGGCTGCGCCGCGTGCGGAAAAACCTGGCGGGCATCATGGGCCGCGTTATCCCCGGATAGCGTCGTCAATGGAAAATCCGCCGGATTCCACGGTAATGACGGTGACCACCGTAACCTCGGTGACATCCGTCAGCATCGAAACATCGGTTCACGCAACGATCGCGTCCGATTGCGGTCCGGGCTCCGGGTCAACGGCCGAGGTAGGTGCCGCGCCGGAACACGAAGACGAATCGGCGCGCGAAACGGCCGGCTCGCTGTTCCGCCCGGGCGTGCGCAATTAACAACTCTGTGCGGCTGTCCACGCCGCCTCTCTCTGGCGCGGCTCGTCGAGCCGCGCCAGTGTTTCGAGGAAATCATATTGAAAGCACTTGCTCTCGTCGTGGCGTGCGTCGCCACCGGCGCCCTGCTGGCTGGCTGTTCGAGCGCCGGCAAACCTACCAATAAAGACGACAGCGCGTTCACGTATTTGCTGGACCGGCAGAGCAACTGGGTTGAGAACAAGGTGGGCACTCTGCCGCCGTTGCCACAAGACTCGAATCTGCTGCCCTTCGAAGTTTCCGGCAATACGCCGCTGCAGTTCGCGGTCGATCGCAACTCGCTCACCGTCGGCTCCGACGGCGTGGTCCGCTATACGGTGGTCGTGACGAGCGCGAGCGGCGCTCGCAACGTGAACTACGAAGGGATCCGCTGCGACACATACGAATGGCGCCTGTATGCCGGCCTCAATGCGGACCACGACGGGTGGGACACAACGGTCGCGAATGATTTCACGCGCATCGAGAACGGCACGCTGAACGCTTACCATGCCGCGCTGTATCAGGATTATCTGTGCGCGAACAAGATGCCGATGGGGAATGCAAAGACGATTCTGGAGAACATCCGCTACAAGCGCACGGCGAGTTCGTTGATCCACTGAGGTACTTTACTGAGCGCGCCTTGAATTTGAGCGCGTTTGAGTAGCAGACGAGAAAAAGCCGTTCCAGCTTCCTGCTGGAACGGCTTTTTTGTTTGCCGTGCTTGTGCGCGCGCCTGCGCCCGCGCCGATTAGTGACTCAGACCAACACCAGGTTGTCGCGGTGAATCAACTCAGGCTCCAGCATATAGCCGAGCACCGATTCGATTTCGCCACTCGGACGCCGTTGGATCAGCTTGGTTTCAGCGCTGCTGTAGTTCGTCAGGCCGCGCGCCACTTCTCGGCCCGCGGCGCTCAGACAGGCAATCACCTCACCGCGCGCAAACGCGCCCTGAACACCGACGATGCCAATGGGCAGCAGGCTCTTGCCGCCTTCAGTGAGCTTTTCGACTGCGCCGTCGTCGATCACGACATGGCCACGCACCTGCAGATGATCCGCCATCCATTGCTTGCGCGCCGCTATCCGTGCCGTGCGCGCGATCAACTGCGTGCCGATCGCCTCGCCCGATGCAAGCCGCGACAACACGTCCACTTCGCGCCCGCTCGCGATCACCGTATTCGCGCCGCTGTGAGCCGCGCGCTTAGCGGCCAGAATCTTGGTCAGCATGCCGCCGCGCCCAAGGCTCGAGCCCGCGCCGCCCGCCATTGCTTCCAGTTCTGGCGCGCCGGCATCGGCCTGCTGGACGAGGGTGGCGGCCGGATCCTTGCGCGGGTCGGCGGTAAAGAGCCCTTGCTGATCGGTGAGGATGACAAGCGCGTCCCCTTCGATCAGGTTCGCGACGAGCGCGCCCAGTGTGTCGTTGTCGCCGAATTTAATTTCGTCGGTGACGACCGTGTCGTTCTCGTTGATGATCGGCACCACGCCCAGGCGCAAAAGCGTGAGCAGCGTGGAGCGCGCATTCAGATAGCGTTCGCGGTCGGCCAGGTCCGCGTGAGTCAGCAGAATCTGCGCGGTCTGAATGGAATGCTCGGCAAAGCGGCTTTCGTAGACTTGCGCAAGACCCATTTGACCGACGGCCGCAGCCGCTTGCAGTTCGTCGATCTCGCGCGGCCGCTTGGTCCAGCCGAGCCGTTGCATCCCTTCGGCAATGGCGCCCGAACTCACGAGCACCACCTCCTTGCCTTGCGCGCGCAGGGCGGCAATCTGTCCGGCCCACCGGCCGATAGCGGCATGATCGAGGCCGCGCCCGTCATTCGTGACGAGGCTCGAACCCACTTTCACTACCAATCGCCGTGAATCTGCGATGACGGAACGCATTGTGCGCAGTCTCCAAGATGACGCGTGGTGCAGACCGGCAACCCACTCAGGCGCCGGTGCTCGAGCTTCTTATTGTTGCGGGTCGGCGCTGGAATCGTCCGCTGCAACAGGGTCTTGCGGCTTTGCACGGAAACGGACGTCGGCGGCGAGATCTTCGGCTTCGGCCGCGCGCTGTGCGTCCGAATGCGCGGCGATGTGATCGAACACCGCGTAGCAAAGATTTTCACAGCCCTGGCCGGTCAGCGCCGAGATTTCGAACACCGGACCATCCCAGCCGAAGCCTTCGATGAATGCCGAGACCCGCGCTTCACGCTCGTCTTCCGGCACCATATCCAGCTTGTTCAACACGAGCCAGCGCGGCTTTTCATACAGCAGTTCGTCGTACTTGCGCAGTTCGTTGACGATCGCCTTGGCTTCCGCGACCGGATCGACAGATTCGTCGAACGGCGCGAGGTCGACGATATGCAGCAACAAGCCCGTGCGCTGCAGATGGCGCAGGAACTGGTGACCGAGGCCCGCGCCCTCCGCCGCGCCTTCGATCAGTCCGGGAATGTCCGCGATCACGAAGCTGCGGCTCGGCCCGACACGCACCACGCCGAGATTCGGCGCGAGCGTGGTGAACGGGTAATCGGCGATCTTCGGCCTTGCGTTCGACACCGACGCGATAAAGGTCGACTTGCCCGCGTTCGGCATGCCGAGCAGACCGACGTCCGCTAGCACCTTCAGCTCGAGGCGCACCATGCGGCGCTCGCCCGGCTTGCCGTCGGTCTTCTGACGAGGCGCGCGGTTCGTACTGGATTTGAAATGCAGGTTACCGAGACCGCCCGCACCGCCCTGAGCGATCTGCACGCTCTGGTTGTGCTCGGTCAGATCGGCGATCAGCTCGCCGGTCTCCATGTCGGTGATCGTGGTGCCCACCGGCATGCGCAGCGTGATGTCGTCGCCGCCCTTGCCGTAGCAGTCCGCGCCGCGGCCGTTTTCGCCGTTGCGCGCCAGGTGCTTCTTGGCGTAGCGGTAATCGATCAGCGTATTGATGTTGCGGTCCGCGACCGCGATCACGCTGCCGCCCCGGCCGCCGTCCCCGCCATCCGGGCCGCCGAACGGAACGAATTTCTCGCGGCGCATCGACGCGCTGCCATCCCCTCCGTCGCCGGCGATGACTTCAATCCTCGCTTCGTCAATGAACTTCATGCGTAACTCCGTCCCGTGGTGTGCTGCTAGATTGGGTTGCTACTGGATGATGCTATTTTGCCGCGCCCGGCGCGTGCTGATCAATCGACCGAACAGCATAGGCGCGCGGCCTGAGCGCATGCATTCGCGTTCATTCATCCGGCAAAAAAATGTCGGAATAAAAAAAGCCCCGCTAACTTCGCGGGGCCTTTTTTCCGGTCCTGAAGCCCGTGCCTGAGTAAGCTCAGACTGCTGCCGGGACGACGTTGACCATGTGCTTCTTCGCTGCGCCCTTCGTCGAGAAATTGACGTGGCCGTCCGTCAGCGCGAACAAGGTGTGATCCTTGCCGATACCGACGTTTTCGCCCGGGTGCATACGCGTGCCGCGTTGGCGAACGATGATGCCGCCAGCGTTGATAGCCTGACCGCCGTAAACCTTCACGCCGAGGCGCTTCGATTCGGAGTCGCGGCCGTTGCGGGATGATCCGCCTGCCTTTTTGTGTGCCATTTGATTTGCTCCTTAACCGGTGCGCTTACGCGTTGATCGCGTCGATGCGCAGTTCGGTATAGTTCTGGCGGTGGCCGCCATGCTTCTGGTAGTGCTTCCGGCGACGCATCTTGAAGATGGTCACTTTTGCGTGACGACCTTGCGACACGACGGTAGCCTTGACGGAAGCCCCACTGACCAGCGGCGTACCGAACTTAATCGATTCGCCTTCGCCCACTGCGAGAACCTGGTCGAGCGTGATTTCAGCGTCAATGTCTGCCGGTATCTGTTCTACTTTAAGTTTTTCGCCGACGGCAACTTTATACTGCTTGCCACCGGTTTTTATGACCGCGTACATTGAGAACCTCACTCTGTGTTCATTTTTCCCACGCACCGCGCGCGGAAACCCGTGATTATACATAGAGTTAGCTGCTCGGTCAAAACTCGTTGAGAGCCGCCGCGCGCCGCGCGCCGCGCCCGGCGCCTTGCCGCAAAGCTGCGGCGCGCGGCTCTGCCGCAGCCCGGAACGCCCCGCGCCGCAGCCTGCGACCCGGAACTGCCGCGATTCGCCTTATAATTCGCGGCACTACCCAACTCAGCCATCATGTCGTCGACTGCCACTCCCTCCTCCAACGCCGCCAGCCTGCTCGCTCCGATCGCCGAAGACATGCAGCAGGTCAATCGCGTCATACGGCACCGTCTTGCGTCCGACGTGATGCTGATCAACCAGATTTCCGAGTACATCATCAGCGCCGGCGGCAAACGGCTGCGGCCCGCGCTGCTGTTGCTGGTGGCCGGCGCGCTGGGTGAAACCACGGGGCACCGGCATGAACTGGCGGCGGTCGTCGAATTCATCCATACGGCCACGCTGCTTCACGACGACGTGGTCGACGAATCCGACCTGCGGCGCGGCCGTCAGACGGCCAACGCGCTGTTCGGCAACGCCGCGAGCGTGCTGGTGGGCGATTTCCTGTACTCGCGCTCGTTCCAGATGATGGTCGGCGTGGGCAAGATGCGCGTCATGGAAATTCTGTCGGAGGCGACCAACATCATCTCCGAAGGCGAAGTGCTGCAGCTCCTCAACATGCACGACGCCGACGTGGACGAAGCCCGCTACATGCAGGTGATTCGCTACAAGACAGCCAAGCTGTTCGAGGCCGCGGCCCAACTCGGCGCGGTGCTGGCCGGTTCGGACGCGAAAACCGAAGCGGCGGCGGCGGAATTCGGCCGGCGCATCGGCACAGCGTTCCAGATCATGGACGACTGGCTCGACTACACGGGCACGGCCGAATCGATGGGGAAAAATGCCGGCGACGACCTTCGCGAAGGCAAACCCACGCTCCCGCTGATCTATCTGATCGAACGCGGCACGCCGGAGCAATCGGCGCTGGCACGGGAAGCAATCGAGCAAGGCGGCACGGATCGTTTCGACACCATTTTCGAGGCGATCACGCGTTCCGGCGCACTGGATCACACGCTCGAATGCGCGAAACAGGAAGCCCAGGCCGCCGCGACCGCAATTTCTTCGTTTCCGGATTCCATTTTCAAAGATAGCCTGCTAGAATTATGTTCTTACTCGACGGCAAGACAGTCTTGAACGAGACTGAAAGGCCGGGTTAGTCTGAATCGAGTCCGCAGTACAAAATCGGGGTGTAGCTTAGCCTGGTAGAGCGCTACGTTCGGGACGTAGAGGCCGGAGGTTCGAATCCTCTCACCCCGACCAGATTCGCCTTGTTAGTTCGAGGCTCAAAAAACCGCCCAGCTTGCTCGGCGGTTTTTTGTTTTGGATCACGCAAGTTGCTAGTTTCACGCGCAACGCCCTGTGCCGCTGCCGCCCGCCCTGTCTTTAGCCGCCAGCCGCGAAGGCTCTGGCAAACCCCTCTGCTATATTCTCTCCATCCTTTCCCCTATCCTTCACGACGCGTGGAACAACTTCCCTTATGGGCGCAGATCGGCGCCGTCTTTCTGCTGCTTATCTGCTCGAGTTTTTTTTCGAGCTCCGAAACGGCGATGATGGCGATCAACCGCCATCGCCTGAAACATCTCGCCAACCAGAATGCGCTCGGCGCCAAAACCACTCAGGGTCTGCTCGCGCATACCGATCAGTTGCTGAGCGTCGTGCTGATCGGCAACAACCTGTTCAATACGATCATTCCGGTGCTCACCACCTCGATCGCGCTGCACACGTTCGGCCGCAATAACCTGGTGCTGTCGATCGCGACCGGTATCGTCGCGTTTCTGATCATCGTGTTCGCGGAGATCACGCCGAAAATCGTCGGCGCAACGTTCCCGGAAAAGATCGCGCTGCCGGCCAGCCTGCTGATCGCGCCGATGATGCGCGTTGCCAAACCGCTCATCTGGTTCGTCAATCTGTTTGCGAATGGCATCCTGCGCGTGCTGCATATCAATACGAAAGGCGTGCGCGATCAGCGCCTGTCCACCGAAGAGTTGCGCACCATCGTGCTCGAGTCCGGCAGCTTCATGCCGACCAAGCACCGCAGCATTCTGCTGAACCTGTTCGACCTCGAAAACATTTCCGTCGACGACGTGATGATCCCGCGCCGCCGCATCGAGGCGCTCGACTTCGACGCGCCGTTCGAACAGATCCTGCATCAGTTGGAAACCTGCTATCACAACAAGCTGATCGTTTATCAAGGCGACATCGACCGGGTGCTCGGCGTGCTGCACGTACGCAAGACGCTGGCCGCCCTGCACAACCAGGAACTGGAGCGCGAGACGCTGCGCGAGTTGCTCGCCGAACCGTATTTCGTGCCGAGCGGCACGCCCGTGTTCCAGCAATTGCAATACTTCCAGGAGAGCCGTCACCGCACGGCGCTGGTTGTCAACGAATATGGCGAGTTGCAAGGCCTCGTCACGCCGGAAGACATCATCGAAGAACTGATCGGTGAATTCACCACGTCGATTCCGCGTAGCGCCAATTCGCGCGGCGGCTGGAACGACAACGGCGAATGCATCGTGGCAGGCAGCATGCCGCTGCGCGAATTGAACCGCTGGCTGCAACTCGCGCTGCCCACCGACGGGCCGAAAACGCTCAATGGCCTGATTCTCGAAATCCTCGAAGATATCCCCGACGGCGACGTGTGCGTGCAGATCGGCGAAGTCAAACTGGAAGTGATGCGTAGCGACGATCAGGCGATTCGCACCGTCAAGCTGTTCAGGCCGCCGGTGCGCGCGAAAGCCGCCAAGGTCTTGCGCAGCTAGGCGCGACACGGCACAGCATCGCATAGGCGCGCAGCGCGCGCCATTAGCCGAATGGCTGAATGGCGGCGCCCCCCGCCGTACCGGAAGATGAAGCTGTCGTGTACTACAGGCGGCTCATCACCGGTCTCTCATGCAAGCTTCTTTTCAACCCGCGGCGGCATTGCCGCGTCCCACCGCGACCTCGCAGGAGAGCGCGGTCCGGGCGAAGCCGGGCCCATTCGCACGCGAGCCCGGCGCGGCAAGTCTCGCCGATCCCGACGACGGCCCCGCCGTGCGTCTGCTGACCGACACATTGCAGGAAGCGACCCGCCGCAATGCGTCGGATCTTCACATCGAGCCAGTGGAACACGGCTGGCGCGTGCGCTTGAGAATCGACGGCGTGCTGCACGAGATCCCGCCGCCGCCCGCGCATCTGCGCGATGCATTCATTACGCGTGTAAAGGTGCTCGCTCGCATGGATATCGCCGAGCGGCGCGTGCCGCAGGACGGCCGTCTGCGTATTTCCACGTCGCCCGGGCGCGTTGAAGACTATCGCGTCAATTCGCTGCCTACGCTGTTCGGCGAAAAACTCGTGCTGCGCAGACTCGACGCGCTGCCCGCCGATCTTTCACTCGACTCGCTCGGCCTCGATCCGCACCAACGCGAAACAGTCGACGCCGCGATCCGCGCGCCGCACGGCCTCGTGCTCGTCACCGGGCCCACTGGGAGCGGCAAGACGCTGTCGCTGTACTGCTTTCTGAATCTGCTCAACGGCGAAGCGCGTAATCTGTGTTCGGTGGAAGATCCCGCCGAGATCCAGTTGGCCGGCATCAATCAGGTCAGCGTGCGCGAAAAAGCCGGGCTGACCTTCGCCGTGGCGTTGCGCGCCTTTCTGCGCCAGGATCCCGACGTCATCATGGTCGGCGAAATCCGCGACGAAGAAACCGCCGACGTCGCCGTGAAGGCCGCGCAAACCGGCCACCTCGTGCTGTCGACCCTGCATACGAACGACGCGCCCGCCGCGGTCGCGCGCCTGATCGATATCGGTGTCGAACCGTACAACCTTGCGGCTGCGTTGCGCATGGTGACCGCGCAACGGCTGGTGCGGCGTCTCTGCACTGCCTGTCGGGTGCCCGCGCCGCAGTCGGCGGCGGCGCTTCGGGCAGCGGGTTTCAGCGAGCATCAACTCGACGGCTGGCAGCCCTACGCCGCCCGCGGCTGCGCGGCGTGCCACGGCATCGGCTATCGGGGGCGCCTCGGCGTTCACCAGGTGATGCCCGTGTCCGACGCGATGCGCGAGCTGATCGTGGCAAGCGCGGGCACGCACGAACTGGCGCGGCTCGCGCAAACCGAACGGGTGGCCACCTTGCGTGACGCAGCGCTGGCGCGCGTGCGCGACGGCTCCACCAGTCTCGCCGAAGCGCTCGCTGCGACCGAGGTCGCATGAATACAGTCACGACTCATCGGCCTCTGGCCACCGATATGCGTTTCAAATGGCGGGGCGTCGACGCCGACGGCGTGCGAAAAAACGGCGCGCTCATCGCAGCCGACGCGGCCACCGCACGCACGGTGCTCAAACGCGACAACCTGTTTGTCATCGAATTGACGGCGCTTGGTCCGGCACCGCGCCCGCGCGCCCGCGCCGCGGACATCACGCTGTTCACCCGGCAGCTCGCCAGCCTACTGCGCGCCGGCCTGCCGCTCGCGCCCGCGCTGGATCTGCTCGCGCAAGCACAGGCTTCACGCCGCCAGGGCATGCCGAGGATCGTCGGCGCTCTTGCGCGCGACATCACCGGCGGGCTGCGTTTCTCGGCGGCATTGCAGCGGCACCCCGCGCAATTCAATGCGCTGTACTGCCAGCTCGTCGAAGTCGGCGAGGCGGCCGGCGCGCTTGCGGCCGTCCTCGCCCGCATCGCCGAGGACCGCGAACGCGCTGCCGCGCAGCGTGCGAAAGTGCGCGCGGCACTCACCTATCCCGTCGCGATACTCGTGCTGGCCCTGGCGATTACCGCGGCTTTGCTCGTGTGGGTCGTGCCGACGTTCCAACAGATCTTCGATGGCTTCGGCGCCAGACTGCCCGCGCCGACGCAGTTCGTGCTGGCGTTGTCGGCCGGCCTCGCGCGATGGAGCGTACCGGCGTTCGCCCTGATCTTTGCAGCGAGCTCGGCAGCGACATTTCTGCTGCGACGCTCCGAAGCGGCGCGCATCCGCTTTGCACGCGTATCGCTGACAATACCGGTCGCCGGTCCGCTGCTGCGCACGTTGTGCGCGGCGCGCTGGAGCCGTGCGCTCGGCACCTTGCTATCTGCCGGCACGCCGCTCGCCGACGCTTTCGGTTCACTGACTCACGCCACCGGCAACGCCTTCTTCGACCGTGCTACCGTGGAAATCGCCGCGCGGCTTCGGCGCGGCGAACGGCTAGCCGCCGCCATGCGCGAAGCGCGCTGCTTCCCGCCCGAGGTCGTACAGCCGATCGCGGTTGCCGAGGAGTCCGGAGCACTCGACACCATGCTGATCGATGTCGCGTCGCTCGCCGATCGTCAGGTAGACGAAAAGATCGGCACGCTCTCGAGCCTGTGCGAGCCGCTCGTCATCATCGTGCTGGGCGCGCTGGTCGGCGGCCTCGTGATCGCGATGTATCTTCCCATTATTCAACTCGGCAACGTGGTGTAGGATCGCAGCCGAATCCATCCTTTATCCATGCGGGCAACAACTCTCCTCGTGCCAGACACCTCTCCCAGCCTGCTGTCGGGCTTACTGCCCGGCCGTATCGATCACTTCGCAACCGGTCTCGGTTTCGCGTTCGGCAGCTTGCCTACCGGTCTGCAGATGACGTTCGCCATCCTGTTCGGCCTCGTGATCGGCAGCTTCCTGAACGTGGTCGTGCACCGGCTGCCGATCATGCTCGAACGTGCATGGCAAGCGGAATTCAACGACGCCGCCGGTGAACCGCCGGAACAGGAACCAGACGGCCTGCCGGCGCGCTACAACCTGTGGGTGCCGCGCAGCGCGTGTCCTCACTGCGGCCATGTGTTGAGCGCGCGGGAGAACCTGCCGGTGCTGAGTTATGTGTTGTTGCGCGGGCGCTGTTCCGCATGCAAGGCTCATGTGAGCCTGCGTTATCCGCTTCTCGAAATCGCCAGCGCGGCGCTCGCGGCCGGCTCGCTTGCGCTGTTCGGCCCGACCCTCACGGCGCTCGCTGCTTTCGGACTGTGCGCCGCACTGCTCGCAATGAGCGCGATCGACATCGACACCCACCTGCTACCCGACTCGTTGACGCTGCCGTTGCTGTGGGCGGGCATCATCGTCAACTTCAACGGCATGTTTGCGAATCTGCACGATGCGGTGCTCGGCGCGATCTTCGGCTACCTGGTACTGTGGGTCGTGCATTGGGTGTTTCGCCTCGTACGCGGCGTCGAAGGCATGGGTTACGGCGATTTCAAACTGCTCGCTGCGCTCGGCGCGTGGCTCGGCTGGGCGGCACTGCCGCAGATCGTGCTGATCGCAGCGGTGGCGGGCGCCGTCATCGGCCTGCTGGCGACATGGCGCGGCCGCATGCGTTTCGAAGAGCCGCTGCCTTTCGGGCCGTTTCTCGCGGCAGGCGGCGCACTCACGCTGTTTCTCGGCACACCGCTTTATCTGGCTCTGGGGGGCTGAAGCATGTTTGCTGTGGGATTGACCGGCGGCATAGGCAGCGGCAAATCGACCGTGGCCGACCTGTTTGCCGCGCACGGCGTGCCGCTGGTCGATACCGACCTGATCGCGCACCGGGTTACCGCGCCGCGCGGCATGGCGATGCCGCAGATCGCCGCCGAGTTCGGCGAGGCGTTCGTCGCCGCCGACGGTTCGCTCGACCGCGCCCGCATGCGAACGCTCGTATTCAGCGACGACAGCGCGCTCAAACGACTCGAAGGCATCACGCATCCGTTGATTCGTGCGGAGACCGAACGCGAGCAGCGCGAGGCACAAGGCCCTTACGTGATCGTGGTGGTGCCGCTGCTGGTCGAGTCCGGCACGTGGAAAAACCGCGTGAATCGCGTGCTGACGGTCGACTGCAGCATGGAAACACAGATCTCGCGCGTGATGAGCCGCAACAATTTCAGTCGCGCACAGGTGCTGGCGATCATCGCCCGCCAGGCCACACGCGAAGCGCGTCTCGCCGCAGCCGACGACGTGATCGACAACGACAACGTGTCGCTCGAAGCGCTCAGGGCGCAAGTCGACGCGCAGCATCGCGTGTATCTGTCGCTCGCCGGCGCATGAGGCCGACGCGTCGTTCAGGAAACGCCGGTTGAACTTCGCGGCCATGCGCCTGCCAAAAGCGCGTTGAAAACCGCCCGCAACATGTGAAAAAAGTTGCGAATGCGCGCTGAAAAAGTGCGTGATTGCTAGGGTAGTCTCACGGCATTAGAATGTTCTGCATTCCCGTCACCGACCACGCCCGAGGCGAGCCCGCTTGATCCTTTACGAGTATCCCTTCAACGAGCGAATCCGGACGCTATTGCGCCTCGAAGACCTGTTCGAGCGCTTCACGTTCTTTCTGACCCAGGAAGACGCCAGGGAACATCACGTCGCACTGACCACGCTGTTCGAAATCTCGGAGGTTGCGGGTCGCGCGGATCTGAAGTCGGATCTGATGAAAGAGCTCGAACGCCAGCGGCAAACGCTGGCGCCGTTTCGCGGCAATCCGGGAATCGAGCAGAACGCGCTTGAGGCCGTACTCGGCGAGATCGAGCAAACCCTGTCGGGGCTTTCGCAGATGCAGGGCAAGACCGGCCAGCATCTTGCGGACAACGAGTGGCTCGCCAGCATCCGCAGCCGCGCAATCATTCCGGGCGGCACCTGCAAATTCGATTTGCCGTCCTACTACGCGTGGCAGCAGCTTCATCCCGATCAGCGCCGCCAGGATATTGCCAAGTGGGTGACCCCGCTGCTGCCGTTGCGCGACGCAGCCACCATCGTGCTGCGGCTCGCGCGCGAATCCGGCCAGGCGTCCAAGGTCATGGCCATGCAGGGCAGCTATCAGCAGATGCTGTCCGGCCGTTCGTATCAATTGATGCAGGTAAGGGTGGCACCGGAATTGCGCGTGATCCCCGAGGCCAGCGCCAACAAGTACATGCTGTGGGTGCGCTTCACGGTGCAGGACGGCGATCTGCGTCCGCGTGCGGTGGATGTCGACGTACCTTTCCAGCTCACGCTCTGCAGCCTGTAAGTCGCGCTCGCAGGGCCTGTCACGTTTACCTAACCTTACCTGGTTGGTCCGAACCGAAGGGACATGCCTTTAAAGCGGCGAAAAATGCCCCTATATTCGTTACTTGTCCGTTTGCGATTAACTGCCTGACCGTATGCCTACTGTCGTCAAATGCCCCACTTGCGGAAAGGACGTCCGCTGGACACCTGAAAACCGCTTCCGTCCCTTCTGCTCAAACCGCTGCAAGCAGATCGATCTCGGCGCCTGGGCCACTGAGAAGTACAAGATCGGTGGATCCGACCAGGAAGCGTCGTCGGACGAGACGCCTGACGGGGATTACACCCCGCATTGAGCGCGGCCCGCTGTCCGGGTCACGCGGGCCGGTGCTGCTAATGCAGCGCCCGTTATCGCGCGCCCGTCTCTTTCGTTTCAGTTCTTCTTTTCGGCCGCGAGCCATTCCAGCACGGGAATGGTCGCCGGCAACAGCGGCTCGACATCCGCGGGCAGCGTTTGCCAGACAAAAGCCTGACCTTCGCGGCCGTGCGGCTTGCCGGACCACTGCGTGACCTTGCAGAAAAAAAGCCGCACATAGGCGTGCGGGTAGTCATGTTCGAGCGTATGCCAGAGATGGCTCGCCTTAACCTCGATACCCAGTTCCTCGTGCAGTTCACGGGCGAGCGCGGCCTCGACCGACTCGCCCGCTTCCAGCTTGCCGCCCGGAAACTCCCAGTAACCCTCGTACGGCTTGCCGGCGGGGCGCTGCGCCAACAGATAGCGCCCATCGGGCTGAACCAGCACGCCAACGGCGACTTCCGTCACCTTGCGGCCAGCGGCGTTCTTCTGCGTGCCGTCGCTCATGCCGAGGCTCACGCTGAGGTCTTGCGGCCGGACCAGTCGCGCGCGAACTGCCACGCGACACGTCCCGAACGCGAGCCGCGCTCCAGCGCCCACACCAGTGCATCGCCGCGCGCCGCTTCCACTTCGGCGTCGTCGCAGCCGAAATGCCGCAGCCAGTGGCCGATGATCGACAGGTAGTCGTCCTGTTTGAACGGATAGAAGCTGACCCACAGCCCGAAACGCTCGGACAGCGAGATTTTTTCTTCCACCAGTTCGCCGGGGTGAATCTCGCCGTCCGACGTGTGCTTGTACGTCTCGTTGTCGCTCATATACTCGGGCAACAGATGGCGGCGGTTCGACGTCGCGTAAATCAGCACGTTGTCCGACTGCGCGGCGATCGAGCCGTCGAGCGCGACCTTCAGCGCCTTGTAGCCCGACTCGCCGTCTTCGAACGACAGGTCGTCGCAAAACACCACGAAGCGCTCCGGCCGCTGCGCGATCAAATCGACGATATCGCCGAGGTCGTGCAGATCGTCCTTGTCCACTTCGATCAGACGCAGGCCGTCTTTCGCATACGCGTTCAGGCACGCCTTGATCAGCGACGATTTGCCGGTGCCGCGCGCACCCGTCAGCAGTACATTATTGGCCGGCTGCCTGTGCACGAATTGACGCGTGTTCTGCTCGATCAACCCTTTCTGGCGATCGATATTCTGCAGGTCGTCGAGCGTGATCGCCGAGATGGCCGGCACCGGCTGCAGGTAGCCGCGCCCCTGGCGCTTACGCCAGCGAAACGCGACCGCCGCCGACCAGTCGATCTCCGGCGCGGCGGGCGGAAGCATGGCCTCCAGGCGGACGAGCACGGCTTCGGCTCGGGTCAGAAACTGTTCGAGTTTGTCCATGACTATGAGGTAAGCGGCCAGCAGGCCGCGTTAAAACCCTGATGAGGAACCTGGTTACGAACGATAGTCGGCGTTGATGCTCACGTAGTCGTGCGACAGGTCGCAAGTCCAGATCGTGGCTTGCGCATCGCCGCGGCCGAGCACGACACGAATGCCGATCTCGCTCTTTTTCATGACGCGCTGGCCGTCTTCTTCACGGTAGGCCGGATTGCGGCCGCCGGCAGTCGCAACCAGCACGTCGTCGAGATACAGATCGATCTTGCCGACGTCGAGATCGTCCACGCCGGCATAGCCGATGGCCGCCAGAATGCGGCCGAGATTCGGGTCCGATGCATAGAAGGCCGTCTTCACGAGCGGCGAGTGGCCGATCGCATACGCGATCTGGCGGCATTCGCCGACGCTCGACCCGCCTTCGACATGCACGGTCATGAATTTGGTCGCGCCTTCGCCGTCGCGCACGATCAACTGTGCGAGGGTCTGGGCGACCTCGGTCACCGCGTCGCGCAGCGCTGCATAAGCGGGCGAGTCGGTGGACGTGATCGCCGGCAGGCTCGATTTGCCCGATGCGATCAGGATGAACGAATCGTTGGTCGACGTATCGCCATCGATCGTAATGCAGTTGAACGAGCGGTCGGCCACGTGCTTGACCAGCGCGTCGAGCACCGGCTGGGCGACGGCGGCGTCGAACGCGAGAAAGCCGAGCATGGTCGCCATGTTCGGCCTGATCATGCCGGCGCCCTTGCTGATGCCGGTCAGCGTGACCGTGTGGCCGTCGATCGTGACCTGGCGCGACGTAGCCTTGGGCAGCGTGTCCGTGGTCATGATCGCCTGCGCGGCGTCGTACCAGTTCGCTTCCTTGCGATTTGCGAGTGCAGCCGGCAGCCCCGCCTTCAGACGATCCACCGGCAGCGGCTCCAGAATCACACCCGTCGAAAACGGCAGCACCTGTTCCGGCGTGATGTCCGCCAGACGCGCGAGTTCGGCGCAGGTTTCGCGCGCCGCCACGAGGCCCGGCTCGCCCGTGCCTGCATTCGCGTTGCCGGTGTTGATCACCAGCGCGCGGATCGGCTTGCCTCCCGCGCGCACGCGTTCCAGATTCTCGCGGCACACGGTGACAGGCGCCGCGCAAAAACGGTTCTGCGTGAACACGCCGCCGACCGTAGCGCCTTCGCCCACGGAAATGACGAGCACGTCCTTGCGGTTCGGCTTGCGGATATTCGCCTCTGCCCAGCCGAGCGAAACGCCGGCGACGGGATGGAGTTGAGCGGGATCGATCGAGGGGAAATTGACAGCCATGGTCGCGACCTGTCGAAGAAAATGCCGGCAGGCGCCGGCATTCAGGGAAACGGAAACTGATGGCCCGGGCGTGCTGCCGGACCACCGCGAAATCAAGATAAGGTACAACGTAAAACGACGCGGCGCGCCTTGCATCGCGCCGCCTTCGGCATTACACGATCTTGCCGTGGCACTGCTTGTACTTCTTGCCGCTGCCGCACGGGCATGGGTCGTTACGGCCGACTTTCGGCACGTTGTCCGCGCTCATGCTCGCTGCGGCCGCCTGCGACGAGCCGTGGCTCATGGCGTCGCCGATCATGGCAGCCGTTGCCGCCTCTGCGGCGACCGGCGCCGCCGCTGCGGCTTCGGCGAATTCGGCGTGGCGGAATTCGACGTTTTCGAGGTGGCCGCCCTGCTCTTCGAGCTGTTCCGCGGCCTGCTCCAACTGCTCCGGCGACTGGATCTGCACGTTCATCACCACGCGGGTGACTTCGAGCTTCACGGCGTCGAGCATCGCGGCGAACAGTTCGAACGCCTCGCGTTTGTATTCCTGCTTCGGGTTCTTCTGAGCATAGCCGCGCAGATGGATGCCCTGGCGCAGATGGTCGAGCGCGGCCAGATGTTCGCGCCAGCTGCGATCCAGCGTTTGCAGCATGATCGAGCGTTCGAACGCGCTGAACGACTCGCGGCCGACCAGTTCGACCTTCGCTTCGTACGCTTCGTCTGCGGCGGCTTCAACTGCTTCGAGAATCTCGTCGGCGCTGATCGAGTTCGACTCGTTGATCATTTCCTGGATCGCGAGGTCGAGCTGCCACTCGTTGCGCAGCACTTCCTCCAGCTCGGGCACGTCCCACTGCTCTTCAATGCTACCGGCCGGCACGAACTGGTGGACGATGTCGGCGATCACGCTCTGGCGCATCGCACCGATGGTTTCGGTGATGTCGTTCGCTTCGAGCAATTCATTGCGCTGCTGGTAGATCACCTTGCGCTGATCGTTCGACACGTCGTCGTATTCGAGCAATTGCTTGCGAACGTCGAAGTTGCGCGCTTCCACTTTGCGCTGCGCCGATTCGATGGAGCGCGAGACGATGCCGGCCTCGATCGCTTCGCCTTCCGGCATTTTCAGGCGGTCCATGATCGCGCGCACACGGTCGCCGGCGAAAATGCGCAGCAGCGGATCTTCCAGCGACAGATAGAAGCGCGACGAACCCGGGTCGCCCTGGCGGCCGGCACGGCCACGCAACTGGTTGTCGATCCGGCGCGATTCGTGACGCTCGGTGCCGATGATGTGCAGACCGCCCGCGGCCTTCACCTGATCGTGCAGCGCTTGCCATTCGTCGTGCAGTTTCTGGATACGGCGCCGCTTTTCGTCTTCCGGCAGCGTTTCGTCCAGTTCGAGAAACGACGCCTGCTTTTCCGCATTGCCGCCGAGCACGATGTCCGTACCGCGACCGGCCATGTTGGTGGCGATCGTGATGCGCTTGGGACGGCCGGCTTCGGCGACGATCTCGGCTTCACGCGCGTGCTGCTTGGCGTTCAGCACTTCGTGCGGCAAGCCGGCTTGCTTCAGCAGATGCGACAGCAACTCGGAGTTTTCGATCGACGTAGTACCGACCAGCACCGGCTGACCGCGCTCGTAGCAATCGCGAATGTCGCGGATCACCGCGTCGTAGCGTTCCTTGGCGGTCTTGTAGATCTGATCCTGCTTGTCGATCCGCTTGGGCGGACGGTTGGTCGGGATCACGACCGTTTCGAGCCCGTAGATCTCGTTGAATTCGTAGGCTTCGGTATCCGCCGTGCCGGTCATACCGGACAGCTTCGCGTACATGCGGAAGTAGTTCTGGAACGTGATCGACGCGAGCGTCTGGTTCTCGCTCTGGATCTTGACGTGTTCCTTCGCCTCGACAGCCTGGTGCAAGCCGTCCGACCAACGGCGGCCAGACATCAGGCGGCCGGTAAATTCGTCGACGATCACCACCTCGCCGTTCTGCACGACGTAATGCTGGTCCTTGAAGAACAGCGTGTGCGCGCGCAGCGCGGCGTACACGTGGTGCATCAGCGTGATGTTCTGCGGCGCGTACAGGCTTTCGCCCTCGCCGATCAGGCCCCACTCGGAGAGCAGGCGCTCGGCCTTTTCGTGGCCCGATTCCGTCAGGAACACCTGGCGGCCCTTTTCGTCCAGCGTGTAGTCGCCCGGCTTTTCGACGCCGGTGCCGTCCGCTTTCTCTTCGCCGATCTGGCGCTCCAGCAGCGGCGGCAGCGCGTTCATGCGCACGTAGAGTTCGGTGTGATCTTCGGCCTGGCCGGAGATGATCAGCGGCGTACGGGCTTCGTCGATCAGGATCGAGTCGACCTCGTCGACCACCGCGAAATTCAGGGCTCGCTGCACGCGCGCGTCGGTCTCGTAGACCATGTTGTCGCGCAGGTAGTCGAAGCCGAATTCGTTGTTCGTGCCGTAGGTGATGTCCGCCGCGTAGGCTTCCTGCTTCGCGGCATGATCCATCTGCGACAGATTGATGCCGACCGACAGACCGAGGAAGTTGTACAGGCGCGCCATCCATTCGGCGTCGCGCTGGGCCAGGTAGTCGTTGACCGTGACGACGTGCACACCGCGGCCCGACAGCGCGTTCAGGTACACCGGCAGCGTGGCGACGAGCGTCTTGCCCTCGCCAGTGCGCATTTCGCCGATCTTGCCGTAGTGCAGAACCATGCCGCCGATCAGCTGCACGTCGAAGTGGCGCATTTTCAGCACCCGCTTGCTGGCTTCGCGGCACACCGCGAAGGCTTCGGGCAGGAGCTTGTCGAGCGACTCGCCGCTCGCGACGCGCTGGCGGAATTCACCCGTTTTGGCGCGCAGTTGATCGTCCGTCAATTGCTCGATCTGCGGTTCGAGCGCATTGATCGCCGCGACGGTCTTTTGATATTGCTTGACTAGCCGCTGGTTGCGGCTGCCAAAAATCTTCTGTAGAAAACCGGTGGTCATCGGATCGGTGTCTGCGTCGCGGCTTCGGCTGGGTCGCGCCGTGCAGTTCGTGCACGTGCGCTCCCGGGGTCAGAAGGGCCTCGGCGGCTTAGTCCAAGAGTGAATTCGAATCGCGCATTTTAGCACGCGCCCCCGCCCACGCCTGTGTCAGCAATGAGACGGCGGCAGGGCATCCGAAGCCTGCGGCAGCGCGCCCGGAGAGTGCGCATGAGGCGGGTCCGCGTGCATCCCGCGCGGTACAATCGCGGCGTGAACGCGCATAGGGTGCGAACACGCCGCTACCTACCGAAAATGAGCCGTTTTCCTTCCTTTTCAAGGCCGCCGCCCAAGCAGTTCAAGGCGCGCCGCCCGCAGCCGGTCGCCGAAGTGCTCAACCGCACGGATGCGTTCGCGGCCCTGCGCGCGGGCGTCGAGCAGATTGCGGCGCTGGAGAAGGACCTGCGTGCGCTGCTGCCCGACTACCTGGCAACGAGCGTCGAGCCCAGCTTTATCAAGGAAGGCGTGCTCGCCCTGTTTGCCGGCCATAACGCGCTGGCGGCACGGCTTCGGCATCTGGAGCCACGGCTGCTGTCAGATCTGCAGCAGCGCGGCTGGCCCGTCAATGCACTGCGGATTCGGGTGCGGCCGCAACCCGTCAAGGAACCGCCGCCGGTCAAGCAGGCCCGCATGACGCCGGTCGGCGCCGACGCGCTCCACGCGCTGAGCGAATCACTGGCGCCGTCGCCATTACAGGAAGCCCTGGCGAAAATGGCGGCCCGGCATCGGAGAAATCGCTAGGCAGAAAAAAAGCGGCCCGACTGGGCCGCTTGCTTTTCATGCGCTTGTTTCGGAAATTTCGCCAGAAGGCGTCAGGCGAAAGCCGTCTGGGTTTCGTAGGCAAAGCCCCGCGGTGCTTTCTGCGTGTCGTCGAAGGTGACGATTTCGTACGAATCTTCGTGCGCCAACAGTTCGCGCAGCAACGCGTTGTTCAGGCCGTGACCCGACTTGTACGCGGTGTACGACGCCAGCAACGGATGGCCGACCACATACAGATCGCCGATCGCGTCGAGCATCTTGTGCTTCACGAACTCGTCGTCGTAGCGCAGGCCGTCGTTGTTCAGAATGCGGTACTCGTCGAGCACGATCGCGTTGTCCATGCTGCCGCCGCGTGCGAGACCCAGTTCGCGCATCATTTCCACTTCATGCGCAAAACCGAAGGTACGGGCACGCGCGATTTCGCGCACGTACGATGTATTGGCAAAATCCACTTCCAGCGCCTGGCCGGTTTTATCCACAGCCGGGTGACGGAAATCGATCGTGAATTTGAGCTTGAAACCGAAATACGGATCGAGACGCGCGAACTTATCGCCGTCGCGGATTTCCACCGGCTTGGTGACCTTGATGAATTTCTTCGCCGCGTTCTGCTCTTCAATACCTGCCGATTGAATCAGAAACACGAACGAACCGGCACTGCCGTCCATGATGGGAATTTCTTCGGCGGTGACGTCGACATACAGGTTGTCGATGCCAAGACCGGCGCAGGCGGACATCAGATGCTCGATGGTCGAAACGCGCGCGCCGTCTTTCTGCAAGACAGAAGCCAGACGCGTATCGCCAATCGCCATCGCCGACGCGGGAATGTCTACCGGCGTGGCCAGATCCACGCGCGAAAACACAATGCCCGTATCCGGCCCGGCCGGACGAAGCGTCAGTTCGACTTTACGGCCCGAGTGCAGGCCAATGCCGACTGTCTTGACGATTTGTTTGATAGTGCGCTGCTTCAACATGGTGATCTTCTATTCGATTGAAAATCCCAATCGGGACTTTTTATTCCATAGCGCGAAGTATACTCCAATACCCTAAAGAGCGTCTTTGCGCGGAACGTATCAATCTGTTTCGCTGCATTACCCTTGGGCGCCCATCAGGGGAAGCGTGACGGGCCGATGTCCCGGAACGGAGGCGTTTCCGGTCATCGGCCCGCGTAACGGCCTGTCACAAAAGCGTCTTATCGACCGTTGCCCTGGCACAACGCGCAAAGCGTATGCCCAAGGTGAAGGCCGCGACGCCAACGTGCTTAGCTCAACGTGGCGAGAATACTCCCTGCATCGCTGACTTCGAATTTGCCGGCAGCCTCGACGTTCAACGTCTTGACCACGCCGTCGTCGACCACCATCGCGTAGCGCTGGGAACGGATTCCCATGCCGCGCGCCGACAAATCCTGCTCGAGACCGAGCGCCCGCGTGAAAGCCGCACTACCGTCCGCCATCATGCGCACCTTGCCCGAGGCGTGCTGATCGCGTCCCCACGCGCCCATTACGAACGCGTCGTTGACGGACACGCACCAGATTTCGTCGATGCCGAGAGCGCGCAACTGCTCGGCATGCTCGACATAACCCGGTACATGTTTGGCTGAACAGGTCGGCGTGAACGCGCCCGGCAATCCGAAGATCACCACGCGCTTGCCCGCCGTCTGCTCGCGCACGTCGAAGCTGTTAGGCCCGATCGTGCAGCCCGGCCGCTCGTCTTCGATCAACTCGAAGAGCGTTGCGTCGGGCAGCTTGTCACCTGCCTGAATCATGCTCAGTCCTTTGCATCGATGCGAAGCACGCTCGCACGTCGTCGTGTCGCAGTGAAAAATCCGGCGTGAACCCCACTACACGCTCCGCCGTCCGGCGACAGTCGCCCACTCCGCTTCGCGAATCCGAAGAGGGCAGTCGTCCTTGTCGCGAATCCTTAAAGATACGCGACTTGTTCGCCGTTCACCCGCCACGCTCGTGCATTCGTCCGCCAGCGCCTGAATCGGCGCGGCAACGAAAGCCTGCCCGTGCGCTCAGTCCGCCTGCTTGCGCAGGAATGCCGGAATGTCGTACGTATCGACGCCCTTTTCCTGCAGCGCCTGTACGTGCGAAGCGGCCGTATCGCGCGACGTGCGCCACACTGCCGGCGTATCCAGCGCACCGTAGTCGGCGGTGCTGGCGTGCGACGTTTGCGGTGCATAAGCAGCGTGTGCGTTGATCGGCTGGTTGTCGGTGCCGGTGCGCAGCAGCGTCATCGGTGCCGATTGCTGCTTCTTCGCCGCACGGCCCAGACCCGTTGCCACGACCGTCACGCGCAGCGCGTCGCCCATTGCATCGTCGTACACCGCGCCGAAAATCACGGTGGCATCTTCCGCAGCATAGCTCTTGATGGTGTTCATCACTTCGCGCGTTTCCGACAGACGCAGCGAACGGCTCGACGTGATGTTGACCAGCACGCCACGCGCACCCGACAGGTCCACACCTTCCAGCAGCGGGCTGGCGACAGCCTGCTCGGCGGCCAGACGCGCGCGATCGACACCGGCAACCGTCGCCGTGCCCATCATCGCCTTGCCCTGCTCGCCCATCACCGTCTTCACGTCTTCGAAGTCGACGTTCACCAGACCGTCGACGTTGATGATTTCCGCGATGCCGGCAACTGCGTTGTTCAGAACGTCGTCTGCGCACTGGAAGCACTTGTCCATCTCGGCGTCATCGCCCATCACCTCGAACAGCTTGTCGTTCAGGACGACGATCAGCGAGTCGACGTGATCCTCCAGTTGCTGCGAACCGGCTTCCGCGACGCGCATGCGCTTGCCGCCTTCGAATTCGAACGGCTTGCTGACGACGCCAACGGTCAGAATCCCCATTTCCTTGGCGATCTGCGCGACCACGGGTGCTGCGCCCGTGCCCGTGCCGCCGCCCATGCCGGCCGTGATGAAGACCATGTGCGCGCCGCGCAGTGCGTCGGCGATGCGCTCACGGGCTTCTTCCGCCGCGGCGCGGCCCATTTCCGGCTTCGCGCCGGCGCCCAGACCCGTGTTGCCGAGCTGGATCACCGCGGAGGCGCGCGAACGCGACAGCGCCTGCGCGTCCGTGTTCATCACGATGAAGTCGACGCCTTGCACGCCTTTGTTGATCATGTGCTGAACGGCATTGCCGCCAGCGCCACCTACTCCGATCACCTTGATGATGGTGCCGTTCGTTTCGGTTTCCAGCATTTGGAAATCCATGATGCCTCCGTCAAGATAAAAAATTACAGCCACTCGGCCGTTATTCGGCGGGAGATCGGGCAACCTCCTGTCGCGCGCCGGCCGCCGGCACCAGCGCGTATTCCTACAACCCGTTCGAAACCTGTTCTGTGCAGCGATACAGCGAATGCGTTAGAAGTTGCCGAGGAACCAGTCCTTCATGCGGGTGAAGACCTGTCCCATGGAGCCCGACTGCACGGCGACCTTGCGGCCGCGCATGCGTTGCGAGCGTCCTTCGACGAGCAGGCCCATCGCCGTCGAGTAGCGCGGATTGCGCACTACATCGGCGAGACCGCCCGCGTATTCCGGCACGCCGATTCGCACCGGCTTCAGGAAAATGTCCTCACCCAGTTCGACCATGCCGAGCATCATCGACGCGCCGCCGGTCAGCACCACGCCGGAGCTGAGCAGTTCCTCGTAACCCGACTCGCGCACCACCTGCTGCACGAGCGAAAACAGTTCTTCGACGCGCGGCTCGACCACCGCCGCCAGCGCCTGGCGCGACAGCGTGCGTGGACCGCGTTCGCCGAGACCCGGCACTTCGATCATTTCGTCCGGATCGGCGAGCGCCTGCTTGGCGATGCCGTAATCCACCTTGATGTCTTCCGCGTCCGGCGTCGGCGTGCGCAGTGCCATCGCGATGTCGCTGGTGATCTGATCGCCGGCGATCGGAATCACCGCCGTATGACGAATCGCGCCTTCGCTGAAAATCGCGATGTCCGTCGTGCCACCGCCGATATCGACCAGCACCACGCCGAGTTCTTTTTCGTCTTCCGTCAGCACCGCGAGCGACGACGCAAGCGGTTGCAGAATCAGATCGTTCACTTCGAGCCCGCAGCGGCGCACGCACTTCACGATGTTCTGCGCCGCGCTCACCGCGCCGGTGACGATATGCACCTTCACTTCGAGGCGAATGCCGCTCATGCCGATCGGCTCGCGCACATCCTCCTGCCCGTCGATGATGAATTCCTGCGTCAGGATATGCAGCACCTGCTGATCGGTCGGGATGTTGATCGCCTTCGCCGTTTCGATCACGCGCGCCACGTCCGTCTGCGTGACTTCCTTCTCCTTGATCGCCACCATGCCGCTGGAATTGAAGCTGCGGATATGGCTGCCGGCAATCCCGGTAAATACGTTCGTGATCTTGCAGTCGGCCATCAGCTCGGCTTCTTCGAGCGCGCGCTGAATGGACTGCACAGTGGCTTCGATGTTCACCACCACGCCTTTCTTGAGCCCCTTCGATTCGCTCTGGCCGAGGCCGATCACCTCGTAGTGACCTTCGCCCTTCAACTCGGCGACGATGGCCACGACCTTCGACGTCCCGATGTCGAGGGCGACCAGCAGATCTTTATAGTCTTTACTCATAGCGTGCTCATTGCGTGTGATGTCCGTTTACTTCTTGCCCTTGTCGGGTTCGGTGATAAAGCGCATCCCTGCCGCGCGAATCGCGAAACCGTTCGGATAGCGCAAGTCCGCATACTCGATATCCTTTCCCCAACGTTGCGTCACCGCGCTCCACGCCGCGCTCAGGCGGCGGCTCCGATCGAGCAGCGTGTCCTGATTGCGCTCGCGCCCAAGTTCCACCTGCGTGCCGTTCGAGAGCTTCACCGTCCACGCGTAGCGCGGCGACAGCGTCACTTCTTCAGGCGTCGCGCCCAACGGCGCAAACCATTTCTGGAAGTCGTGATAACGCGCGACCACCTCTTTTGCCGTGCCGTCCGGACCGTCGAACGCGGGCAGATCCTCCTCGAGCTCGCCCTGATTCGCGGTAAACAACTCGCCGTCGACGCTCACCAACTGATCGCTGCCCCACGTCCCCAGCGGTTTGTACTCTTCGAGCGTGACAGCCAGCGCGTTCGGCCAGACACGCCGCACGCTCGCATGACGCACCCACGGCATCTGCTCGAACGCCTGACGCGCCAGGTCGAGATCCACCGTAAAAAAGTTGCCCTTCAACCGGCCTACTACACCCGCGCGCACCGTCGGCGAATTGATGTGCTCGGTGTCGCCGTCGATCTGGATTTCGCGCAGCGCGAAATTCGGGCGCTGGATCAGCCAGTAACCGCCTGCCGCCAGCAGCACGAGCACCAGCAACACATGCAATGCGTTGGCGGCGAAATTGAGCTGGCGAACGTTGTTCCACATGGTGTTGCTTTCGGGTCGCCCCGGTTAGTCCTTAAGCGTCAGCGCCAGCACGGCGACAACGAGTTCCTGATAGCTGATGCCCACCGCGCGCGCCGCTTTCGGCGGCAGCGAGTGATCGGTCATGCCAGGCGCTGTGTTCACTTCGAGGAAATACGGGTTGCCATCGGCGTCGAGCATGAAATCCGCGCGACCCCAGTCGGTGCAACCGAGCACGTCGAAGGCACGGCGCGCCAGCACTTTCAGACGCGCTTCCTCGTCCGCCGCCAGACCGCACGGGATCAGATACTGGGTATCGTTCGCAATGTACTTCGCGTGATAGTCGTAAAACTCGCCGGCCGGCACGATGCGGATCACCGGCAGATCGAGATTGCCGGCGATGCATGCGGTGTATTCGCCGCCGCCTTCAATGCTCTTTTCGACCACCACGATCCTGTCGAACTTGACCGCCTCGATCAGCGCGGCGGGCAGTGCGTCGGCGCTCTTCACCTTGATCACCGCGACGCTCGACCCTTCGCTCGCCGGCTTCACGAAGAGCGGCAAACCGAGCTTCGCGACGATGTCTTTGGCGCGCGCTTCGTAGTCGTCGCCACGCAGCACCGTTTCGAACGGCGGCGTCGGAACGCCGAGTTGCTGCCACACGAGCTTGGTGCGGAACTTGTCCAGACCGAGCGCCGAGCCGAGCACGCCGCTGCCCGTGTAGCGGATGCCGTAAAAGTCGAGCGCGCCCTGGATCTGGCCGTTCTCGCCATAGCCGCCATGCAGCGCATTGAACGCGCGCACGAAACCCTCTTCCTTCAATGCGGCGAGCGGACGCTCGGCCGGATCGAACGGATGCGCGTCGATGCCGGCGTCGCGCAGACCTTGCAGCACGAGACGCCCGGAATTGAGCGACACCTCGCGCTCGGCGGAGTTGCCGCCGAGCAGCACTGCCACCTTGCCGAATTGTTTGGGGTCGATACTGCTCATCTCACTCACACCTTTGTTTCCTGCGCGAGGCGAGCCGGCACACCGCCGATCGAACCTGCGCCCATCGTGATCACCACATCGCCGTCGCGCACTATCGCCGAGAGCGCGTCCGGCACTTCATCCACCGTATCGACAAACACCGGTTCGACCTTGCCCGCCACCCGCAGCGCACGCGCGAGAGCACGGCCGTCCGCGGCGACGATCGGCGACTCGCCAGCTGAATAGACTTCGGTCAGCACAAGCGCGTCGACGGTCGACAGCACTTTCACAAAATCTTCGAAGCAGTCACGCGTACGTGTGAAGCGGTGCGGCTGGAAGGCCAGCACCAGACGCCGGCCCGGAAATGCGCCGCGCGCCGCCGCCACCGTGGCCGCCATTTCGACCGGGTGATGACCGTAGTCGTCGACCAGTGTGTACGCGCCGTTCGTCTTGCCTTCGCTAGACACCGGCACCTCGCCGTAACGCTGGAAGCGTCGGCCCACGCCGTTGAAATCCGCCAGCGCTCGCTGGATATCGGCATCTTTCACTTCAAGTTCAGTCGCAATGGCAATGGCTGCCAAAGCGTTCTGCACGTTGTGCTCGCCGGGCAGGTTCAGCACGATGTCGAGCGGCGCCGCGTCTTCGCGCATCGCCGTGAAATGCATCTTGCCGTCACGCGCCTGTACGTTCACCGCGCGCACTTGCGCATCCGGCGCGAAGCCGTAGCGGATGATCGGCTTCGACACGAACGGCAGGATCTCCTTCACGTTCGGATCGTCGACGCACAGCACCGCGATACCGTAGAACGGCAGACGGTGCGTAAATTCGATGAACGCCTGCTTGAGCCGCGCGAAGTCGTGGCCGTAGGTGTCCATGTGATCGGCGTCGATGTTCGTGATGACTTCGATCACCGGGAACAGATTCAGGAACGACGCATCCGACTCGTCGGCTTCCGCGACGATGAAGTCGCCCGTACCGAGCCGCGCATTCGCGCCCGCGCTGATCAGCCGGCCGCCGATCACGAAGGTCGGGTCGAGTCCACCGGCCGCGAGCACGCTCGCCACCAGCGAGGTAGTCGTGGTCTTGCCATGCGTGCCGGCAATCGCGATGCCCTGCTTCAGGCGCATCAGTTCCGCGAGCATCACCGCGCGCGGCACGATCGGAATGCGGCGATGACGCGCGGCCAGCACTTCCGGATTGTCGCTACGCACGGCGGTAGAGACGACCACCGCGTTCGCGCCTTCGATGTTCTCCGCCGCGTGACCGATCGCGATCCGCGCGCCGAGTGCGGCGAGGCGATCGGTAATCGCGTTGCTCGTCAGATCCGAGCCGCTCACCTGATAGCCGAGGTTGACCAGCACCTCTGCGATGCCGCTCATGCCGACCCCGCCGATGCCGACAAAGTGAATGTGTTTGACGATGTGTTTCATTGCTTTCCTTCTGGGCTCGCGCCCGAAATCGAACCCGCCACGGTCGCGCAAATCTGCGCGACCTGCTCCGTGGCGTCGGGTTTCGCGAGCGAGCGCGAACGCTCCGCCATCTCCGCGAGGGTTGCTCGCGTCTGGCTGCGCAACCAGTCGGCGAGGGTTTCCGCCGACAGGTCGCGTTGCTGCACGACCAGCGCCGCGCCGTTGTCGGCGAGGAACGCTGCATTAGTGGTTTGATGATCGTCTACTGCATACGGGAACGGCACGAAAAGCGCCGCCACGCCTACTGCCGAAATCTCGGAAACCGTCATCGCGCCGGACCGGCAGATCACCAGGTCCGCGTTCGCGTAGGCGCTCGTCATGTCGTCGATGAACGGCACGAGTTCGACATCAGCGCCTGCTTGCAAACCGGCTGCCGCGTAGTTCTCGCGCAGCGCTTCAATGTGCTTCGCGCCCGCCTGATGCACGATGCGCGGCCGTTCGTTCGGCGCCAGCAAAGCCACCGCGCGCGGCACGACTTCATTCAATGCCGCCGCGCCCAGACTGCCGCCCACCACCAGCACGTTCAACGGACCGCTGCGCTGCGCGTAGCGTGCTTTGGGTGCAATTGCGCCCGCAAGTTCCGCACGAATCGGATTTCCCGTCCATTCGCCGTGCGGCAGTGCATTCGGGAACGCAACCAGCACGCGTTTAGCGACTTTCGCGAGCACCTTGTTCGCGAGACCGGCAATCGAATTCTGTTCATGCAGCACCAGCGGACGGCCGCTCAACGCGGTCATCAAACCGGCCGGAAACGTAATGTAGCCGCCCATGCCGAGCACCACATCAGGCTTCACGCGGCGCAGCACGCTGAGGCTTTGCGTGCATGCGCGCAGCAGATTCAGCGGCAGCATCAGCTTGGTCTTCAGGCCTTTGCCGCGCAGGCCGCCAAAGCGCACGTATTCCATCGGGATGCCGTGCTTCGGCACCAGCGTCGCTTCCATGCCCGCGGGATTGCCGAGCCATACGACCTTCCAGCCCCACGCCTGCATCAGATGAGCGACCGCGAGCCCCGGGAACACGTGTCCCCCGGTGCCACCGGCCATCACCATCAGCGTGCGTTGCTGCATGGGGGTCATACCTTCCCCCCACGCATCAGCATGGACGAAAACCCGTTTTGGCTTCGGCCGCTGCGCTTAACTTCGCGCGCCTTGCGCACGAAGTTAGCCTTCGCCGAAATCGTGCGCTGCTGCATGGGGGTCATACCTTCCCCCCACGCATCAGCATGGACGAAAACCCGTTTTGGCTTCGGCCGCTGCGCTTAACTTCGCGCGCCTTGCGCACGAAGTTAGCCTTCGCCGAAATCGTGCGCTGCTGCATGGGGGTCATACCTTCCCCCCACGCATCAGCACACGATTTTCATAATCCACGCGCATCAGCACGGCCACTGCGACGCAGTTCAGCAAAATGCCCGAGCCGCCGTAACTGACGAGCGGCAACGTGAGACCCTTGGTCGGCAGCAAGCCGAGGTTCACGCCCATGTTGATGAAAGTCTGCGCGCCGAACCAGATGCCGACGCCCTTCGCCACAAGGCCCGCGAACGTGCGATCAAGCGCAAGCGCCTGGCGGCCGATCTCGAACGAGCGCCGCACGATCCAGTAGAACATCAGGATCACGACCAGCACGCCGACAAAACCCAGTTCCTCGCCGATCACCGCGAGGATGAAGTCGGTATGCGCTTCCGGCAGATAGTTGAGCTTCTCGACGCTGCCGCCGAGTCCCACGCCGAACCATTCGCCGCGCCCGAACGCGATCAGCGAGTGCGTCAATTGATAAGCCTTGCCCTGGGCATAGCGGTCGTCCCACGGATCGAGGTACGCGAAAATCCGCTCACGACGCCACGGCGACGCCCACACCAGCAAGCTGAACGTGCCGACCGCGGTCGCCACCAGTCCGCCGAACAGCTTGCCGTTCACGCCGCCGAGAAACAGCACGCCCATTGCGATCGCCGCGATCACCATGAACGCGCCCATGTCCGGCTCGAGCAGCAGCAACGCGCCGACGAGTCCCACCGCCACCGCCATCGGCAAAAAGCCTTTGGCGAAGCTATGCATGTATTCCTGCTTGCGCACCGTGTAGTTCGCCGCGTAAATCGTCACGGCGAGCTTCATGATTTCCGACGGCTGCATGTTCGTGATGCCGAGCGGAATCCAGCGGCGCGCGCCGTTCACGCCCTTGCCGACGTGTGGAATCAGCACGATCACCAACGCGGCCAGCGAAATCAGAAACAGCTTCGGCGCGTACTTGTCCCACGTCGCGATTGGAACGCGGAACGCCACGACGCCGATCACCGAGCCCATCACCACGAAGATGATCTGGCGCACGAGGAATGCGTAGTCGCGGTACGACGCGTATTTCGGCGAATCGGGCATGGCGATCGACGCCGAATACACCATCACCACGCCGAGTCCGAGCAGCGCGACGACCACCCACAGCAGCGAATGATCGTAGTCGAGCATGCGCGAGCGCAGCGGACGCACGCCGTTGACGGCGCTCGCGAGACCGCTGCCGCCCGTGCGGCCACCGACCCGACCCGCGCCGCCCAAACCGCCTGCGTCGCTGGCGGCAGCCTGACGCGAACCGAAACGTTCCGACCAGCTCATATCATCGTCCCCCGTTCGGCTGCGATCTCTTCCACCGTGCTGCGGAACACCGCGGCGCGGTGCGCGTAACCCTTGAACATGTCGAAGCTTGCGCAAGCCGGCGACAGCAGTACGGCGTCGCCCGGCTGCGCCAGCGCTGCCGCGGCGCGCGTTGCTTCTTCGAGCGTGGCGTGGTCCGTCATCGCGATACCGGTGTCTTCCAGCGCGGCGCGAATCTGCGGCGCGTCACGGCCGATCAGCATCACGGCGCGGCACCAGCGCATGACCGGCGCCGCGAGCGGTTCGAAATCCTGGCCCTTGCCGTCGCCGCCGGCGATCAGCACCACGCGCTGCGCGAGTCCGTCGAGCGCGGCGACCGTCGCGCCGACATTGGTGCCCTTGCTGTCGTCCACATAATCGATACCGTCGATCGACGCGATCAATTCCACGCGATGCGGCTCGCCGCGATATTCGCGCAGACCGTGCAGCAGCGGCGCACCCGGCAGGCCGACCGCGCGGGCGAGCGCGTAGGCGGCGAGCGCGTTGGCGGCGTTGTGCAAACCGCGAATGCGCAAGGCGTCCGCCGGCATCAGGCGCTTCAACGCAATGTTCGGCGGCGTCGCCACTTCGTTCTTGCGGCGGCGCTTCGGCACAGGTTCGTCGCTCGCGTCGCGATCGTGCGCTTCGACCAGCCAGATCATGCCGTTGTCGCGCAGCAAACCGTAGTCGCCGTCGTTCTTCGGCTCGGTGACGCCGAACGTGATCACCTCTGCTTCGCTGTCTTCCGAAGGCGCCAGCGCCATGACGCGCGAGTCGTCCCGATTCAGCACACGCACCGTTTGTGTACCAAAGATGCGGCCCTTCGCGGCAGCGTATGCGTCGAGTCCGCCGTGCCAGTCGAGGTGATCCTGGGTGATGTTCAGCACAACCGCCGCATCCGGCGAAAACGTGTGCGCGGTTTCGAGCTGGAAGCTCGAGAGCTCCAGCACCCACACGTCCGGCAACGCGGTGTTGTCGATCGCTTCCGAGAGCTTGTCGAGCAGCGCCGGGCTGATATTGCCCGCCACCGCGACCTTCCTGCCGGCGCGCTCGCAGAGCAGTCCAGTGAGGCTCGTGGTCGTGGTCTTGCCGTTAGTGCCGGTAATCGCGATCACTTTCGGCGCATAGCCGCTTTCGCCGAGCGTCTTCAGCGCTTGCGAGAAAAATTCGAGTTCGCCCCACACGGGGATGCCCTGCTCGCGCGCCGCCGCGATCAGCGGCAACAGATCCGCGGCAAGCGGCGACAAACCCGGGCTGATGGCGACGAGTTCGACGCCTTCGAGCAGCACCGGAGAAAACGGGCCGCCGACGAATTGCGCGTCGACGCCGTGTGCTTCGAGCGCGGACAGGTTCGGCGGCACTTCGCGCGTATCGGCCACACGCAGCCGACAGCCGTGCCGCGCGCACCAGCGCGCCATAGCGAGACCGGATTCACCCAGTCCCAGCACGAGCACCATCGGCTTTTGCCGATCCCGAAACTTCTCGCCGAACATCGCCTGCTTCCCCTAATACCTGCTGCTTAACGCAGTTTGAGCGTGGACAAACCAAAGAGACACAACATCAACGTGATGATCCAGAAGCGCACGACCACTTGGGTTTCCTTCCAACCCGACAATTCGAAGTGGTGATGCAGCGGCGCCATCTTGAAGAGACGCCGCCCTTCGCCGAAACGACGCTTGGTGAATTTGAACCAGGTCACCTGCAACATCACGGAGAGCGTCTCCGCGACGAAAATGCCGCCCATGATGAAGAGCACGATTTCCTGGCGCACGATCACCGCGACCGTGCCGAGCGCGCCGCCGAGCGCCAGCGCGCCGACGTCGCCCATGAACATCTGCGCCGGGTGCGTGTTGAACCAGAGGAACGCGAGCCCCGCCCCACCCATTGCCGAACAGAAGATCAGCAGTTCGCCCGCACCGGCAATATGCGGAAACAGCAGGTATTTCGAGTAGACCGAGCTGCCCATCACGTAAGCGAACACGCCGAGCGACGCGCCGACCAGCACGACCGGCATGATCACGAGACCGTCGAGGCCGTCGGTGAGATTGACCGCGTTGCTCGCGCCGACGATCACCAGATACGTCAGTACGATGAAGCCCCACACGCCGAGCGGATAGCTGATCGATTTGACGAACGGCAGCATCAGGTCGGCGTGGGGAGGCAGGCCCATCGACAGGCCGCTGCGCACCCACGCCATGAACAGGTCATACACGCGCACATTGCTCGCTTCGGACACGCTGAACGCGAGGTACACGGCGGCGAACAGGCCGATCACCGACTGCCAGAAATACTTTTCGCGCGACGACATGCCGCGCGGATCCTTGTAGACCACCTTGCGGTAATCGTCGACCCAGCCGATCACGCCGAAACCGAACGTGACGAGCATCACGATCCAGATGAAGCGATTGGTCAGATCGGCCCACAGCAACGTGGCCACGGCAATGCCGAGCAGAATCAGCACACCGCCCATGGTCGGCGTGCCGGATTTGACGAGGTGAGTCTGCGGGCCGTCTTTACGAACGGCCTGACCGACCTTCATGGCGGTCAGCTTGCGGATCACCGCCGGGCCGCAGACGAGCCCGATCAGCAGCGCGGTGATGGTCGCCATCACCGCACGGAAAGTCAGATAACTGAACACGCGCAAGAAGCTTGCGTCATTCTGCAGCCATTGCGCCAGCGCCAGTAGCATGCTTCGGTCCTTCTATTTCAATGTGCGGCGGGCGTGCTGCCCGCTGCGTTGGGTTGTGGACTCGTTACGGCGTCCACCACGCGCTCCATCTGCATGAAGCGCGAGCCTTTCACGAGAAGCGTTGCGGCAGGACCGAAACCGGCCTGCTGCAATTGCGCGACCAGCGTGCCGACGTCGGCGACGTGGTGCGCGTTCGCGCCATACGCGGCGCAGGCGTCGCGCGAGGCGTCGCCCATTGCGTACAGCGCGTCGATACCGCGTTCCCTCGCGTACGCGCCGATTTCGCGGTGGAACGCCGGACCGTTGTCGCCGACTTCGCCCATGTCACCCATCACCAGCACGCGGGGCGCGGGGCGCGGGGCGAGCACGTCGATTGCGGCGCGCATCGAATCGGGGTTAGCGTTGTAGGTGTCGTCGATCACGGTTGCGCCGGCGAGCGTGCCGAGTACGGCTTGCTTCACCTGCAAGCGGCCCTTTACTGCGCCGAACGACTCGAGGCCGCGCCTGATCGCGTCGAGCGACACGCCTGCGGCGAGAGCGGCTGACGTTGCGGCGAGTGCGTTGTGCGCATTGTGGTCGCCGAGCACTTGCAGCGTGACTTCGATATGGCCTTCCGGCGTGTCGATGCTCAAGATGTTGCCGGCGAACGTGCCTTTTACCGCAGCTTCAGTGGTGCGCTCCGCGGAGTTCAGCGCGAAGTCCATGATGCGGTTGCCGGTTGCGGCCACTCGCCAGATGCTCGCGTAAGCGTCGTCGGCGGGGAACACGGCGATACCTTGGGGCGAGAGCGCGTGAATCACGCTTGCGTGTTCCAGCGCGACGGCTTCGACAGTCGCCATGAATTCCTGGTGCTCGCGCTGTGCGTTGTTTACTACCGCGACGGTCGGCTCGGCGATTTTCGCGAGGTCAGAGGTTTCGCCCGGATGGTTCATGCCGAGTTCGACTACCGCCAGTTGATGTGCTGCGTGCAGACGGAACAGCGTGAGCGGCAAGCCGATGTCGTTGTTGAAGTTGCCCGCAGTGGCGAGACGTGCGTCGGCGCCGACCGCGGCCGCGAAGATCGACGCGATCATTTCCTTGACCGTGGTCTTGCCGTTGCTGCCCGTCACGGCGACGAGCGGCATGCTGAACTTGCGGCGCCAGCCGCGTGCGAGCGCACCCAGACCTACACGCGTGTCGGTGACTTGCAGCGTGGGCACGTTCCAGTCTTGCGGCGTGCGCGAGGCCAGTGCCGCCGTGACGTTACGCGCGGCCACGTCCGGCAGGAAGTCGTGCGCGTCGAACCGGTCGCCCTTGATCGCGACGAACAGATCGCCCGGGCCGGCGCTGCGGCTGTCGGTCGAGATGCGTTCAAAAGCGACGCTGTCGTCGCCGAGCACGGTCGAGCCCGGGATCAGCGCCGCAGCTTCACGCAGCGAGAACATGCTCATTCGCCACCTCCGCGTGCCTGCGTCGCGCGCGCGGCCAGCGCGAGGCGAGCGTGATCCTGATCGGAGAAAGCGCGTTTCTTACCCATGATTTCCTGTGTTGCTTCATGCCCCTTGCCGGCCAGCACGATAACGTCTTCGCGCGCGGCGCTGCGGATCGCCTGCAGGATCGCGCTTGCGCGGTCCTCGATACGGCGTGCCTTCGACGCGTCTTTCATACCCGCCGCGATCTGCTCGATGATCGATTGCGGATCTTCGCTGCGCGGGTTGTCGCTGGTCAGCACGACGCCGTCGGCGATCTTCTCGGCGATCGCGCCCATCAGCGGACGCTTGGTCGCATCGCGATCGCCGCCGCAGCCGAACATGCAGATCAGTTCGCCACCGCGTGCGGCGGCCATCGGGCGCAGCGCCTCCAGCGTCTTTTCCAGCGCATCCGGCGTGTGCGCGTAATCGATCACGACGAGCGGTTCGTCGTTCTGCAAGCGGCCGCCCAGACGCTGCATGCGGCCGTTCACCGGTTCGAGCTTCGCCAGTTCGGCCAGCGCGGCTTCGAACGGCACGTCGGCGGCAAGCAACGCGCCCAGTACGCCGAGCAGATTGCTCACGTTGAACGCGCCGAGCGTTTGCACTTCGACTTCGGCATCGCCCCACTCCGAGGTGCTCAGATGGAACGCGGTGCCCGTGGCCGTGGCGCGCACATTCGAGGCCAGCAGCAACGCGTCAGCTCGCGGCGCGTCCTGCAGCGCGCCTTGTTCGCTGTCGAGGCCGTAGGCAATCGTGCGCGCATGGCCTTGCGTGCTGGCGAGCAAACGGCGGCCGGCTGCATCGTCGCGATTGATCACGGCCGCACGCAGTTCGGGCCAGGCGAAGAGGCGCGCTTTGGCGGCTTCGTAGGCTTCGAACGTCTGGTGATAGTCGAGATGGTCCTGCGTGAGATTCGTGAACACGGCGATGTCGAACGCCGTGCCGTTCACGCGCCCCTGGTGCAGCGCGTGCGACGACACTTCCATGGCGACCGCCTGCGCGCCCGCGTCGCGCAATTGCGCGAGGCTGCGTTGCAGTTGCGGTGCGTCGGGCGTGGTGAAACCCGTGTGCACCAGGTGACCGGGCAAACCCGTGCCGAGCGTGCCGATGATCGCGCAACGCGTGCCGAGCGCCGTCAGCGCCGCCGAGATCCACTGGCTGCACGAAGTCTTGCCGTTCGTGCCGGTAATGCCGACCGTCAGCATGCTGTCGCTTGGGTCGTTGTACCAGCCGCTCGCGATCGAACCCGCGAGTTCGTTCAACGCCGGCACGGCGAGCGTGTTCGACGGATCGATCGCGCCGCTGAAGCCCTCGGGCTGAACCAGCACGGCGGCGGCGCCACGTTCGATCGCACCCTCGATGAACGGATGGTTGTCCGCGCCGTCCACTGCGTAGGCGAAAAACACGTCGCCGGCCGCGAGCGAGCGCGTGTCTGCGTGCAGATGCGCGCCTGGCTGCACGTGAGCGTGCAGCCAGGTTAGAGCGTCGGCGATCTGCCGCTGCGCGGGATGCTTGTGACGCAGCGCGCTCATCGCACGACTCCCGGATGGCTTTTCGCGTTCGCGGAAATCGTCATCTTCTTCGCGCCGGCGCTAGTGGAGAGTTTCTTGACCGTGGCAGGCGTGGCGGGCGCAGTCGGTGCGGGCGGGGCCGAGTCGTCGGACACCACCATTTGCTTGACCGGCATGTCCGGCGGCACATTCAGCGAGCGCAGCGTATCGCCGACAATGCTCGAGAACACCGGGCCCGACACCTGACCGCCGAAGTGGCTGCCCGCCGTCGGTTCGTCGACCGAAACGGCCACGACGATGCGCGGATTCGGCATGGGCGCCATGCCGACGAACGACGCGCGATATTTGGAGTGGTCGTAACCGTGCGCGCCGTGCTTGTACGCCGTACCGCTTTTGCCGCCCACGCGATAGCCCGGCACCGCCGCATCCGGCGAGGTGCCGCCCGGCGCCGTGACGGTTTCGAGCATGGCGCGCACTTCGCGCGCTGTAGTGGGCGCGAAGATCTGCGGGCCGGTGGCCGGCTGATCGCCTGGCGTGCGGAAGATCGACACCGGCATGATCTCGCCGTCATGCGCGATCGCGGTGTAAGCGCGGCCCAACTGGAACAGCGACACCGACAGACCATAGCCATACGACATGGTTGCCTGCTCGATGCGGCGCCAGCTCTTCCACGGACGCAGACGGCCAGCCGCCGCGCCCGGGAAGCCGACCTTCGGCGCCTGGCCGAGACCGATGCTGGTGTACATGTTCCACATCTCTTCGGGCTTGAGCTGCATGGCGATCTTCGTCGCGCCGATGTTGCTCGACTTCTGGATCACGCCGCCCACCGTCAGTACGCCGAACGCGCTGTCGTCGGTAATCGGCGCGCCGTCAAGCACGAAACGGCCGCCGCCTGTATCAACCAGTGTAGTCGGCGTGACGCGGTGCAGATCGAGCGCGAGCGAGACCGTGAACGGCTTCATGATCGAGCCGGGTTCGAACGTGTCGGTCAGGATGCGGTTGCGCAACTGGTCGCCGGTCAGGTGGGTGCGGTCGTTCGGGTTGTATGTGGGGTAATTGACGAGCGCCAGCACTTCACCGGTGCGCACGTCGATCACCATTGCCGCGCCGGCCTTCGCCTTGAATTTTTCGACGGCCGCCTTCAGGTTCGTATAAGCGATGTACTGAATCTTGCTGTCGATCGAGAGATCCACGTCCTGGCCGTTGTGCGGCACGACCTGCTCGTCCACGTCCTCGATGATGTGGCCCATGCGGTCTTTAATCACGCGCCGGCTGCCCGACACGCCGGCGAGCAGCTTCTGGTCGCCGAGTTCGACGCCTTCCTGGCCTTCGTCTTCCACGTTGGTGAAGCCGATCAGGTGAGCCGTGATCTCGCCTTCCGGGTAGAAGCGCTTGTACTCGTCGCGCGCGTAAATGCCGGGAATCTCCAGCGCGGAGACTTTTTCGGCAATGTCCACCGGCACCTGGCGCTTCACGTAGACGAAGTTTTTGTCCTCCGACAGCTTGGTGCGCAATTCCTTGTTCGTCATGCCGAGCAGCTTGCCGAGCGAAGTCAGCTTGTCGGCGCCGAGGTCGTCCGGCACCGATTCCGGAATCGCCCAGATCGCGCGCACCGGCAGACTCGTGGCCAGCACGAGACCGTTACGGTCGAGAATCTTGCCACGCGTGGCCGGCAGTTCGAGCCGGCGCTGATAGCGGATTTCACCCTGCTTCTGATAGAACGCGTTGCCCGGGCCCTGAATCCAGAAGGCGCGCGCGGTGAGCGCGACGAACGCCATGAAAAGCATGAACACGACGAGCTTGGAGCGCCACATCGGCAGGCGCACCGACAGGATCGGATTGGCCGAGAAAGCCACGCTCTTGCGAGCCGACGATTTTTTCATCGCACGCCTCCGCGACGGGTCGCCGCCGGCGTCGATGCGGGGCCGGAAGTCGGGATCGGCGCATCTTCGGCTTTCGCCGCGCCCGGATCGAGCGTGAGGTACTGGGTGCGGCCGGTCGTAACCGATTGCATCTTCAGGGAATCAGTGGCGATCTGCTCGATGCGCGACGTTTTCGACAGTGCGCTCTGCTGATATTGAAGTTGCGAATAGTCCTGCTGCAACTGGCGCTCCTGCGATTGGGCGCGCTGCAACTGGATAAAGATCTGACGCTGCTGATTGGTGGCGTTGACGACCGACAAGGCGCAGCCCATCACGATAATCAGCAGGAAGATATTGAGGCGGTTCATGGTGCGATCCGCTCCGCCACGCGCATCACGGCAGAACGGGCGCGCGGGTTCGCGGCGACTTCAGCGTCGCTCGCGAACACGCGGCCGATGATCTTGAGCGGAGGGCTCGGCAGATCGACTGCGCGAATCGGCAGACGGCGATCCACCGCAGGCGTACTGGCGTGCGCCTGCATGAATCGCTTGACGATCCGATCCTCGAGCGAATGAAAGCTGATGACCACCAGCCGCCCCCCTTGCTCCAACAGCGACAACGCCGCTTCTAAAACGACTTGCAGCTCCGCAAGCTCTTGATTGATGTGAATCCGTATAGCTTGAAAGGTGCGGGTTGCCGGATCCTTGCCCTTCTCACGGGTTTTGACGACGTTAGCCACGATTTGGGCAAGCTCGCCCGTGCTGACGAGAGGCCCAAGACGGTCGGACTCTGCCCGGCGAGCAACAAGCGCCTTTGCAATCTGAAAAGCAAACCGTTCTTCCCCATAATCTCGTATCACCTCCGTCAATTCCTGCACCGTGGCCCGCGCCAGCCAGTCAGCAGCCGATTCGCCGCGCGTCGGGTCCATCCGCATATCGAGCGGGCCGTCGGCGCGGAAGCTGAAGCCCCGCTCCGGATCGTCGACTTGTGGCGACGACACGCCCAGATCCAGCAAAACGCCCGACACCCGTCCTACGCCGCGCTCCGCAATCGCGGTGCGCAGTGAAGCAAAACTCTCGTGCACGATGCCAAAGCGCGGATCCGTGATTTGCTGAGCCGTGGCGATGGCGAGCGGGTCTTTGTCGAAAGCGATCAGACGTCCCGACTCACCCAGCTTCTCCAACACCAGCCGGCTATGCCCCCCGCGCCCGAACGTGCCGTCCACATACACGCCGTCCGCGCGGGTGACCAGCGCCTGAACCGCTTCTTCCAGCAGCACCGTGCGATGCTGCAATTCATTTCCCATCGCAGGTGCCATATATGTAAACCGCGATCAGAACGTGAAATCTTTCAAGGCATCGGGCATGCCCTCTGCCATTGCCGCCTGTTCCTTCGCGGTGTATGTCTGTGCATCCCACAACTCGAAGTGACGGCCCATGCCGAGCAAGGTCACTTCTTTTTCCAGCCCGCCGGCCGTGCGCAATTCCGGCGACACGAGCACGCGCCCTGCGCCGTCCATATCCACGTCCATTGCGTTGCCGAGAAAAATGCGCTTCCACCAGGTCGCGTTCATGGGCAGCTTGTCGACCTTGTCGCGAAAGATTTCCCACTCCGGGCGAGGAAAGAGCAACAGGCAGCCGTCCGGGTGCTTGGTGATCGTCACCCGGCCCTCTGCCTGTGTTTGCAGCGCATCCCGATACCGAGAGGGAATAGACATCCGCCCTTTCGCATCGAGCGTCAGCGCCGACGCCCCTTGGAACACTTCGCTCTCCCCTGTCGACCGGAGTTGGCGCTTTTGCGCTTTACTCCGGTCCCATGCAACCTGGTTGCTCGTGGCGCTTTTGCGCCCGCTGTCCGATTCGTGAAAATCTACCCGAAACTGCCTGTGAGATCACACAAAAATACACTTTCTCACACTGTCTCCCACTTTAGAGGAACGCTAAACAGGGGTCAAGGGAGATGCGCGCTTTTGCGACGAATTTTGTTTGTTAGAACAAGGACTTAGCGCGACTCCTTCACGCCAGACATAAAACGGAAAACCGTTATAAATGAATGAGCTAGTGCAACTTGTGAAGGTGATACGTGAAAAGTGCAGGGGAAAGGCGCGGATTGAAAGAGATCGTCAAGCGGGATCGGGAGGTGTCGGATGGCGTTTCCGGTACTTCAGGCGACGGCGCACGAGGCGCCGTCCCACTTTCGGCAGGTACGTGAGCGGAGCGCTCGAACTGATAGCTCGAGCTTATATGTAATAAGCCGTACGGGTCATGACTTTCGACACGGCACGCATCAGTCCGCGCACGGGGAACGGCAATTCGATTCCGCCGGCTTCCATTGCGGCCTTGCCATGTTCCACCTCGTCCACACGCATCTGTTCGACGATTGCGCGTGACTCGCGGTCGGCTGCCGGCAATTGCTCCAGATGGCTATCCAGATGCTGCTCCACCTGACGCTCGGTTTCGGCCATGAAGCCCAGGCTGACACGGTCGCCCATGCGCCCCGCTGCAACGCCGATTGCCAGCGCGCCGGTGTACCAGAGCGGGTTCAACAGACTGGGGCGCGAGTCGAGCGCTTCCAGACGCTTCGCAGTCCATGCGAGGTGATCCTCTTCCTCGATTGCCGCGCGATTGAACACGGCGCGCAACGAAGGTGACCTGGTCGCGAGTTTTTGAGCCTGATAGAGCGCCTGCGCGCACACCTCGCCGACGTGGTTCACGCGCATCAATCCGGCCGAGTGCGCACGCTCCGCCGGTGAGAGTTCGGGCGCCGCTTCCGTCACCGCGGATTCTTGCGGCACCGGCAACGGACGGCTCATTCGCGACACGCCAGTCATTGAGCGTAAACCCCGATCAAACTCGCTAATCAACTCGTCCAGAAACATTCAACGCTCCCTCGTTCACCAACCGCCTTATCGATCCGCCAGGTCCGTGCCATAAGGCTTTACGGCTGAATTCGGGCTGCGCGGAAACCTTCAAACCGCGTGAATCAGGCGGCCAGTTTCTGATTTTAGACCATGTTGCGTAAACGAAACAGGAGCCTTCCCGCCCCGCTCCTTTTTCTTTGTGCCATGTAGGCCTTTTGTTACATTACGTGCAACTTCTCGCGAAGTTGGACAAGCAAGGCCTCAACGCTAGATAAATATTCGCCTTGTACAAAAGATTCGTAATCCTTGGAGATCATTCGATGAAAAAGTCGCTTCTCGCTCTCGCAGCACTGGGCGCATTCGCAGGCGTCGCACATGCTCAGAGCAGCGTGACCCTGTACGGTATCATTGACGAAGGCTTCAACATCAACACCAACTCGGGTGGCAAGCACCTGTACAACCTGTCGAGCGGCGTTCTGCAAGGCTCGCGTTGGGGTCTGCGCGGCACGGAAGATCTGGGTGGCGGTTTGAAGGCCATCTTCGTGTTGGAAAACGGCTTTGACGTGAACAACGGCAAGCTCGGTCAAGGCGGCCTGATGTTCGGTCGTCAAGCTTACGTCGGCCTGTCGAGCCAGTTCGGTACGGTCACGCTGGGTCGTCAGTACGACTCCGTGGTTGACTACGTTGGTCCGCTCGAAGCCGGCGACCAGTGGGGCGGCTACATCGCTGCTCACCCGGGCGATATCGACAACTTCAACAACGCATACCGCACCAACAACACGGTCAAGTTCACGAGCGCAAACTACGGCGGCCTGACGTTCGGCGGCACGTACAGCTTCGGCGGCATCGCGGGCAACGTCACGTCGAACCAGATCTGGTCGTTGGGCGCTGGCTACAACAACGGTCCCCTCGTTTTGGGCGTTGCCTACTTGAACGCACGCACCCCGGCAGCTTCGGGTGGCCTCTTCAACAACGGCGGTACGGCTACGACGGCAGCAGGTGCAGTGACGTCGCCGGTCTACGCTGGATTCTCGTCGGCTAACACGTACCAGGTCATCGGTGCAGGCGGCGCATACACGTTCGGCGCAGCAACGGTCGGCGTGACGTACTCGAACATCCGCTTCGGCAACCTGGGCGCTTCGTTCGCATCGCCGTTCAAGGGCCAGTCGGCTACGTTCAACAACGCCGAACTGAACTTCAAGTATCAGTTGACCCCGGCATTGCTGGTCGGCGCAGCGTATGACTACACGCGCGGCGCGGAAATCAACGGCAACTCGCGTGCTCAGTACCACCAAGGCGCAGTTGGCGTGGACTACTTCCTGTCCAAGCGTACCGACGTGTACGTGACGGGTGTGTATCAACACGCTCTGGGCGACACGGTCACCGCTGGTGGCGCTGTGGTCGACGCAACGGCAGGCATCAACGGCCTGACGGGTTCGTCGAACCAGAACCAGTTCACGGCGCGCGTCGGTATCCGCCACAAGTTCTAATAAGTCGTAATAAAGCAGTTTGCCTTAAAGGCGCCTTCGGGCGCCTTTTTTTATGGCGCTGCGCTGCGCACTACTGCGGACGGGCCTCGCACGGCAGCGGTGACGCAGAACTGAAAAAAGCCCGGCAGATTTTCATCTGCCGGGCTTTTGCCGTTTACCGCTGTACGCTATTTCATGCCGACTTCGTGCGTGATCGGTTCGCGATCCCGCTTACGCGCGCCCGTCGCGCAACTCGCGGCGCAGGATCTTGCCGACGTTGCTCTTCGGCAGTTCGGTACGGAATTCGACGATCTTCGGCCGCTTGTAACCGGTCAGTTGCTGCTTGCAGTACGCAAAGATGTCCGCATCGGTGAGTGCCTGATCTTTCTTCACGACGAACAGTTTCACCGCCTCGCCCGAATGCTGATCCGGCACGCCGACCGCGGCGACTTCGAACACGCCCGGCAGTTTGGCGACCACGTCTTCGATTTCGTTCGGATAGACGTTGAAGCCGGACACCAGAATCATGTCCTTCTTGCGGTCGACGATCTTGACGAAGCCACCTTCGTTCATCAGGCCGACATCGCCCGATTTAAAGAAGCCATCCTCCGTCATCACTTTTGCCGTTTCGTCGGGCCGGTTCCAGTAACCCGCCATTACCTGCGGGCCCCGGATGCAGATTTCACCCGGCTGGCCGAGCGGCACTTCGTTGCCTTCGTCGTCTCGAATCGAGATTTCCGTCGACGGCAGCGGCAAGCCGATTGTCCCGCTGTATTCGGTGACGGTCACCGGATTGCAGGTCACGCACGGCGACGTTTCCGACAACCCGTAGCCTTCAATGATCGGCGTGTGCGTCTGCTCGTACCAGCGCTTGGCTACAGCCTCCTGCACCGCCATACCACCACCGTTCGCGGCGATCAGCTTCGAAAAATCGAGCTTATGGAAATCCGGGCTATTCAACATCGCGTTGTAGAGCGTGTTGACGGCGGGAATTGTCGTGATTGCATACCCTTCAAGCGCTTTGATCATGCCCGGAATGTCGCGCGGATTAGGAATCAGCACGCCGAGGCCGCCGGTACGGATTGTCAGCAACCCGCAAACCGTCAGCGCAAACACGTGATACAGGGGCAAGGCAACCACGGTGATGAACTGATCGATGTCCGTACGATTCGCGCGCACCGGATCGAGCCAGACTTCCGACTGCAACACGTTGGCGATCAGGTTCCGATGCAGCAGCGTCGCGCCCTTGGCTACGCCCGTCGTGCCGCCCGTGTACTGGAGAAACGCGACATCGTTCGGACCTTGCTGGACCGGCTTGAAATTCTGACGTCCACCTTCCGCGATCGCGGTATTGAATTTGACGTGACCCGGCAGGCTCCACGCCGGCACCATCTTTTTCACCTTGCGCACGACGAAGTTCACCAGCGTGCCCTTCAGGCCCATCAGATCACCCATCGCGGCTACAACCACATGCTTGATCGACGTGTTGCGTACGATCGCCTGCAGCGTGACCGCGAAGTTCTCGAGCAGAATGATCGCTTCCGCGTCGCTGTCCTTTAGCTGATGCTCTAACTCACGCGGGGTATAAAGCGGGTTCACGTTCACGACCACGTAGCCCGCGCGCAGAATAGCGGCAATCGCCACCGGATATTGCAGCACGTTCGGCATCATGATCGCGATGCGCGCGCCGCGGGCCAGGCCCTTCGATTGAAACCACGCTGCCAGCTTGCGCGAAAGCGCGTCGAGCTCGCCATAGCTGATTTCCTTGCCCATGCAGACGAACGCGGGCTTGGCGCGGTGGTCGCGAAAGGCTTCTTCGAGCAGTTCTCCGACCGACGAGTAGCGGGTTGGGTCAATCTCTGCGGGAACGCCGGGTGGATAAGATTTCAGCCAGATTTTGTCCATGCAGCGTCTCCTCCTTTATTTTCGAATGGTCGTGCTAAAAACGCATCGTAGCATGGGCACCTCTCGATTATTTGCGAAAAGCGGCCGGGTTAGACTGCAGCCTCGAACCCTCAAAAGACGAGCACCGCTGGACGATTGAACTTGTTTCAGACGCGCTCGACTTCGACGAGGCAGTCATAGAAAGTTGCCGATCCGCCCAGATCAGTGAGCGCCTGGCTGGTAACCTGATTGGCATTGCGGCCGTCGGGAGCAAGTTTCTTCCACCAGATCGACAGGCCCACCACGAGCCCCTCACGTGCTTTATCGGTGACACGGACGCGCGCCTGCATCGACCCGCGATCGTTAAAGATGCGCACCTGATCGCCGTCGACGATGTCTCGCGATTGCGCGTCGGCCGGATGCATGTCGAGATGCGGCTCGCCTTCGGTCGAACGCAGACTTTCGATGTTCACGAAGGTGCTATTCAGGAAGTTGCGTGCGGGTGGCGAAATCATCGCCAGCGGATAACGGGCGGCAAGTTCCGGCGCGCCGTCAGCGGATTCGTAGGGCGGCAGATAGTCCGGCAGTGGGTCGAGTCCCTGTTGCGCAAGGCGCTCGCTGTAGAACTCGCATTTACCGGACGGCGTTTGGAAACCACCTTCGGCGAAAGGCGCATCGGGCAGATTCAGCCTGGCCCAGCCCGTCTTCTTCAGGGTCTCCCAATCTACGCCTTTGAGCGTTCTGTCTTGCCAGCGGAACGCCGCCTGCGCGACGGTCTCGTCGCTCTCGAACAGCGCGGGCTCGTCGAGACCCATATGACGCGCGATGCCGCGAAAAATCTCCGTGTTCGGAAGCGCTTCACCGACCGGCGCGATTGCCGGCAGGTTGACCATTACGTGCGTGTGGCCGTACGACTTGTGAACGTCGAGGTGCTCCAGCTGAGTTGTCGCGGGCAGCAACAGATCGGCGTAGTCGGCGGTGTCGGTCTGGAAATGCTCGAGGACGATTGTGAACAGATCTTCGCGCGCGAAACCCGCGGCGACTCGCTCCGAATCTGGCGCGACAGCCACCGGATTCGAGTTGTAGACGACGATCGCTTCGACTTTGGGGCCGAACGCGGCGTCGCCCGTGTGCAGTAGCGCGTCGCCGATCGCATTCATATTGATGACGCGGTTCGTCCTGGTCGGCCAACCCGGCATCAGGTCCGGACGCTGCAACGCATACGAATCGACCGGCGCCCAACCGCCCGACGACAGCAACACGCCCCCCGCTCTCTCGCGCCACGCACCCGTGAGCGACGGCAGGCAAGCGATCGCGCGCACTGCATTGCCGCCGCCGCGCACGCGTTGCAGGCCGTAGTTCATGCGGATTGCAGCCTTTCTGGTGCCACCGTAAAGTCGTGCGAGATCGACGATCGCCCGTTCATCAATACCGCAGATTTCCGCAGCGCGCGACGGCGGGTAACTGAGCGCGCGGGCTTTCAGCTCTTCAAAACCAAACGTGTGAGCTTCGATGTAAGCGTGATCGAGCAGATTTTCCCTGATCAACACGTTGATCATACCGAGCGCCAGGGCGCTGTCAGTGCCTGGTTTCAAAGCGATGTGCTGATGGCATTTTTCGGCCGTCAGCGAGCGGTACGGATCGATTGCGATCAGCCGCGCACCGCGGCGTTTGGCCTGTTGAGCGCGGGTCCAGAAATGGAGGTTCGATGCAATCGGATTCGAGCCCCAGATGAGGATGACTTCGCTTTCGTCGAAAAACTCGGTGAGCATGCCGAGGCTCGCGCCATAGGTGTACTTCAGCCCGGCCGCGCCGGCGGCCGCGCAAATCGTGCGATCGAGTTGTGATGCGCCGAGCTTATGGAAGAACCGTTGCGCAATGCTGTCGCCCTGAATCAAGCCCATTGTGCCGGCATAGCTGTAGGGGAGGATTGCCTCCGGCGCCCGGTGTGCAATTTCCGACAGGCGGCGAGCCGCGAGTTGGAACGCCTCGTCCCAGCCGACCGGCTCAAAGCGCCCCTCGCCTTTACGGCCGACACGCTTCATCGGTCGCGTCAGTCTCTGCGGGTGATGCACGCGCTCAGCGTAGCGGCTGACCTTGGTGCACAGCGCGCCTTGCGTTGGAGGATGCTCGGGATCGGCGACGACCTTGATCGCCCGGCCGGACTCGACCGTCACGCGCATCGCGCACGTGTCGGGGCAATCGTGCGGGCATACGGCGCGAGCGTGTTCAGTCGGAGCATTCATCGGCGGTCCGTCGTGGGGAACGATAGAACAATGCGGGATTCTATTACGTCGAGTACCGCTTGGCCTGCACTGCCCCGCCAAAAATATCTTCGGCGTAGAATCGGTCATGACCGTGCCCGGGCCGACGCGTCCCCGAGCGATTCCACGCAAGCCAAAGCACACACGTATCACCACTCCGTCATGAAACTGATTCCCGAAATCCAAGCCGCTCACGGCGAAATCCAGACTCTCCGACGAACGATCCACGCCCATCCGGAATTGCGTTACGAAGAGACAGCGACAGCAGATCTGGTTGCACGAACGCTTGAGTCGTGGGGTATCGAAACGCACCGGGGATTGGGCAAAACCGGCGTGGTTGGCGTACTGAAACGCGGCAATGGTTCACGCTCCATTGGTCTGCGTGCTGATATGGATGCGTTGCCGATACAGGAACTGAACAGCTTCGATCATCGGTCGAAAAACGACAGCAAAATGCACGCGTGCGGCCATGATGGACATACCGCGATGCTTCTCGGTGCCGCGCGGCACCTGATCAAACACGGCGAATTTGACGGCACGATTGTGTTTATTTTCCAGCCCGCCGAAGAAGGAGGCGCCGGTGCGCAGGCCATGATCGACGACGGCCTGTTTGTGAAGTTTCCGGTCGACGCAGTGTTCGGCATTCATAACTGGCCAGGCATGGCGGCGGGTCACTTCGGTGTGACCGAAGGTCCGATCATGGCATCGAGCAACGAATTTCGCATTGAAATCAAAGGGGTCGGCTCACACGCTGCGCTACCGCACAATGGTCGCGATCCCGTTTTTACCGCAGTGCAGATCGCGAATGGACTGCAGAGCATCATCACGCGAAATAAAAAGCCGCTCGACACCGCTGTGTTGTCAATCACTCAGATTCACGCCGGCGATGCGGTCAATGTTGTCCCGAACAATGCGTGGATCGCAGGTACCGTACGGACATTTACAACCGAGACCCTCGATCTGATCGAAGCGCGGATGCGCAAGATCGCAGAGAGCACTGCGGAAGCCTACGATTGCTCCGTCGATATTCAGTTCCACCGCAACTATCCGCCAACGATCAACAGTAGCGAAGAGGCCCGCTTCGCCGCGACGGTCATGAAAGAAATTGTCGGCGCAGAAAATGTCGACGACGCGGTTGAGCCGACGATGGGCGCAGAGGACTTTTCCTTCATGCTGCTCGCTAAACCGGGTTGCTACGCCTTTCTGGGCAATGGCGACGGCGGCCACCGAGATTCGGGCCACGGCGCAGGTCCGTGTACGCTGCATAACGCGAGCTATGACTTCAATGACGAGTTGTTGCCGATCGGCTCGACATACTGGGTGCGGCTTGCCCAACGGTTCTTGGCGCGAGAGAAATAGAATTCTTACGGGAGAGGCTTCAGGCAGTTGATTAGTTCGTCGCCTGGGGCTCCCGTCGTGCTGCGTGGATGAGATGCCTCGCCTGAACGCGGAACGCACCTAGTCGGATTCGTGTCGGGTTTTCGCGCTGATCCGGTTCTGTAAGGGCGGTGTGGAGGGGTTGGTAAACGCAGAAACCCCACCTTTTTGGGGTGGGGTTTCTGTCTGCTGCGGGGGAGCCTGACGATGACCTACTTTCACACGGGTAATCCGCACTATCATCGGCGTGGCGTCGTTTCACGGTCCTGTTCGGGATGGGAAGGGGTGGGACCGACTCACTATGGTCATCAGGCATGACTTGTTGCCGTACTGCCCATGGGGCAATACCGCCAATCGGGAAGAAGTAGTTTCTGGTGATGCTCACCAGAGGGAGATTCGGGGGGTTGTGTTGTTTCTGGCACAACACTGATCTCAACCGTGCGTGGTGTCCTGCCCCCTTCGGGGGTGGGGTCCTGGTAAATGCTGAAGCATCCGCCATGACCGGCACAAAACACACCTGTTATAGGATCAAGCCTTACGGGCAATTAGTATCAGTTAGCTTAACGCATTACTGCGCTTCCACACCTGACCTATCAACGTCCTGGTCTTGAACGACCCTTCAAGGGGCTCGAAGCCCCGGGGATATCTCATCTTAAGGCGAGTTTCCCGCTTAGATGCTTTCAGCGGTTATCTCTTCCGAACATAGCTACCCGGCGATGCCACTGGCGTGACAACCGGTACACCAGAGGTTCGTCCACTCCGGTCCTCTCGTACTAGGAGCAGCCCCCTTCAAATATCCAGCGCCCACGGCAGATAGGGACCAAACTGTCTCACGACGTTTTAAACCCAGCTCACGTACCTCTTTAAATGGCGAACAGCCATACCCTTGGGACCGGCTACAGCCCCAGGATGAGATGAGCCGACATCGAGGTGCCAAACACCGCCGTCGATATGAACTCTTGGGCGGTATCAGCCTGTTATCCCCAGAGTACCTTTTATCCGTTGAGCGATGGCCCTTCCATACAGAACCACCGGATCACTATGACCTGCTTTCGCACCTGCTCGACTTGTCGGTCTCGCAGTTAAGCACGCTTATGCCATTGCACTATCAGCACGATTTCCGACCGTACCTAGCGTACCTTCGTACTCCTCCGTTACACTTTGGGAGGAGACCGCCCCAGTCAAACTGCCTACCATGCACTGTCCCCAGTCCGGATAACGGACCAAGGTTAGAACCTCAAACAAACCAGGGTGGTATTTCAAGGGCGGCTCCACGCAGACTGGCGTCCACGCTTCAAAGCCTCCCACCTATCCTACACAGACCGGTTCAAAGTCCAATGCAAAGCTACAGTAAAGGTTCATGGGGTCTTTCCGTCTAGCCGCGGGGAGATTGCATCATCACAAACACTTCAACTTCGCTGAGTCTCGGGAGGAGACAGTGTGGCCATCGTTACGCCATTCGTGCAGGTCGGAACTTACCCGACAAGGAATTTCGCTACCTTAGGACCGTTATAGTTACGGCCGCCGTTTACCGGGACTTCAATCAAGAGCTTGCACCCCATCATTTAATCTTCCGGCACCGGGCAGGCGTCACACCCTATACGTCCACTTTCGTGTTTGCAGAGTGCTGTGTTTTTATTAAACAGTCGCAGCCACCAGTTTATTGCAACCCCTTCACCCTTCTGGCGCAGGCCAGTCAGGCTACAGGGGCGTACCTTATCCCGAAGTTACGGTACCAATTTGCCGAGTTCCTTCTCCCGAGTTCTCTCAAGCGCCTTAGAATACTCATCTCGCCCACCTGTGTCGGTTTGCGGTACGGTCCTGTTAAACTGAAGCTTAGAGGCTTTTCTTGGAACCACTTCCGATTGCTTCTTCACCTAAGTGAATGGCCTCGCACCCTTGAATTCCGCGCCCGGATTTGCCAAAGCGCCTTCTCCAATGCAAGGACCGGGACTTCCAACACCCGGACAACCTTCCGCGATCCGTCCCCCCATCGCATTTAACAATGGTGCAGGAATATTAACCTGCTTCCCATCAGCTACGCATTTCTGCCTCGCCTTAGGGGCCGACTCACCCTACGCCGATGAACGTTGCGTAGGAAACCTTGGGCTTACGGCGAGGGGGCCTTTCACCCCCTTTATCGCTACTCATGTCAGCATTCGCACTTCCGATACCTCCAGCACACTTTTCAATGCACCTTCGCAGGCTTACGGAACGCTCTCCTACCATGCACATAAATGTGCATCCGCAGCTTCGGTATATTGCTTAGCCCCGTTACATCTTCCGCGCAGGACGACTCGATCAGTGAGCTATTACGCTTTCTTTAAAGGATGGCTGCTTCTAAGCCAACCTCCTGACTGTTTTAGCCTTCCCACTTCGTTTCCCACTTAGCAATATTTGGGGACCTTAGCTGGCGGTCTGGGTTGTTTCCCTCTTGACACCGGACGTTAGCACCCGATGTCTGTCTCCCGTGATTGCACTCTTCGGTATTCGGAGTTTGCTATGGCGTAGTAATCCGCAATGGACCCCACAACCATGACAGTGCTCTACCCCCGAAGGTGATACACGAGGCACTACCTAAATAGTTTTCGGAGAGAACCAGCTATTTCCAGGTTTGTTTAGCCTTTCACCCCTATCCACAGCTCATCCCCTAACTTTTCAACGTTAGTGGGTTCGGACCTCCAGTACGTGTTACCGCACCTTCATCCTGGCCATGGATAGATCACCTGGTTTCGGGTCTACACCCAGCGACTGAATCGCCCTGTTCGGACTCGCTTTCGCTACGCCTGCCCTAATCGGTTAAGCTTGCCACTGAATGTAAGTCGCTGACCCATTATACAAAAGGTACGCCGTCACCCCCTTGCGAAGGCTCCGACTGTTTGTATGCATGCGGTTTCAGGATCTGTTTCACTCCCCTCCCGGGGTTCTTTTCGCCTTTCCCTCACGGTACTGGTTCACTATCGGTCGATCACGAGTATTTAGCCTTGGAGGATGGTCCCCCCATCTTCAGACAGGATTTCACGTGTCCCGCCCTACTTCTCGTACACCCAGTTCTTCCTCGCTGTTTTCGTCTACAGGGCTATCACCTGCTATGGCGGCACTTTCCAGAGCCTTCGACTAACAATGAAGATAAAGAGTACAGGCTGGTCCCATTTCGCTCGCCACTACTCTGGGAATCTCGGTTGATTTCTTTTCCTGCGGTTACTTAGATGTTTCAGTTCACCGCGTTCGCTTCACGTAGCCTATGTATTCAGCTACGGATGACCCATACGGGCCGGGTTTCCCCATTCGGATATCGGTGGATCAAAGCTCGTTTGCCAGCTCCCCACCGCTTTTCGCAGGCTACCGCGTCCTTCATCGCCTGTGATCGCCAAGGCATCCACCACATGCACTTGTTCGCTTGACCCTATAACGGGTGTGTCTCTCTCGAGTCACATGCCGCTACAGGTTGAGTATTCGTGTTGCGCCGTATTCCAAAGCAATCTTTCGATCACCTTTAAAATACATTGATACAATCACAACCCTGATTCACCTACTCAATCACCCATCTCTAAGTGACCTTTCGTGAATCTCTTTACTACTTCTTCCTGATTGTTAAAGAACGACAGCCGATATCGCGATTGCCATAACCGCGTATCACTCTGACTGGCTCAATCGCCAATGCACAACGCTCTGCTTCTCTCGCAGAACGCTACGCATTGAGGATTGGTGGAGGATGACGGGATCGAACCGACGACCCCCTGCTTGCAAAGCAGGTGCTCTCCCAGCTGAGCTAATCCCCCAGTCATGCACAGATCAGATCTGCTTTCATCCCAAGGGGTTCACCGGTCAGCCACCGCAGAATCAGTGGTGGGTCTGGATGGATTCGAACCATCGACCCCCGCCTTATCAAGACGGTGCTCTAACCGACTGAGCTACAGACCCCTGAGTCCGTCTGCGTATCTGTCTTCAATTTCACAGCCGATAAGCGTGAGCGCTCAACGTTTGACACGTCAGCTCGGGAAAGGAGGTGATCCAGCCGCACCTTCCGATACGGCTACCTTGTTACGACTTCACCCCAGTCATGAATCCTACCGTGGTGACCGTCCTCCTTGCGGTTAGACTAGCCACTTCTGGTAAAACCCACTCCCATGGTGTGACGGGCGGTGTGTACAAGACCCGGGAACGTATTCACCGCGGCATGCTGATCCGCGATTACTAGCGATTCCAGCTTCACGCACTCGAGTTGCAGAGTGCGATCCGGACTACGATCGGTTTTCTGGGATTGGCTCCCCCTCGCGGGTTGGCGACCCTCTGTTCCGACCATTGTATGACGTGTGAAGCCCTACCCATAAGGGCCATGAGGACTTGACGTCATCCCCACCTTCCTCCGGTTTGTCACCGGCAGTCTCCCTGGAGTGCTCTTGCGTAGCAACTAGGGACAAGGGTTGCGCTCGTTGCGGGACTTAACCCAACATCTCACGACACGAGCTGACGACAGCCATGCAGCACCTGTGTTATGGCTCCCTTTCGGGCACGTCCACCTCTCAGCGGACTTCCATACATGTCAAGGGTAGGTAAGGTTTTTCGCGTTGCATCGAATTAATCCACATCATCCACCGCTTGTGCGGGTCCCCGTCAATTCCTTTGAGTTTTAATCTTGCGACCGTACTCCCCAGGCGGTCAACTTCACGCGTTAGCTACGTTACCAAGTCAATGAAGACCCGACAACTAGTTGACATCGTTTAGGGCGTGGACTACCAGGGTATCTAATCCTGTTTGCTCCCCACGCTTTCGTGCATGAGCGTCAGTATTGGCCCAGGGGGCTGCCTTCGCCATCGGTATTCCTCCACATCTCTACGCATTTCACTGCTACACGTGGAATTCTACCCCCCTCTGCCATACTCTAGCCCGCCAGTCACAAATGCAGTTCCCAGGTTAAGCCCGGGGATTTCACATCTGTCTTAGCGAACCGCCTGCGCACGCTTTACGCCCAGTAATTCCGATTAACGCTTGCACCCTACGTATTACCGCGGCTGCTGGCACGTAGTTAGCCGGTGCTTATTCTTCCGGTACCGTCATCCCCCCGCCATATTAGGGCAGAGGATTTCTTTCCGGACAAAAGTGCTTTACAACCCGAAGGCCTTCTTCACACACGCGGCATTGCTGGATCAGGGTTGCCCCCATTGTCCAAAATTCCCCACTGCTGCCTCCCGTAGGAGTCTGGGCCGTGTCTCAGTCCCAGTGTGGCTGGTCGTCCTCTCAGACCAGCTACAGATCGTCGCCTTGGTAGGCCTTTACCCCACCAACTAGCTAATCTGCCATCGGCCGCCCCTGTAGCGCGAGGTCCTAAGATCCCCCGCTTTCCTCCGCAGAGCGTATGCGGTATTAATCCGGCTTTCGCCGGGCTATCCCCCACTACAGGACACGTTCCGATGTATTACTCACCCGTTCGCCACTCGCCACCAGGGTTGCCCCCGTGCTGCCGTTCGACTTGCATGTGTAAGGCATGCCGCCAGCGTTCAATCTGAGCCAGGATCAAACTCTTCAGTTCAAACCTGTTACTGTTTTTTCGGTCTCTTCCGAGACCGGTCGCTCACTCAACGTACTGACGAATGATCCAACCATCTTGCGACAGTCAAACCTTCCTTTCATTACTGTGTGAGACTTGATACTTTCGCTTCTCGGCAGACCCCGAAGGATCCGCCTCGCATCGCGCATCAAGCGCCCACACTTATCGGCTGTTAATTTTTAAAGATCGGTACGCATTCACTACCGAACCGCCACCACCGCAATTGCCAACCTCACAACCACCCGGCACCGCTTCGTTCTGCGTCGCTGCATCAGCAGCAGAGAAACGAGATTATGAAGAACTTTCGCTACGTCGTCAACAGGTTTTTCCAACTTGCCTAACCCGCCCACTTCGCTGAAAGCCTTGCCACTACTGGCTCTCCCGCCTCCCGCACTCCGTTGTCCGAAGCACGAAAGAGCGAGATTCTAGCGAGACAGACTCCGCCTTGCAAGCGTTATTTTGACAAGCGTATTAACGATGTTTGAAAACCGGTTTGCGTTTCTCCACGAACGCGGCCATGCCTTCCTTCTGGTCTTCGGTAGCGAAGAGCGAATGGAACAGGCGGCGCTCGAAATGCACACCTTCCGCGAGCGTCGTCTCATAAGCGCGATTAACCGATTCCTTCACCATCATCACGGCCGGCAGCGGGAATTCTGCGATCGTGGCAGCCGCGGCTATCGCCTCGTCAATCAGAGAAGCAGCCGGAATAACACGCGACACCAAGCCGGCACGCTCGGCTTCGGCGGCATCCATGAAACGCGCGGTCAGGCAAAGGTCCATTGCCTTCGCCTTGGAGACGGCGCGCGGCAACCGCTGCGTACCTCCGGCACCCGGCATGATGCCGAGCTTGATTTCCGGCTGACCGAACTTCGCCGTGTCAGCGGCAAAAATGATGTCGCACATCATCGCCAATTCGCAGCCGCCGCCGAGCGCAAAGCCGGCCACCGCTGCAATGATCGGCTTGCGGATGGAGCGGACCGTTTCCCAGTTGCGGGTGATGTAGTCCCCCTTGTAAACATCCATATAGGTATAAGTGGACATCATGCCGATGTCGGCACCGGCCGCGAACGCCTTCTCGCTGCCAGTCACCACGATCGCACCGATCGCGTCGTCGGCATCGAACTCGCGCAACGCCGCTCCCAGTTCGTCCATCAAGGCGTCGTTCAAAGCGTTCAGCGCCTTTGGGCGATTCAAAGTGACCAACCCAACCCGCCCCTGCGTCTCAACCAGAATATTCTCGTAAGCCATGCCACCTCCTAAGGGTAGAAACATCGCGCGCGAAAACACTTCGCGCGGTCATCCTAATAATGCTAACATTCCCCAACCAACCGGTCGGTCAATTATTCGACGGGCTTTCCCCAACGTACAAGCCAAGTCCCTCTGTCATGACACATCCGCTATTCACCAAGCACGAAGACACACTGCAAAAGGCACTCGCCGCGATCGAAACGCGCGGCTACTGGAGCCCGTTCGTCGAAATGCCCAGTCCGAAAGTGTACGGGGAAACAGCTAACGCAGACGGCGAAGCCGCATTCAAAGCGCATCTCAACACGACGTTCCAACTGGACCAACCGTCGACGGGCGAAACTGTCGGTGCCGAAGTCTCGCCGTTCGGATTCCCGCTCGGCGTGCGCTACCCGAAATCCGACCCCGCCGCATTGATCGCGGCCGCCGCCGCTGCCCAGCGCGACTGGCGCGCGGCTGGCCCGCAGGCATGGATCGGCGTGTGCCTCGAGATCCTTGCCCGAGTGAATCGCGCCAGCTTCGAAATTGGTTACAGCGTGATGCACACGACCGGTCAGGCGTTCATGATGGCGTTCCAGGCCGGCGGTCCGCACGCACAAGACCGCGCGCTGGAAGCCGTCGCATACGCGTGGGACCAATTGCGCCGCATTCCCGGCGACGCCCACTGGGAAAAGCCGCAAGGCAAGAATCCGCCGCTCGCCATGCACAAGCATTACACCGTCGTGCCGCGCGGCACCGGCCTGGTACTCGGCTGCTGCACCTTCCCGACGTGGAACGGCTATCCGGGCCTCTTCGCCGATCTGGCCACAGGCAACACGGTCATCGTCAAGCCGCATCCGGGCGCAATTCTGCCGCTCGCCCTGACTGCACGCATTGCGCGCGATGTTCTGCGCGAAGCAGGTTTCGATCCGAACGTCATCACCTTGCTGGCCACCGAACCGAATGACGGCGCGCTCGTCCAGGAATTGGCCCTGCGCCCGGAAATCAAGCTCATCGACTTCACTGGCAGCACGCAAAACGGCACGTGGCTCGAGCGCAATGCGCATCAGGCGCAGGTTTACACCGAAAAAGCCGGCGTGAACCAGATCGTGATCGACTCGGTGGACGACATCAAAGCCGTTGCCCGCAATATCGCCTTCTCGCTCGCGCTGTACTCGGGCCAGATGTGCACCGCGCCGCAAAACATCTACGTGCCGCGCGGCGGCATCCGCACCGCGGAAGGCACGCTCGGGTTTGACGAAGTTGCTCAAGCCATTGCCGGCGCCGTGCAAAAACTCGTCTCCGACCCGGCCCGAGCGGTCGAAATACTCGGTGCGATTCAAAACGAAGGTGTGGCGCAACGCATTGGCGAAGCCGCAAAAACTGGTCGGGTTCTCGTCGAAAGCCAGACGCTTGAGCATCCCGCTTTTGCGGGCGCCCGCGTGCGCACGCCGCTCGTGGTTCAGCTGGATGCCGCGACCGACTACGCGCAGTTCACCAAAGAATGGTTCGGCCCGATCTCTTTCGTGATCGCGACGGACTCGACTGCGCAGTCGCTCGACCTCGCCGGCGCAATCGCTGCCGAACATGGCGCACTGACGTTGTCGGTCTACAGCACGGACGAAGCGGTGCTCGAACAGGCGCACGAAGCATCCATTCGGGGTGGCGTGGCCTTGTCGATCAATCTGACCGGCGGTGTATTCGTCAATCAGTCGGCGGCCTTTTCGGACTTCCACGGCACGGGCGCGAACCCTGCAGCCAATGCAGCGCTGGCTGACGCGGCCTTCGTCGCGAATCGCTTCCGCGTAATTCAAAGCCGCGTTCATGTTGAACCGAAAGCAGCGCCGGCGGTAGCTGGCTGAATGGCATAAGACAAAGTGGCATAAGACAAAACACAGCTTCGTCCTATGCCGTTTGGCCGAATGGACCGGGCTGTGCGCCCCAACTAACATGAGACATCGGATCGGCATCTCGCGCCGATCCGCCCAGCAGGAATCCCTATGAACGACGCCTTCATTTGCGATGCGATTCGCACCCCAATCGGCCGCTACGGCGGCGCCCTGAAGGATGTCCGCGCCGACGACCTCGGCGCGGTGCCGATCAAGGCGTTGATCGACCGCAATCCCGGCGTCGACTGGCGCGCCCTCGACGACGTGATCTACGGCTGCGCCAACCAGGCGGGCGAAGACAACCGCAACGTTGCGCGCATGTCGGCGTTGCTGGCCGGCCTGCCCACTGAGGCGCCGGGCGCCACCATCAACCGCCTGTGCGGCTCGGGTATGGACGCGGTCGGCACCGCGGCGCGCGCCATCAAGGCGGGCGAAGCGCGCCTGATGATCGCCGGCGGCGTCGAAAGCATGACACGTGCGCCGTTCGTCATGGGCAAGGCTACTGGCGCGTTCTCCCGCCAGGCTGACATTTACGACACGACCATTGGCTGGCGCTTCATCAATCCGCTGATGAAACGTCAGTATGGCGTCGATTCGATGCCTGAAACCGCGGAAAACGTCGCCGTTGAATTCAGCGTGAGCCGTGCGGATCAGGACATGTTTGCGCTGTCAAGCCAGCAAAAGGCGGCTCGCGCCCAGCAGGACGGAACGCTGGCCCAGGAGATTGTCGGCGTCGAGATCGTGCAGAAGAAAGGCGACCCCGTGCGCGTGCTGCTCGACGAACACCCGCGCGAAACGTCGCTCGAAAGCCTGGGCAACCTCAAAGGCGTGGTTCGTCCGGACGGCAGCGTGACGGCCGGCAATGCGTCGGGTGTGAACGACGGCGCCTGCGCGCTGTTGCTCGCGAACCAGCAGGCAGCCGATCAGTACGGCCTGCGCCGCCGCGCCCGCGTGGTGGGCATGGCGACCGCGGGCGTGGAGCCGCGCATCATGGGGATCGGCCCGGCGCCGGCCACGCAAAAGCTGCTGAAGCAGCTCGGCATGACGCTCGAACAATTCGACGTGATCGAGTTGAACGAAGCGTTCGCATCGCAAGGCCTGGCAGTTCTGCGTACGCTCGGTCTGCGCGACGACGACCCGCGCGTCAATCCGAACGGCGGAGCCATTGCGCTCGGCCACCCGCTGGGCGCGTCGGGCGCGCGTCTGATCACGACCGCGCTATACCAGCTGGAACGGATCAACGGCCGCTTTGCGCTTTGCACGATGTGCATCGGCGTGGGCCAGGGCATCGCGCTGGTCATCGAGCGGCTCTGACACGAGCATCACAGCGCCCATCGGTCAAAGAGACTTTGAGGAGACACCCAATGTCATACGAAGCGATCCGTCTCGACATCGACGCATCGAGCCATGTCGCCACCATTACGCTGAACCGGCCGGACAAGCTCAACAGCTTTACTCGCGCGATGCATCAGGAATTGAGTGCCGCGCTCGACCAGGTTGAAGCGTCCGGTGCCCGTGCGCTCGTGCTCACCGGCGCGGGCCGCGGCTTTTGCGCCGGCCAGGATCTGGCCGACCTCGACTTCACGCCAGGCGCCATGACTGATCTGGGTGAATTGATCGAACAACATTTCAATCCGCTGATTCGTCGCCTGCAGGCATTGCCGTTGCCGGTCATCGCAGCGGTGAACGGCACGGCTGCCGGTGCCGGAGCCAATCTCGCGCTTGCTTGCGACCTCGTGCTCGCGGCTCGCTCTGCGAGCTTCATTCAGGCGTTCGTGAAGATCGGCCTGGTGCCGGACTCCGGCGGCACATGGTTCCTGCCGCAGCGTGTCGGCATGGCTCGCGCGTTGGGACTCGCCATTACCGGCGACAAACTCAGCGCGGAACAAGCCGAAAGCTGGGGTTTGATCTGGCAAGCAGTCGACGACGCGGAGCTAGCCGGCACTGCGACAAAACTCGCGTCCCAACTCGCGCAGCAACCCACGCGCGCCATCGCGGCAATCAAGCAGGCCATGCGCACGGGCGCGACGCAAACGCTCGACCAGCAACTCGATCTCGAACGCGATCTGCAACGCGAACTGGGCGCTTCCCACGATTACGCGGAAGGCGTGCGGGCCTTCGTGGAAAAACGCGCGCCGCGCTTCGAGGGCCGCTGACATGTCCACTCAAGCCAACCATCCCAGCCAGATGACTCCGGACGAACTGGCCCGCGCAACCGCAGCCGCTATGTACGAGAACGACGCGTGCAGCCGTGCGCTCGGCCTCGAAATCGTCGAAGTGCGCCCCGGATATGCGCGTCTGCGCATGGCCGTGCGCGACGACTTTCTGAACGGCCATCAGATTTGCCACGGCGGCCTGATTTTCACGCTCGCGGATTCGACGTTCGCGTTCGCCTGCAACACGTACAACATCAACACGGTCGCAGCCGGCTGCTCGATCGAGTTCCTGCGGCCCGTGCAAGGCGGCGACGTGCTGACGGCGGAAGCCGTCGAGCAGACGTTGAGCGGCCGGGCCGGCATCTACGATATCCGCGTGACGAATCGTGCTGAGGAAACCGTCGCGATGTTTCGCGGCAAATCGGCACAGATCAAAGGAAACCTGATTCCTACAGGCGATTGATATCGGCTGCCCCACGGCAAGCTCGCGGCAAGAACTCGGCAATCGCACGATGCCCCGCGACCAAACCCGCGGCAGATTCACGGCTCAGTGGCGCTCCCGAGCGCCACACGGTCAAACAGTAGCCGCCCCCGGTTTTCGCGCACGAGCGCAAGTACACCAGACCCAAGCATTGAGGCAGCAAGGAGACATTCGATGACCACCGCCCTTCCGCTCGATCCGATCGAGACCGCCAGCCGCGACGAACTTGCCGCGCTTCAACTTGAACGGCTCAAATGGTCGCTGAACCACGCCTATGAAAATTCGCCGGTTTATCGGCGCAAATTCGATGAAGCCGGCGTTCACCCGAGCGACGTGAAAAGCCTCGCGGATCTCGCGCGCTTTCCCTTCACCACCAAGAAGGATCTGCGCGACAGCTATCCGTTCGGGATGTTCGCCGTGCCGCAGGATCAGGTTTCACGGATTCACGCGTCGTCCGGTACTACGGGCAAGCCGACCGTGGTGGGCTACACCGCGCGCGATATCGACACGTGGGCGAATCTCGTCGCGCGTTCGGTCCGCGCCGCCGGCGCGAGGCGCGGCGACAAGGTTCACGTGAGCTACGGCTACGGCCTGTTCACGGGCGGTCTCGGCGCGCACTACGGCGCCGAGCGCGCGGGGCTCACCGTGATCCCGTTCGGCGGCGGCCAGACCGAAAAGCAGGTGCAGCTGATCCAGGACTTCCGGCCGGACATCATCATGGTGACGCCGAGCTACATGCTCTCGATTGCCGACGAACTCGAGCGTCAAGGCGTGGATCCGGCCAATTGTTCGCTGCGCATCGGCATCTTCGGCGCGGAACCGTGGACCAACGACATGCGTCAGGCAATCGAAAAACGCATGGGTATCGATGCTGTCGACATCTACGGTCTGTCCGAAGTGATGGGGCCCGGCGTCGCGTCGGAGTGCGTGGAAACGAAAGACGGTCCGACCATCTGGGAAGATCATTTCTATCCCGAGATCATCGATCCCGAAACCGGCGAGGTGCTGCCGGACGGCGAACTCGGCGAGCTGGTGTTTACGTCGCTGACCAAAGAGGCGCTGCCGATCATCCGTTACCGGACGCGCGATCTCACGCGCCTCCTGCCGGGCAGCGCCCGCACCATGCGCCGCATGGAGAAAATCACCGGCCGCTCGGACGACATGATGATCGTGCGCGGCGTGAACGTGTTCCCCACGCAGATCGAAGAACTGCTGCTCAAGCAACCCATGCTCGCCCCGCACTATCAGATCGTGCTGACCAAGGAAGGCCCGCTCGACGTGCTGACGCTGAACGTCGAGCCGTGCCCGGAAACGGCACCGGACACCGCCGCGTTGAACACGGCCAGGCAGGCGTTGGCCTATGACATCAAGGCACTGATTGGCGTGAGCGCGGTGGTGAACGTGCTGGGCGTGAACGGGATCGAGCGTTCGGTGGGCAAAGCGCGGCGTGTGGTCGACAAGCGCAAGTCGGGGCTGTAACAAACGCGAACGGGCGCGCGACGCGGCGGATAACGCCGCGCCGTGCGCTACTTACACATCAGGAATTCGGCAGCAACAACCACATCCGGCCGCCCTGCTTCATCTTGCCGGCCAGGTCGCCGGCGTCGTCGCCCAAGCCCCAGAAGTAATCCGCGCGCACACCGCCCTTGATCGCGGAACCCGTATCCTGGGCGAAGACGAGCCGATTCATCGGCGAGTTGGTCAACGGGCGTGTGGTCTGCAAAAACACCGGCGTGCCGAGTGGAATCGCCGTCGGATCGACCGCAATCGACCTCTCGGGCGTCAGCGGAACACCCAGCGCGCCGATCGGTCCGTCCGCGCTGCCGCTCGGCACGCTTTCGCCGGACGGCATCTCACGGAAGAACACAAAGCGCGGATTCGTATCGAGCAGCGCATCGACGCGGGTGGGATTCGCCCGCGCCCACGCCTTGATACCCTGCATGGTCGCCTGCGCGGGCGTGAGTTCGCCGCGATCCAGCAGCCAGCGACCAATCGACTTGTACGGCTGGTTGTTGGTGCCGCCAAAACCGAGACGCATCACGCTGCCGTCTTCCATCACGATGCGCCCGGAGCCCTGCACCTGCAGGAAAAACGCTTCGATCGGATCGTCGACCCATACGATTTCATTACCGTTGAGCACCCCCGCGCGCTCGAGTTGCGCGCGAGCCGGCAGCGGTGCGCCCGCACGATAACCGCTTGGCCAGCGATACAGCGCGGTCTGATACACGCCGTGCCGCGTGCGCGAACCACGCAGCAAGGGCTCGTAGTAACCGGTGACCAGGCCGTCCACCGTGCCGTCGGTATTCGCTAGCTGGAAGGGCGTGAAATAGGCTTCAAAGAAAGCCCGCGCACTGGTGACGTCGAGGTCGTCGATTTGCGAGGCTGCCGCGCATGCACGCGACCAGTTCGGTTGACGCGCCAGCCTCACGCAGTTTTGCCGCAATGCGGCGGTCGCGCCGATCAGCGAGTCGTCCTGCCAGCCCGGCACCTGCTGCCATGCAACCGCCGTCAGCCGCGTCGCGGCAATCTGTCCGGGTATGATCGCCGCACCCGTGGGCGGCGAAACTGAAGGCCGGACCGCGCCGCTGCCGCCGCAGGACGCCAGCAATACCGCGACCGAAAGCGCACCGAGCCACCCTGCGGCCGTGCGGACAAAACGCATACAATGTTCGTTCTTGATGGAAACCGCCATGTCTGATCTGTTCGACGAATACCCGATGCTTATCTTCGCGCTGGAATCGCTCCTCGCGCTCTTCCTGCTCGTCTTTATCGTTGTATGGACGTCGTCCGGCAAGAAGAAAGCGGCGCGTGCCAACGCCACTGAACAGCAAAAGCAACAAAAACAGCAAAAACCGCAGTAAAGCTGCGCGTTGAACCGCGCATTGAGCTTTCTAAAGACCGCGAGCCGCGCGCCCGGTTCAATGCAACGTACGCGGCATGCGCAGGATGAACTCCGGCACCGGCGCATCGAACCGCTCGCCGTCCTCGGCCACGCAGAAGTATTCTCCGCGCATGGTGCCGACCGGCGTGGCGATCACCGCCCAACTCGTGTACTCGAAATGCTCGCCCGGTTTGAGCAGCGGCTGATGGCCGACCACACCCAGGCCCTTCACTTCCTGCACGTTCTTGTCGCTGTCCGTGATGACCCAATGCCGCGCGATCAACTGCGCGGGCACCTGGCCGGTGTTACGGATAGTCAGCGTGTATGCGAATGCATACTGGCGGCGCTCCGGGTCCGACTCTTCGGGCAGATATTGCACCTGCGTCGAGACGCTGAATTCGTACTGGCTCATCCTGATTCCGGTCTGCTGAAACGCGGGGTGAAATGTCGCGGGAAAGCCCGAACGCCAATGGTTTGCGGGCGCATTGGCGAAGCGGCGCTGATGGTGTTGGCATTCTGCTTGATGCGCGACACGCCCGCAACCGGACAAATCCCTTTGGCCAAGGGCCAGTAAGGCGTTTTGTCACATTCGCCACTCGAATCGGGCCGGGCGTGGAGCCGCACTCAAAGCATCGGCGAACCGGAACGCCCGCGCACAAAACGGTAAAATGGCGCTTTCCCGCTTGCCTTCGCCCCTGCCATGACGCAATTCCGCATCGCCCCAAGCATTCTGTCAGCCGACTTCGCCCGCCTCGGCGAAGAAGTGCGCAATGTTGTCGCCGCCGGCGCCGACTGGATTCACTTCGACGTGATGGACAACCACTACGTGCCGAACCTGACCATCGGCCCGCTCGTCTGCGAAGCGATCCGCCCGCATGTGGACGTCCCGATCGACGTGCATCTGATGGTGCGTCCGGTCGACCGGATCGTGCCGGACTTCGCCAAGGCCGGCGCGAACCTGATCAGCTTTCACCCGGAAGGCTCGGATCACATCGACCGCACGCTGTCGCTGATCCGCGACCACGGCTGCAAGGCTGGCCTGGTGTTCAATCCGGCCACCTCGCTGAATTATCTGGATCACGTGATGGACAAGGTCGATCTCGTGCTGATCATGTCGGTGAATCCGGGCTTCGGCGGCCAATCGTTCATTCCGGAAGCGCTCAACAAACTGCGCGAAGCGCGCCAGCGTATCAACGCCTACACGGAGCGCACCGGTCGCGAGATTCATCTGGAAGTGGACGGCGGCGTGAAGGTGGACAACATCGCCGAAATCGCGGCGGCCGGTGCGGACACCTTCGTGGCCGGTTCGGCGATTTTCGGCCAGCCCGACCACAAGGTCGTGATCGAGAAGATGCGCGCGGCACTCGCCAACATCCAGCACTGAGAATCGACGCATAACCGGCCCGCAAGATGACCACTCCGTTCCCCGCTCCGGCTTTCACCGGCCCGCGCCTGCAAGCCGCGATCATCGACCTCGACGGCACGATGATCGATACCGCTGACGACTTCACCGCCGGCCTGAACGGCATGCTCGCGCAACTCGACGCGCAGGAGACTTCGCGCGAGGAAGTGGTCGGTTATGTCGGCAAGGGTTCGGAGCATCTGATCCGCAGCGTACTGGCGCCGCGCTTCGAATCGGAGCATGCGCAAGACCGCTTCGACGAAGCGCTCGCGATCTATCAGGCGGAGTACGCAAAGATCAACGGCACGCACACGCGGCTTTATCCCGATGTCGAAGCCGGCCTGATCGCCATGCGCAATGGCGGCCTCAAACTCGCCTGCGTGACCAACAAGCCGCATCGGTTCGCGGCGGAGCTGCTGCAGCAATACGGGCTCGCCCAGTATTTCAGTGTCGTGCTCGGCGGCGATAGCCTCGCGAAAAAGAAGCCCGATCCGCTGCCCATGCTCACTGCCGCAGCGCAGCTGGGCGTCGAGCCCCAAGCCACGGTTGCCATTGGCGATTCGGAAAACGACGCGCTGGCAGGCCGCGCGGCGGGCATGGCCACGTTGACGGTGCCATACGGCTACAACCACGGCCAAGCTATACAAACAATAAAATCCGATGGTATAGTTGCCTCGCTGCTGGACGCCGCCAAGGCGATCGCCGCGCACCAATCCACGACTTGAAAAGTCCTTCATCCTCATGTTTCTGAATAAAAAACGGAGTCTGATTAGCATCGACCGGGGAGCCTGGCCCTGGCGTCGCTGGTCGCGCTAACCTCGCCTGAGGTACGCTGAAGCTCGTCTTCGGCAACCGTTTTTTACTTCGCTGCGCTCACGCGTTTTTTCCATCACTTTGTTTCGCTGCATCGGTTGATTCGGCATGCGTGTACCCGCAAAGTACATCTGTGCGCTGAAATCCCTTGCACGCGTCGATGGGAAACCCGCGCCGGTCGGTATCATCGTGTCGACACGTCGAACGAACGCCTGACCGGGCGCGCCACGCCCCGCTTTGTCCGACGCACGCCGCCGGACCACCGTACAGGATCGGAACATGACCGAACTCGAATTCCAGTCCCTCGCCAACGAGGGTTTCAACCGCATCCCGCTGATCGCCGAAGCGCTCGCCGACCTCGAAACGCCGCTCTCGCTGTACCTGAAGCTTGCGCAGAGCGAGCGCAACGGCGCCAACTCGTTCCTGCTGGAATCGGTGGTGGGCGGCGAACGTTTCGGCCGCTATTCGTTCATCGGCCTGCCGGCGCGCACGCTGCTGCGCACCCATAACGGCGTGTCGGAGGTGGTGCGCGACGGCACGGTCGTCGAAACGCACGAGGGCGACCCGCTCGAATTCATCCAGCAATTCCAGGGGCGTTTCAAAGTGGCGCAGCGCCCCGGCTTGCCGCGTTTCGCGGGCGGTCTGGCCGGCTATTTCGGCTACGACGCGGTGCGCTACATCGAGAAGAAGCTCGCGCACACGGCGCCGAAAGACGATCTGAATCTGCCCGACATCCAGTTGCTGCTGACTGAAGAAGTGGCGGTGATCGACAACCTCGCGGGCAAGCTCTACCTGGTGATCTACGCCGATCCGACGCAGCCCGAGGCGTACACCAAAGCCAAACAGCGTCTGCGTGAACTGCGCCAGCGCTTGCGCACCACTGTGCAGCCGCCGGTCACCTCGGCAAGCGTGCGGACCGAAACCTACCGCGAGTTCGCGAAAGACGATTATCTGGCGGCCGTGCGCAAGGCGAAGGAATACATCGCGGCCGGCGAACTGATGCAGGTGCAGGTCGGCCAGCGCCTGACCAAGCCATACCGCGACAATCCGCTCTCGCTTTATCGCGCGCTGCGCTCGCTGAATCCGTCGCCGTATATGTATTTCTACAACTTCGGTGACTTCCACGTGGTGGGGGCATCGCCGGAAATTCTGGTGCGTCAGGAAAAGCGCGGCGAGGATCGCATCGTCACGATCCGGCCGCTGGCCGGCACGCGTCCGCGCGGCAACACGCCGGAACGCGACGCGGAACTCGCAACCGAACTGCTGAACGACCCGAAAGAAATCGCCGAACACGTCATGCTGATCGACCTCGCGCGTAACGACGTGGGCCGCATCGCGCAGATCGGCTCGGTGGTCGTCACCGACAAGATGGTGATCGAAAAGTACTCGCACGTGCAGCACATCGTGAGTTCGGTCGAAGGCAAGCTGAAACCCGGCACCACCAATTTCGATGTGCTGCGCGCCACCTTCCCGGCCGGCACTCTGTCGGGCGCGCCGAAGGTTCGCGCAATGGAACTGATCGACGAACTCGAACCCGTGAAGCGCGGCCTGTACGGCGGTGCGGTCGGTTATCTGTCGTTCACCGGCGAAATGGATCTGGCCATCACGATCCGCACCGGCGTGATCGCGAACGGCAATCTGTATGTGCAGGCGGCAGCGGGTGTAGTCGCGGATTCGGTGCCGGAATCCGAATGGCAAGAGACCGAGAACAAGGCACGCGCCGTGTTGCGCGCCGCCGAACAGGTTCAAGACGGCCTCGATAGCGACTTCTGACCGGAGACACACCATGCTGCTCATGATCGACAACTACGACTCGTTCACCTACAACCTGGTGCAGTACTTCGGCGAACTCGGCGAAGACGTGCGCACCTATCGGAACGACGAAATCACGCTGGACGAAATCGCGAGGCTCAACCCGGAGCGCATCTGCCTGTCGCCCGGTCCGAGCAATCCGCAACACGCCGGCATCACGCTCGACGTGCTGCGCGAATTCAGCGGCAAAACGCCGATTCTCGGCGTCTGTCTCGGCCATCAGGCGATCGGCGAGGCCTTCGGCGGGCGCGTGGTGCGCGCGCAAACCATCATGCACGGCAAGGTCAGCACGATCGAAACCGACTGCAAAGGCGTGTTCGCGGATCTGCCGAAACATTTCGTGGTGACGCGCTATCACTCGCTCGCGATCGAACGCGAATCGCTGCCCGACTGTCTCGAAGTATCGGCGTGGACCGAAGACGGTGAGATCATGGGCGTGCGTCACAAGGAACTGGCGGTGGAAGGCGTGCAGTTCCATCCGGAATCGATCCTGTCCGAACACGGCCACGCGCTGCTCGAAAACTTCCTCAAGCAGTCGAAGCGCGCCGGCGCACAAACGTCCAATCGCAACGCTTGATGAAGAGAGACGACATCATGTCGATTACGCCCCAGGAAGCGCTGCAACGGACCATCGAGCACCGCGAGATTTTCCACGACGAAATGCTGCACCTCATGCGGCTCATCATGCGCGGCGAACTCTCGCCCGTGATGGCCGCCGCGATCATCACCGGCTTGCGCGTCAAAAAAGAGACCATCGGCGAGATCACCGCAGCCGCCACGGTGATGCGTGAATTTGCCCGGCACGTCGAGGTGCAGGACAACTCGAACTTCGTCGATATCGTCGGCACCGGCGGCGACGGCGCGCACACCTTCAACATTTCCACGGCGACCATGTTCGTCTCCGCCGCGGCGGGCGCCAAGGTCGCGAAGCATGGCGGCCGCAGCGTATCGAGCAAGTCGGGCAGCGCGGACGTGCTCGAAGCGCTCGGCGTGAATATCGATCTGCAGCCGGAACAGGTGGCGGCCTCGATTGCGGAAACCGGCATGGGTTTCATGTTTGCGCCGAACCATCATCCGGCCATGAAGAACATCGCTCCGGTGCGCCGCGAACTCGGTGTGCGGACCATCTTCAACATTCTCGGGCCGCTCACCAATCCGGCCGGCGCACCCAATCAGCTGATGGGCGTGTTCCACGCCGACCTCGTCGGCATTCAGGTGCGCGTAATGCAGCGCCTCGGCGCGAAGCATGTGCTGGTGGTGTACGGTATGGACGGCATGGACGAAGTCTCGCTCGGCGCGGCGACGCAAGTCGGCGAGTTGCGCGACGGCCAGATTCACGAGTACGAGATTCACCCGGAAGACTTCGGCATGCAGATGGTGTCGAACCGCACGCTGAAAGTGGCCGACGCCAACGAATCGAAAGCGATGCTGCTCGAAGCGCTCGACAACAAGCCGGGCGTCGCGCGCGAAATCGTCACGCTGAATGCGGGCACCGCCCTGTATTCGGCGAACGTGGCTTCGTCGATAGCGGACGGCATCCAGTTGGCGCGCGAAGCGATCGCGAGCGGCAAGGCGCGTGCGAAAGTCGACGAGCTGGCCCGCTTCACCCAGCAATTCAAGCAGTAACTACGTAGCGAGACACTTATGAGCGACATTCTCGACCGCATCATCGCGGTCAAACGCGAAGAAGTCCGGGCGGCCGAACAGAGCGCGCCGCTCGAAGAGCTGCGCCTCGAAGCGTCGTCGCGCGACCTGCGCGATTTCGTCGGCGCCTTGCGTGCGAAACACGCGGCGGGTCTCGCCGCGGTGATCGCCGAAGTCAAGAAGGCGAGCCCGTCCAAAGGCGTGCTGCGCGAGCATTTCGTGCCGGCCGAAATCGCGCGTTCATATGAAAAACACGGCGCAGCCTGCCTGTCCGTGCTCACCGACGTGCAGTTCTTCAAGGGTAGCGTCGCGTATCTGGAGCAAGCGCGTGCAGCCTGCAATTTGCCGGTGCTGCGCAAAGACTTCATCGTCGATCCGTATCAGATCGTCGAAGCCCGCGCGATGGGTGCCGACGCCATCCTGCTGATTGCCGCCGCGCTCGAAACCTCGCAGATGCAGGATCTCGAAGCGCTCGCGCATTCGCTGGGCCTGGCGGTGCTGGTCGAAGTGCACGACCACGACGAGCTGATGGAAGCGCTCACACTGAAAACGCCGCTGATCGGCATCAACAACCGCAATCTGCGCACCTTCGAGACATCGATCGAAACGACGATCGGCATGCTCGAGGCGATTCCGGAGGACCGCATCGTCGTCACGGAGTCGGGCATTCTGTCGCGCGTCGACGTGGAGCGCCTGCGCGCGATGGACGTGCATACGTTCCTGGTCGGCGAGGCATTCATGCGCGCGGACGAGCCGGGTGTGGAACTTGCGCGGATGTTTTTCTGAGCGCGCTGTCGACACACGCCAAGCGGCATACGTAGCGGAGAGCAGTTCATGGGCATGGAACGCGAAATCAAACTGGCGCTGCCGCCCGCGCAGGTGGAGGCGGCGACGCAGTGGTTCGTCGCACGCACCCGGGCGCACGGCCGACCGATCAAACTGGTGAATATTTACTTCGACACGCCTGACCTGACGCTGGCGGGCTCGAAGAGCGCCTTGCGTTTGCGCCAGACGCCTGAGGGTTGGCTGCAAACCTTCAAGACGGTCGGCAAGGCCGAGGATGGTTTGCACAGCCGGCACGAATGGGAAATGCCGGTGGCGGGCGAAAGGCTGGAGATCGACGCGTTGCTGCGCGAGTGCGACGAAGCGTCCGCCGCGGACGCTTTGCGTCAGGCCGCGCCGGGACTCATCCAGCTGTTCCGCACGAATTTCACCCGTACGCTGTGGCAGGTCCGGTTGGATGGTTCGGAGGTCGAAGCGGCGATCGATCAGGGCGACGTGCTCGCCGAAGTCGATGGCCAAACGCGCCGCGCGCCGATCTCGGAAGTCGAACTCGAATTGAAGTCTGGAGACGAAGCCGCGCTCCACGCGCTCGCCGCGGAACTCGGCAAGCAGATTGCCGGTTTGGTACCGGACAACATCAGCAAGGCGCAGCGCGGTTATCAATTGCGGGCGGGTTGAGCGCGGCAAAGCCGCTCCTCCGGCGCTCGCGACTGAATGCCGCGCCCACACCTTGAGCAACGCGGCGTTTGCTGCGACACTTCCCCGCCATGACCTCCGCTTCCCCCACCCGCCCCAATCCGTCGCAAGCTTCGCTGTTCGGCGAGGCCGCCTCCCAACCGTCTACTGACATGACGACCACGCCGCAGAAATCCGGCGCCAGCGCGCCGCCGCCAACGCTCGAGGCGCAATTCGACGCGCTGCCGCCGGCATGGCGCGCACATCTCAAACCGTTCATCGAAAGCGACGCCTATACGCCGCTCTGCCGCTTCGTCGATGGTGAGCGCGCCGCCGGCAAAACCGTCTATCCCGCCGACGTATTCCGCGCGCTGCGCCTGACCAGTCCCGATGAAGTGAAAGTGGTGATCCTCGGCCAGGATCCGTACCACGGCGAAGACCGCGGCACGCCGCAGGCGCACGGGCTCGCATTTTCGGTGGCGCCGAACGTGCGCACGCCGCCGTCGCTGCGCAACATCTTCAAGGAGATTGCCGCAAGCCTTGGCCACGAGACGCCGCGTCACGGCTGTCTCGACACCTGGGCGAAGCAGGGCGTGCTGCTGCTGAACACGGTGTTGACGGTAGAGCGCGACTCAGCCGCCAGCCACGCAAAACGCGGCTGGGAAAAATGCACCGACACGCTGATCCACGAACTGGCGATGCGCCATGACGGCCTCGTGTTCATGCTGTGGGGCGCGCACGCGCAAGCCAAGCGCGCGCTGCTCGGCGGCAAGTCGCATTGCGTGCTGGAAGCACCGCATCCGTCGCCGCTGTCGGCGCATCGCGGTTTTCTCGGCTGCGGGCATTTCGCCAAAGCCAACGAATATCTCGCACAGCACGGCCGCGAGCCTATCGACTGGCGCCTGCCCCACGAAGCGCAAATGCTCGCCTGAAAACGCCGGCATCGCGGCATGATGCATCGGCGAAACATCTACGCATCAAAGAAAAAACGCCACGGACTCAAATCGGTGGCGTTTTTCATTCCATCGAGCGATTCGCCGCATATCGAAGCGGCGCGGCCAGCCTTACGCGGCGGCGATCGCTTCGCGGGCGGAAGCCAGCGCGGCGCTGGCAGCGTCCGGGCCCATGTTCAGACCTTCGGCGTAGATGAAGCTCACGTCGGTCATGCCGAGGAAGCCGAGGAAGCTTTTCAGGTACGGCGTCTGGCTGTCGTTCGGCGTGCCCAGATACTTGCCGCCGCGTGCCGACACCACGTAGACCTTCTTGCCTTTCACGAGACCTTCCGGACCGTTCGCCGTGTATGCGAACGTGATGCCGGCGCGTGCGATGAAGTCGAAGTACGTCTTCAGTTGCGACGAGATGCCGAAGTTGTACATCGGCGCGCCGATCACCACGATGTCGGCGGCTTGCAGTTCGGCGATCAGCGCTTCGCTGCGCGCTGCGATCGCAGCTTGTTCGGCCGTGCGTTGGTCAGCCGGCGTAAAGAACGCGCCGAGGACGGCGTCGTCCAGATGCGGCAGCGGTTCAGCTTGCAGATTGCGGACGACGACTTGCGCGCCCGGATTCGATTGTTGCAGCTTTGCGGTCAGCTCGTTGACGAGTAGCGTCGAGTTCGCGCCTTGCGAGCGGGCTGCCGAGTTGATTTGCAGGATCGTGGTCATGGTTGACTCCAGTTGGGGCGCGCAGTGTTGCGCGAGTGGAGCCATTGTGTTTTTTTGCCGCACCCTGAACAAGCCATCCGGCGGCGACGGATTGTTGCAGTGGTAGAACAATCCGCCACACTCCGCCGCCCAAGAGCGACGGCCCGGATGACGATCAGCGTGCCAGCCAGTGCTCGCGTGCCTTGCGAGCGGCGGCCCGCCTGTCGCTGACGGCGAGCTTGTAGCGCGCCACCTCAGGCCCGTCCAGCTTGACTTGCGTGGTGCGCAACTCGTCGCGGCGGAAGGCGTGAACCTCGACTTTCGCGCCCGGCTGGTAGCGCGCGAGCAGCCCGTCAAGATTCGAGCCGGTCACGCGCAGGCCGTCGAGCGCGATCAGCACGTCGCCGGCCGAAAGCCCGGCTTTCTGCGCGGCGCCGCCCTCATGAACCGCTGCGAGCGTGCAATCCGCGCCGCCGCGCACGCGTGCGCCGAGCGACGGCTTGCCGTTCTTGTCGAGCTCGGGCGCAATGGCGACGCCGAACGGCGCGAGCAGCGTGTCGAGCGGCAGATCGCGCGTGCCGTGCACGGCTTCGGCGAACAAACCGGTCAGTTTCGCGCCGGTCGCTTCCGCGAAAAGCGCCTCGATCTCGCTTTCTTCGACACCGACCGGCTTGCCGCGATAGAACTCACGGCCGAAGCGCTGCCACAGCAAGCGCATCACGTCGTCGAGCGATTTGCGGTTGTTGGTCTGCGCGCGGATCGTCAGATCGAACGCGAGCGCGACGAGCGAGCCCTTGGTGTAATAGCTGACGATCGCGTTCGGCGCGTTCTCGTCCTGCCGGTAGTATTTGACCCACGCGTCGAACGAGCTTTCCGCGACGCTCTGCTTGAGACGCCCGCTGCCGCGCTGCACGCCGCCGATCACCTTGCCGAGCAGGCCGAAATAGTCGTCCTGCGAAATCAGGCCGCTGCGCACGAGGATCAGATCGTCGTAGTAAGACGTGAAGCCTTCGAACAGCCACAGCAGCGACGTGTAGTTTTCGACGCTCAGGTCGTACGGCGCGAACACGGCCGGCTTGATGCGCTTCACGTTCCAGGTGTGGAAGTATTCGTGGCTGCACAGGCCGAGATAGGTCCGGTAGCCTTCGGTGCGCGCCTCGCGCCCTTCCACCGGCAGATCGCCGCGATTGCAGATCAGTGCGGTCGAAGCGCGGTGTTCGAGGCCGCCGTACCCATCGGTGACGGCCTGGGTCATGAACACGTAGCGATCCACCGGCGCTTTCTTCGACTTGGGCTCGAACAACGCGATCTGCGCCTCGCAAATGCGCTTCAGGTCGGCCGACAGACGCGCCATGTCCAGCCCGACCACGCGCCCGGCGATCACGATGTCGTGCGGCACGCCGTGCGCCTTGAACGTCGCCAGTGCGAATTCACCCAGCGTGACGGGATGATCGATCAACTCGTCGTAGTTCTGCGCGCGGTACTCGCCGAAACCATAACGCTTCGTGCCGCGCGCTTCCGGCAGCGCGGTGGCCACACGCCAGTTGCGATACGCCGCGCCGTCCGGTTTCTGGATCTCGACCACGCACTGTGCTTCCTCGTGACCGAGCGGCGAGAGGAAGACGCTCGTGCCGTTGAAAAAGCCCGTCGTGTCGTCGAGATGCGCGGCGCGCACCGACAGATCCCACGCGTAGACCTCGTAGCGCAGCGTCAGCGCGCCTTTGACCGGCGCGACCTGCCACGTGTGCTTGTCGGTCTTTTCGACGCGCACCTTGCGGCCCGCGTCGTTGAAAGCGCGCAGCGTCACGATGTTGCGGGCGAACTCGCGCACCATGTAGCTGCCCGGAATCCACACCGGCAGCATGAAACGCTGGCCGGCCGGATCGGGATCGGCGACGGTCACGGTGACTTCGAACAGGTGGGCGGCGGGCTGCTTGGGAACGATGGTGTAGCGGATCGGCTTCATCGGCGGCGATTAGAAGTGTTCTGGCGGGGATGGTCGGGCTTGATGCGAAAGGAGGCGCACGTCGCGCCTCCTTTGCCGGATGGGTTGTGCGTGCTCAGCGCACCGCGGACATTTCCTTGTCCAGCCGGTCGGCCGGCACGGCGCCGGGCAGACGGCGGCCGTCCGCGAGAAACACCGTGGGCGTGCCGTCGACGTTCATGGCGTGGCCGAGCGCGAGGTTCTTGTCGATCGCGGCGGTGTCGCAGGTGCCGGCGGCGGTGGGCGCCTGATGGTTCTGCATCCATGATTCCCATGCCTTCGCGCGGTCCGTTGAGCACCAGATCGACTTCGACTTCGCGGTCGAATCCGGCGACAGCACCGGGTACAGGAAGGTATAGATCGTCACGTTGTCGATCGACTTGAGCGACGTTTCGAGCTGCTTGCAGTACGGGCAGTTCGGGTCGGAGAATACGGCGATCTTGCGCGCGCCGTTGCCCTTCACGACTTTCACGGCGTTTCCGAACGGCAGGCTAGCGAAATCGATACGGTTGGTTTCCGCCAGACGCGCCTCGGTCAGATTCTTGCGGGTCTTCGCGTCGACCATGTCGCCGAGCAGCAGATAGTCGCCGTTCGCGTCGCTATACACGATCTGCGTGCCGAGGTTCACTTCGTACAGGCCGGCAATCGGCGACTTCGTCACGCTCTTGATCGTCACGTCCGCGAGACGCGTTTGCAGCGTGGCCTTGAGCTTGTCGGTAGTCTGGTCGGCCTGTGCCGAGCAGCCGATCGTGACGGCTGCGATGGCAAGCGCGGCGGCCGCGATGCGGAAAGTCTTTTTCATGCTGAATTCCTGGGTTCAAGCGCGCGTTTGGCGCGTTTCGTGACGGTCCCGATCTGACCGGAACCGCGTCCATCCGTTCATGATACCTGTCTGGCCGGCTGCGGCACGCCGGACCGCGCGCTTCAACCGAGCGCGGCCGACACCAGCCAGCGCTTGATGAACGGCTGCGCCCCGACGAAAGCCATACCGGTATTGCGCAGTGCCTTGGCGAAAGGACCGGGAACGGAAAACAGTTTTTGCAAACCGTCGGTGGCGATCATCAGCGCCCGGATGTCTTCGCGGCGCGCGCGTTCGTAGCGGCGCAGCAGCACCATGTCGCCGAGATCGCGGAACGACTCCTTGCCGGCGACGGTATCGGCGAGCGCCGCGACGTCGCGCAAGCCAAGGTTCATGCCCTGCCCGGCCAGCGGATGGATCAGATGCGCGGCGTCGCCGACCAGCGCGACGCGCGGCGCCACCAGCCGGTCCACCGTTTGCAGCGCGAGCGGGAAACCTTGCGCGGGCGTCACGCAGTCGAGCGCACCGAACTGGCCGCCCGTCACGCGCTCCACCTCCGCGGCAAGCTGCGCCGGATCGAGCGCGACCAGTTGTTCGGCGTGCTCGGTGCGCGCCGACCACACCAGCGAAACATGGCCGTCCGGCATGGGCAGCAGTGCGATGATCTCGCCGTCCTTGAACCATTGACAGGCAGTCTCGCCGTGCGGCTTCTCAGCCTTGAAATTGGCGACCACGCCGGTCTGCCTGTAGTCGCGCCGGTCCATTTTCGAGCCGATCTGCGCCCGCACCCACGAGTGCGCGCCGTCCGCGCCGACCACCAGATCGGCTTCGAGCACATTGCCGTTAGCCAGCCCAACGCTGGCGCTGTCAGCGGTGAAGTCGAGCGCCTGAGCGCGCGTGTCGATCCAGGTGAGATTCGGCTGGAAGCGCAGCGCCGCATCCAGCGCGCGCTCGATCACCGACGACTCGACGATCCACGCCAGTTGCGGCACGGAAGCCTGAAACGCGGAGAAATGCAGCTCGGCGTGCGCGTCGCCGTAGACGCGCATGTCGTAGACGGGGCCGAGCCGCGTCAGATCGAGCGCCTGCCAGACCCGCAAACGCTCCAGCAGAGCCTGTGAGCTCGACGACAGCGCGTAGACCCGCGAGTCGAAGCTGGCGCCGGGAGGCAGCGCCGCGCAAGGTTGCGCGAGCAGTGCCACGCGCAGCCCGCCTTGCGTGAGCGCGAGCGCCGCGGTCTTGCCGACGAGCCCGCCGCCGATCACGGCCGCGTCAAAGGTCTGGTGGTGTGCGTTCATCCGCGCATTATAGCCGCGGGGGTTGCGAGGGACGGATCGACGCGCGCGGCATTTGCGCCCGGACAAGCGCGCCGCTATTCACAGATGACCGGCCGCCGCCAGCGCCGCGTTCGCCTCGCGCAGCCGCGTCGATTCGCGGCTGGAAGGCAGGCGCCTCCGGGCGCCACCCTGGACGGCAAGCGCCGCTCGCCCTCCGCCGCCGCAGTCAGCCCATCCGAACGGGTTACAATTACGCTTTCCGTGAAAACTCGCACCCGGTCGTCGAGCCAACGCCCCGATCCGGTGTCTTGTCCCGCTCCGCTGCATTTGTCCGCCACGCCACACGCGAAGGCTTCCCGAATCCTGCACACAGCGTCGAGCGCGTCACGCAACTTACTGAATCACTGAAGGATTTCCATGAGCCTCAAATGCGGCATCGTCGGCCTGCCTAACGTCGGCAAGTCCACTCTGTTCAATGCGCTGACCAAGGCGGGCATTGCCGCCGAAAACTATCCGTTCTGCACGATCGAGCCGAACGTCGGCATCGTCGAAGTGCCGGACGCGCGGCTGAAGGCGCTCGCTGAAATCGTCAAGCCGGAGCGCATCCTGCCGGCCGTGGTGGAATTCGTCGACATCGCCGGTCTCGTGGCCGGCGCGAGCAAGGGCGAAGGTCTGGGCAACCAGTTTCTCGCCAACATCCGCGAAACGGATGCGATCACGCACGTGGTGCGCTGCTTCGAAGACGAGAACGTGATTCACGTCGCGAACAAGGTCGATCCGCTGTCGGATATCGAAGTGATCAACACCGAACTGGCGCTGGCCGACCTCGCCACCGTCGAAAAGGCGTTGGCGCGCTATTCGAAGGCGGCCAAGTCGGGCAACGACAAGGAAGCCATCAAGAACGCCGCCGTGCTGGAAAAAGTGCGCGCGCAGCTCGACCAGGCCAAGCCGGTCCGCGCGCTCGACCTCTCGGACGAAGAAAAAGCCACGCTCAAGCCGTTCTGCCTGATCACCGCCAAGCCGACCATGTACGTGGCCAACGTGAAGGAAAACGGTTTCGAGAACAATCCGCACCTCGACGCGGTCACGAAGTTCGCAGCCACGGAAAACGCGCCGGTCGTCGCCGTGTGCGCTGCGATCGAAGCGGAAATCGCCGACCTCGACGAAGCCGACATGGAAGTGTTCCTCGCCGACATGGGCATGGAAGAGCCGGGCCTGAACCGCGTGATCCGCGCCGCCTTCAAGCTGCTCGGCCTGCAAACCTACTTCACGGCCGGTGTGAAGGAAGTGCGCGCGTGGACGATCCATATCGGCGACACGGCGCCGCAGGCTGCGGGCGCGATTCACACGGACTTCGAGCGCGGCTTCATTCGCGCGCAGACCATCGCGTTCAACGACTTCATCACCTACAAGGGTGAGCAAGGCGCGAAGGAAGCCGGCAAGATGCGCGCGGAAGGCAAGGAATACGTCGTGCACGATGGCGACGTGATGAACTTCCTGTTCAATGTGTGAGTTTCGAGTTCGAGCCTCGGCTTCGGCGCGAGGCGGTCACGGGTGGAAACCTGAGCGCCGCCGCCCGCCGCCGCTGACCTCGGAAGAGCCCGCCTTGCGCGGGCTCTTTGCTTTACTGCCGGCCGGTCGTGCCGGCACGCGCACACTGCAGCGGCAACGCGATACCGTCCCTGACGGCCGCCATCTTCGACGGCGAATCCGCGAGCACCGCGTCGATGCCGAGGCACGCCGCCGTCCGGTAATCGTCCGCATCGTTCACGGCAATCGCGACGATTCGCACGCCGGGCTTCTGCCGGAAGCATGCGACGGTGGCGGCCGTCCACAGCGTAGCATGGACATCCGAGCGCCCTTCTCCCAACGTGAACTTCTCGACCACCGTCACCGCGCGATGCAACTCGAACGCGCTCATGGCGTGTTCGGCCGGCGCGTCCACACAACCCTGATGCAGCAGCACACGCACGAGCCGCCCACGCGTCGCATCGCGTGATTCGAATAGCCTGGCTTGCGGATAAGCCGCAAAAGTCTTTTGATAAGCCGCTTCTGTCGAATAGATCGACACCCGCTGCCACGCGTTTTCTTCATCGAGCAAGCGCGCGACCGCCTGAGTTTGCGGTTCGGCGGGCAGCGCCTTCATGTCGAGGATGACCGGCATGCCTGCCGGCATGCTGCGCAGGGCCTCGCGCAATGTCGGAATGCCCAAAGGGCGATCGCGGTAGGGATACGTGTCTGCGCGCTGGAACTTCCACCCGGCATTCACGCGCGCAAGTTGTGCCGCCGTATAAGCAGACACCGGCCCTTTCGCGTCGGTCAACGCCGACAGATCAGCCGGCCGATAGAGAACCGGCACACCGTCCCTGCTCAACTGCACGGTGAGCCACATCGCATCGGCGCGATTCGAGATCGACAGCCGAATCGCTTCGAGCGTATTCTCCGGCGCATCGCCCGTGCCGCCGCGATGCGCGATGATCGCCGGTAACGAGCTCACCTGGGCGACGACATTCTTCGTCGGGACGGACGTGAGCGAACAACCCGTCAATGCGGCGCTTGCGATGCAACTACCTGCGACAAATCGTACTGAACTCAGCATCTGGAATCCTGATTAATACGCACCGGGGCGTAACGTACACGAGACGGGCACGACCCAAACCAACGCCTATCATGCCCGCGCGCAAACGGCCGCGTCCAGCGAACGAGGCTCGGCCCTGCTCGCATGCAAACTTGCACGTTCCAACGCTGGCTGTTTCCGTTTTGTGACACCGATGTTAAATTGCGGCATTCGGCACCCGTCAAAAAACGGCGTACGCCGCCCGGCAGCCGACGCCGGACTGTCATCGAACACAAATAGAATCGCGCGATTCGCATCAGCGCCCGTTCCGATCAGCAACCATGTTGCATGGGAGACAAATCGATGAGTTTGAAGCCGCTAATCCGTTCGCTTGCCGTTGCCGCCGTGTTGAGCGCCGGCCTCAGTCAGGCGGCCCACGCCGCAACAGAAATCCAGTTCTGGCACGGCATGGAAGCCGCGCTGGGCGAACGGCTGAACGACATTGCCAACGCATTCAACACGTCGCAAAGCGACTACAAGATCGTGCCGATCTTCAAGGGCACCTACGACCAGACTCTCGCTGCCGGCATCGCCGCGTATCGCAGCGGCAATGCGCCGGCCATCCTGCAGGTCTATGAAGTCGGCACCGCCACGATGATGCAGGCGAAGAAGGCCGTGATCCCCGTATCGGAAGTATTCAAGCAAGCCGGCGTGCCGCTCGATGAAAAGGCCTTTGTGCCGACCATCGCGAGCTATTACAGCGACGCGAAAACCGGCGAGCTGATCTCTCTGCCGTTCAACAGCTCGACACCGGTGCTGTACTACAACAAGGACGCGTTCAGGAAAGCCGGGCTCGACCCGAACCAGCCGCCGAAAACCTGGGCCGAACTGCAGACCGACGCACAGAAGCTGAAGGCGTCGGGCATGGCGTGCGGCTATTCGTCCGGCTGGCAGAGCTGGATTCAACTCGAGAACTACAGCGCGTGGCATGGCGCGCCGTTCGCGTCGAAGAACAACGGCTTCGACGGCCCGGACGCGCAACTGGAATTCAACAAGCCGCTGCAGGTCGCGCACATCCAGTTCCTGCAGAACATGCAGAAGGACGGCACGTTCACCTACGTTGGCCGCAAGGACGAACCGGTGTCGAAGTTCTATAGCGGCGACTGCGGGATCATCACCAACTCGTCGGGGTCGCTCGCCACGATCAAGAAGTACGCGAAGTTCAACTTCGGCACCGGCATGATGCCGTACGACGCCAGCGTGAAGGGCGCGCCGCAGAACGCGATCATCGGCGGAGCCAGCCTGTGGGTGCTGTCGGGCAAGGATCCGGCGGTGTACAAGGGCGTGGCGAAATTCCTCTCGTATCTGTCGTCGGCGCCGGTTGCCGCGAAGTGGCATCAGGACACCGGCTATCTGCCGGTCACCACCGCCGCTTATCAACTGACGCAGCAGCAAGGCTTCTACGAGAAGAACCCGGGCAGCGATACCGCCATCAAGCAGATGCTCAACAAGCCGCCGCTGCCGTACACGAAGGGCTTGCGTCTGGGCAACATGCCGCAGATCCGCACCGTCATCGACGAAGAGCTCGAACAGGTCTGGGCACAGAAGAAAACGCCGCAACAGGCGCTCGACGCCTCCGTGTCGCGCGGCGATGAACTGCTGCGCCGCTTCGAGAAAGCCGGTAATTAAGCGGGCAGGGCTTCGGTGCGCTCGCGCCGAAGCCAGTGCTTGCAGCAGAACCTTGGAAATCATCGATGGAAAAGCGCTCCAGCTTCGGCTCCAGCCTGCTGCCCTACCTGCTCGTCGCGCCGCAACTCGCGATCACGCTGCTGTTTTTCCTGTGGCCTGCCGGTGAGGCTCTCTGGCAATCCACGCAAAGTCAGGACGCGTTCGGCACGTCGAGCGAGTTCGTCGGGCTTGCCAACTTCAAGCAGCTCTTTGCTGATCCGCTTTACCTGTCGTCGTTTTATACGACGCTGATCTTCTGCGCGCTCGTCACGGTGTCGGGGCTCGTGATTTCGCTACTGCTCGCGGTCTGCGCCGATCGTGTGACACGCGGCGCCAGGACATATCAGACGCTCCTGATCTGGCCGTACGCGGTCGCGCCCGCAATCGCCGCCGTGTTGTGGTCGTTCCTGTTCAACCCGAGCATCGGCCTCGTCACTTATGCGCTGGCCAAATACGGCATTGTGTGGAATCACGCGCTGAACGCGGGCCAGGCAATGTTCCTCGTGGTGCTCGCGTCCGTCTGGAAACAGGTCAGCTATAACTTTCTGTTCTTCTACGCCGGCTTGCAGGCCATTCCGCGCTCGCTGATCGAAGCGGCGGCGATCGACGGCGCCGGTCCGGTGCGACGCTTTTTCGGCATCGCACTGCCGCTTCTGTCGCCGACCAGTTTCTTCCTGCTGGTGATCAACATCACCTACGCGTTCTTCGACACCTTCCCTGTGATCGACGCGGCAACCGGCGGCGGTCCGGCGCAAGCCACCCGCACGCTGATCTACAAGATCTTCGCCGAAGGTTTCCAGGGGCTCGACATCGGCAGTTCGGGCGCGCAGTCGGTGATCCTGATGGTGATCGTCGTCGCGTTGACGGTCGTGCAATTCCGCTTCATCGAACGCAAGGTTCAATACTCATGATCGAGAACCGCCGCGGTTTCGACCTCTTCTGCCACGCGGTGCTGATTCTGGGCGTCGTGCTGGTGGTGTTTCCGGTGTACGTCGCGTTTTGCGCGGCGACCATGAGCGAGCACGAGGTGTTCAGCGTGCCGCTTTCGCTGGTGCCGAGCACGCATTTGTTCGAGAACATCGCGACCGTCTGGTCGCAAGGCAGCGGCAACGCGGCGGCGCCGTTCGGCCGCATGCTGTTCAACAGCCTCGTGATGGCGCTGGTGATCTCGATCGGCAAGATCGCGGTCTCGATGATTTCCGCGTACGCGATCGTGTTCTTCCGTTTCCCGTTTCGCAACCTCGCGTTCTGGCTGATCTTCATCACGTTGATGCTGCCGGTCGAAGTGCGCATGTTTCCAACCGTACAGGTCGTGTCGTCGATGCATCTGAGCAACACGTATAGCGGTTTGACGTTGCCGCTGATCGCCTCGGCCACCGCGACTTTCCTGTTCCGCCAGTTTTTCATGACACTGCCGGACGAACTCATGGAAGCCGCACGGATCGATGGCGCAGGCGCCATGCGGTTTTTCTGGGACGTCGTGTTGCCGCTGTCGAAGACGAACATGGCGGCGCTCTTCGTCATCACGTTCATTTACGGCTGGAATCAGTACCTGTGGCCGATTCTGATCACGAGCCAGCAGTCGCTGACCACGGCTGTTGTGGGCATCAAAAGCATGATTGCGTCCGGCGACACCGCGACCGAATGGCACCTGGTGATGACCGCGACACTGCTCGCGATGCTGCCGCCGCTCGCCGTGGTGCTGACGATGCAGCGCTGGTTCGTGCGCGGACTCGTGGACGCGGAGAAGTGAGCGGCGCTTCAGCGAGCATTTTTCATGCATTGGAATAGACACCACCGCGGACAACACCGCGCGATCCGCGGCAAGCAACGAAAGGCTAAAACGGCATGGCTGCACTGACTCTGCAAGGTGTTAAAAAAACCTACGACGGCAAACAGTTCGTGTTGCACGGCATCGACGTGGACGTTGCCGACGGCGAGTTCGTCGTGATGGTCGGTCCGTCCGGTTGCGGCAAATCGACCTTGCTGCGGATGGTGGCGGGACTCGAACGCATCTCCGAGGGCACTATTTCGATCGCTGGCAAAGTGGTCAATCAACTGGAGCCGAAGGATCGCAACATCGCGATGGTGTTCCAGAACTATGCGCTCTATCCGCACATGAGCGTGGCCGAGAACATGGGCTACGCGCTGAAGATCGCGGGCGTGGACCGCGCGCAGATCGAAAAACGCGTGCAGGCCGCCGCGCAGATTCTCGAACTCGAAGCGCTGCTGCAACGCAAGCCGCGCGAGTTGTCCGGCGGGCAACGGCAACGCGTCGCAATGGGTCGCGCGATCGTGCGCGAGCCGGCCGTGTTTCTGTTCGACGAACCGCTGTCGAATCTCGACGCCCGACTGCGCGTGCAGATGCGGCTCGAAATCCAGCGTCTGCATGCGCGGCTTGCCACCACGAGTCTGTACGTGACGCACGATCAGATCGAAGCAATGACTTTGGCCCAGCGCGTGATCGTGATGAACAAGGGCCACGCCGAGCAGATCGGCGCGCCGACCGAAGTCTATGAGCGGCCCGCCACGGTGTTCGTCGCGAGCTTCATCGGCTCGCCGGGAATGAATCTGCTGGAAGGCCGCGTGTCGGACGACGGTGCGCTTTTCGAAGTAGCCGGTAACGGTCCGAAACTGCCTTTGACAGGCGTGGTATCGATCGGCCGCGAAGTCGCCAAAGGACGCGAGTGGACGCTCGGCATCCGCCCGGAACACATGAGCCCGGGTCAGCCAGACGCGCCTCACGCGACGCTCACCGTCGATTCCTGCGAACTGCTCGGCGCGGACAATCTGGCGCACGGCCGCTGGGGCAAGCATGACGTGACAGTGCGCCTGCCGCACGCGCATCGGCCCGCAGCGGGCGAAGCGCTGCAAGTAGCGCTGCCCGCGCAGCATCTGCATTTCTTCGATCCGGCAAGCGGAAGACGCGCCAATTGACGCCTGATAAAACCCACGGGGCGGTCCAAATAACGGGCACTCGAAAAACCATGACAAGCTTGACTCGCGAGACCCTGCGCGCCTGCGCGGCAATGACGGCGGCGCTGGTGTTCAGCGTGTCGTCCGCGTTCGCCTATGTGGCGCCCGGCACGACGCCCGACGAAGCGAACCTCAGCAATCACAACACCTATACCAATCGCGACGGCAACACCGTGCACGCGCCGGCCCGTTCCCTATCCGGCAAGGCGCCGAAAGGTGCGACTGCGCGCTGCCGCGATGGCACGTACAGCTTCAGCCGGCACCGCAGCGGCACGTGCTCGCGGCACGGCGGCGTGGCGGATTGGCTCTGAGCATCCGAACCGCCCCTGGCCGAACGGACACCCGCAGACACCCACTGCCGTCCGGCACCCGCGCCGAAGTACAATGCCACCTGAAGAAGCCGCCCGCGCGCGAGGCGTCGCGAAGTTCGACGCCGCGCTCCACGCCGCGCCGGCCGGCACCGGGCGCTCCGCCCGGCCATAACACCGATTACCCATCCACCCACGGCAGCCCGCCCCTTCGCGGCCGGCGTCGTCAACGTCTATTGCAAGCAAATGGCCCAATACGTCTTCACCATGAACCGGGTCGGCAAGATCGTGCCACCCAAGCGTCAAATCCTGAAAGACATCTCGCTGTCGTTTTTTCCCGGCGCGAAGATCGGTCTGCTCGGCCTGAACGGCTCGGGCAAGTCGACGCTGATCCGCATCATGGCCGGTGTGGACAAGGACATCGAAGGCGAAGCCACGCCCATGCCGAACCTGAACATCGGCTATCTGCCGCAGGAACCGCAGCTCGATCCGAACAAAACCGTGCGTGAAACGATCGAGGAAGGTCTCGGCGACGTGTTCAACGCGCAGAAGAAGCTCGACGAAATCTACGCGGCTTATGCCGAACCGGACGCCGACTTCGACGCGCTCGCCGCCGAGCAAGCCAAGTACGAAGCGATCCTCGCCACCTCGGACGGCGGCAACGCCGAGCAGCAGATCGAAATCGCCGCCGACGCACTGCGCCTGCCGGCCTGGGACGCGAAGATCGAACATCTGTCGGGCGGCGAAAAGCGCCGCGTCGCGCTGTGCAAGCTCCTGCTCGAAAAGCCGGACATGCTGCTGCTCGACGAGCCGACCAACCACCTGGACGCGGAATCGGTCGACTGGCTCGAACAGTTCCTCACGCGCTTCCCGGGCACCGTGGTCGCCGTGACTCACGATCGCTACTTCCTCGATAACGCCGCCGAGTGGATTCTCGAACTCGACCGCGGCCACGGCATTCCGTGGAAGGGCAACTACAGCAGTTGGCTCGACCAGAAGGAAGAGCGCCTGAAGCAGGAAGAATCGTCGGAGTCGGCGCGCCAGAAAGCCATCAAGAAGGAACTGGAGTGGGTGCGCCAGAACCCGAAGGGCCGTCAGGCGAAGTCGAAGGCGCGTATCGCCCGCTTCGAGGAACTGAATAGCCAGGACTACCAGAAGCGCAACGAGACCTCGGAAATCTTCATTCCGGTCGGCGATCGTCTGGGCAATGAAGTGATCGAGTTCAAGAACGTCAGCAAGTCGTATGGCGACCGTTTGCTGCTCGACAACGTCAGTTTCAAGATTCCGGCGGGCGCGATTGTCGGCATCATCGGACCGAACGGCGCGGGTAAGTCCACGCTGTTCCGCATGCTCACCGGCCGCGAGCAGCCGGATTCGGGCGAGATCGTGCAGGGCCCGACCGTCAAGCTCGCGTACGTGGATCAAAGCCGCGATGCGCTGGACAGCTCGAAGACCGTGTTCGAGGAAATCTCCGGCGGCGCGGACGTGCTGACGGTCGGCAAGTACGAAACGCCGTCGCGGGCGTATATCGGCCGCTTCAACTTCAAGGGCGGCGACCAGCAGAAGATCGTCGGCAATCTGTCGGGTGGTGAACGCGGCCGGCTGCATCTGGCCAAGACGCTGATCTCGGGCGGCAACGTGCTGCTGCTGGACGAACCGTCGAACGACCTCGACGTCGAAACGCTGCGCGCGCTCGAAGACGCCTTGCTCGAATTCGCCGGCTCGGTGCTGGTGATCTCGCACGATCGCTGGTTCCTCGACCGGATCGCCACGCACATCCTCGCGTTCGAAGGGGATTCGCAAGTCACGTTCTTCGACGGCAATTACCAGGAATACGAAGCGGACAAGCGCGCGCGTCTCGGTGAAGAAGGTGCACGTCCGAAGCGTCTGCGTTACAAGCCGATCGCGCGATAAGTGCCGAACCGGGCGGCTTGCGCGTGACTTGTCGCTTGTGACGACGCGCGAGCCGCGTTGACGGCCGCTTGCCGCGCAAGGCACGACGGCGGGTATTTCGCGCCACAGCGCGGCAGATGCCGCGAATTACCCGGCGTCGCCCGATGAGGGGTACGGCACACGCATTGCGTGCCACGACGTGATACATGTCATCGTGGTGGGGCGCGTGCGCTCCGCCCGAACGATCCCATTCAAGCGCGCGCCTATCCGGCGAGCGCGCAGGCCAATCACTGCCACACCGCCCGGAACGCGGTGACGAGGAGGCAAGCATGGCGATGTCGAAGGGCAAGCGCTGGGCCGTCGCCGTAGGCGGCGTGCTGCTGGTGCTGATCGTCGTCGTGGTCGGCGGCCTGCAGTTCGCGCAACGCGAGGTCAAGGAGCGCGTGATCGCGGCGCTCGGGCCATTGGGCAGCGCCGAAACCATCGATGTCGGACTAACCTCGGTCCGTCTCACCAACGTCCTTCTCAAAGCGCCGCCTGGCTGGCCGGCCGGCGACCCGCTGCGGGCGGACGAAATCACGCTGACACCGGACATTCGCGATCTGATCGCGCGGCGCATGCATATCCGCAGCGTGGTGGTGCGCGGCTTCGACATCGCCGTGCTGCGCACGAAAGACGGCGCGATTCGCCTGATGCCGAATCTGCGGCAAACCGTGAACCAATCCGACACGGAAGCCAGCGGCGCGGCCGCCCCCGTTCCCCGCGAAAAGCAGGTCGATCACATCAGTTTCGAGCAGGGCAACTTCCACTTCTACGACATGACGGTCGGGCCGCCGCCGTTCAAAGTGACGGTCAGCGATGCCAATGCGACCGTCGACAATCTCCGTCTGCCCGCCCTCACCGAGCCGACCAGCATCAATGTCACCGGTTCGATCAAAGGGCCGGCGCATACGGGCACGGTGTCGTTCGGCGGCTGGATCAAAATCGCCAGCAAGGATTCGCAGACCAGCAGCAAGCTGCGCGGCGTCGACCTCGTGATGCTCGACCCGTACCTGATCAAGAAAGCCGGTGCGAAGGCACAGGTGACCGGCGGCACGGTCGACCTGACAGTCGACTCGACGGTGCGCAACTATCAGCTGCACGCACCCGGAACGCTGACGGTCCACAATCTGCAACTCGCCGACAGCGGCAACCCGCTCGATACCTTCATGTCGATTCCGACCAAAGCCGCGGTCGCCGCGCTCAAAACGCACAACGGCGACATCACGCTGCATTTCGTTCTGGACGGAAATCTGCGCGACCCGAAATTCTCGGTGCAGGAAGGACTGATGAAGCGCATCGGCACCGGCTTTGCCAAGGCGCTCGGCGTGAGCGTGGGGGACGTGGCAAAAGACGCGGGACAAACCGTGAAAGGCCTGGGTAACGCGTTGAAGAATCTGCTTGGCCAGTAGGTCGGTCGGTTGGGTAAGAAACGCGCCTAAATAAACAGGCGAAGCGGCGCCGCTGGAACGGAAGACGCGCCGCCTTACCGTCAGAGCCGCCGCAGCGTCACGCCGGCAATCCCAACTCGCGCAGTTTCGCTTCGGTTTGCGCGGCGCTGGTGTGATGCACGCCGTGCCAGCCCAGCGCGGTCGCGGCCTCGGCGTTCTTCAGGTTGTCGTCGATAAAGACGAGCTCGGCGGGCTCGATGCCTGGCAGTTGCACTTCGATCCGCTCCAGCATGGCCGCGAAGATGGCCGGATCGGGTTTCACCAGCCCCACCCGCCCCGAGACAACCATGTCGCGAAATCGCCGCAGCACCGGGTAATGCTCCCACGCATACGGAAAGGTCTCCGCCGACCAGTTGGTCAACCCGAAGAGCGGCACCTCGGCCGCTTCGAGCTTTTCCATGATCGCCACGCCCTCTTCGAGCACGCCGGCCACCATCTCGTGCCAGCGTTCGTAGAACGCGCGGATCAGCGTTTCGTGATCGGGAAACTTCGCGACGAGTTCCTCGGTGGCTTCGACGAGCGGCTGGCCGCCGTCCTGACGGATCACCCAGTCCATCGAACAGACGTGCGTCAGAAACCAGCGGCGCTCGGTCTCGTCAGGAATCAGCTCCCGATATAGATACTCGGGGCTCCAGTCGATCAGCACGCCGCCGAAATCGAACACCACTGCCTTGATGGCCATGCACGCTCCGTGAGCAAATTCCCGATTGCGATCAGATGGGTTGCGTGCGCAACTCCAGCCATGCTTTGGCGTCGCCCGACACGTGCGGCGCCAGACGCGTGCGCACGGTCTCGTGATACGCGTTCAGCCACGCGCGTTCGTCCTCGCGCAACAGCGACAGATCGAGGCAACGTGTGTCGATCGGGCACAGCGTCAACGTCTCGAATTTGAGGAAGTCGCCGAACTCGGTCTGGCCGGCAGGCACGTTCAGCACGAGGTTCTCGATCCGCACGCCCCATTTTCCCGGACGGTAAATGCCCGGCTCGACCGAGGTGATCATGCCCTCTTCCATCGCGGTCCACGGTTCGGCCGGCGCATAGTGCGAAATCACCTGCGGGCCTTCGTGCACGTTCAGGAAATAACCCACGCCGTGACCGGTGCCGTGGCCGTAATCGGCGCCGGCTTCCCAGATCGGCGCGCGGGCGATTGCGTCGAGCATAGGCGAACGGATACCGCGCGGAAAGTGCGCGCGCGAAAGCGCCATCGTGCCCTTGAGCACGATCGTGAAATCGCGCCGCTGTTCTTCGCTGATGGTGCCGACGGGTACCACACGGGTGATGTCGGTCGTGCCGCTCAGATACTGCGCGCCGGAGTCGATCAGCAACAGGCCGTTGCCCTCGATCACCGAGTGTGATTCCTCGGTGGCGCGGTAATGCGGCATCGCGCCGTTCGCGTTGAAGCCGGCGATCGTCGCAAAGCTCAGCGACACGAAGCCCGGACGGCGCGCGCGGGCCGCCGTCAAACGTTCGTCGATAGTGAGTTCGGTGATCGTTTCGCGGCCCAGCGCGCCCTCGAACCAGGCGAAAAATTCCGCCAGTGCCGCACCGTCCTGTTCCATCGTCTCGCGCACATGCTCGGCTTCCGCCTCGGTCTTGCGCGACTTGAAGAAGGTGGACGGATTGACGGCCTCGATCACCTTGACCGTGGCCGGCACCGATTGCAACGAGCCGAACGTAATGCGGCGCGGGTCGATCAGCAGCGTGCTGCCAGCGGGCAGCGCGGCCAGCGCGTCCGCAGCTTTGGCATACGGCTCGACGCTGATGTTGTCTTTCGCCAACGCCTCGGCCAGTGCCTGCGGCACCTTGCCGTCAGCGACGAAGAGCGACGCGCGATCAACTCCGATCAGCGCGTGCGCCACGAATACCGGGTTGTAGCTGACATCGGCGCCGCGCAGATTCAGCAGCCAGGCGAGGTCGTCGAGCGTGGAGATGAAATGCCATTGCGCGCCCTTGTCCGCCATTGCACGGCGAATCTGTGCGAGCTTGTCCGAACGGGCGACGCTCGCGTGCGGCGCGGCATGCTCGAACACGGCGGCCGCCGGCAGCGACGGACGCTGCGGCCAGATCGCGTCGAACAGATCGACGTTTGTGCGCAGTTGCACGCCGCGCGCGCTCAGCGCCTGGCTCAAGGCCCGCGCCGCCGCCACGCCGAGCACGGCGCCGTCCACGCCGACCGTGCCGCCTGCCGGCACGTTCTGCGCGAGCCATTCGAAATGCGGCGCAGTCTGCTGGCCGCCGGTCATCTTCATCAGCTGAACGCCGGTCCCAGCCAACTGCGCGTTGGCCTGTTCCCAATAGCGGCTGTCCGTCCAGACACCCGCGAAATCGGCGGTGACGATCAGCGTGCCGGCCGAGCCGGTGAAGCCCGACAGCCACTGCCGGCCTTGCCAGCGCCCCGGCAGATACTCGGACAGATGCGGGTCCGCGGACGGCACGAGGTAGGCGGCGACGCCTTCGCGCGCCATTGCGTTGCGCAAAGTGGCGAGCCGTTCGGGAATGGAGGAGGTTTCGGGAAGTCGGGCATTCATCGGAGTCACCTGCAAATATTCATCGACGGGAAAGCACGCCGACCGTCACGGCAACGGCGATCAACGAGACGGCGGTGCATACCGGCCATTCGAGCGTATCACCGTCATGGAAGAGACCAGTCACGTTGCCGGCCATGTGCGCGACGGCCGCGCCCAGCACCCCGGCCAATAGCGCCACCCACCACCGCGCGCAGCTTGCGCGTCGCAGCGGATGCAGCCACCAGCCCGCCAGGCCGATCGCCGCCCCCAACACTACGAGGCCGGGCCACCCCATTAACGGCTGGCCTCGCGCAGTTTCGGATTCGTCTCATGGGCGCAAGGGGCCAAAACAGCTAGCATTTTTGTCTCATTAACTATAGAAGCTCAGCACGGCGCTTTCCGCATAGCGGTTGAGTTTAGGGGTCGGGGTGATGTTAGGCAAGTTGTAAGCCTTACGAAAAAGCCTGGTCCCCGGTCATTGCCACGCTGAAAGCGCGCCATGCGAATCGCCCTTATCGAGCCGGACTTGCGGCACGCGGAACTGGTCGGCCGGCTGGTTTTCGCCGGTGGCCACCTGTGTCAGCACTTCACCGCGAGCGTCCCGTTTCTGGCTCGCGCCAACGACGAATTCTTCGACCTTCTCATCACCGAAAGCTGGGCTGGCGACCACTCCGCGGAAGACGTCATCCCGCGCGCCCGCGCTATCCTGCCGGGCTTGCCGGTGATCGTGCTGATGTCGGCGCCGCGCGAAAGCCAGATTGTCGCCGCGCTGCACGCCGGCGCCGACGACTGCCTGACCAAACCGGTCCGCGGCCCCGAGATGCTGGCCCGGGTGGACGCGCTCCTGCGCCGCGCCGGCTTGCGGCGGCCGCCCAACCGGCGGCGCGACATCATCGGCGAATATGCGTTCGACGCGGCGCAGTTCGCCGTCACATTCCGTAACCGGACGGTCACTCTCACGCCGAAGGAATTCCGCCTCGCGCTACTGTTCTTCAGCAATCTGTCGCGGCCGGTGTCGCGCGCGCATATTCTCGAAAACGTCTGGACGCGCCGCCGCGACGTAAGGTCGCGCACGGTCGACACGCACGCGTCGCGCGTGCGCAGCAAATTGCAGCTTCACCCCGAACACGGTTACTGCCTGACACCGCTTTACGGCTACGGCTATCAGCTCGACGCGATCCCGCTGGAAGCCGTTGCGGCGGTCGAATGACGTCTGCGCAATGTGAAAATCGTGGAAACGCTATAATATTGAGCTAAACCATAGCTCCCCCAAATGCAGCTTCTAACGATCGGAATCAATCACCACACTGCGCCTGTCGCCTTGCGCGAACGCGTGGCGTTTCCGCTCGAACAGATCAAGCCTGCATTGGACACCTTCAAGAGCATCTGGCTCGGCCCGTCGGCCCGCACGGCGCCGGAAGCGGCGATTCTCTCCACCTGCAATCGCACCGAGCTTTACTGCGCGACCGACGACCGGGCCGCGCGCGAAGCCGCGATCCAGTGGCTGTCCCGATACCACAACCTGCCCATCGGCGAACTCGCGCCGCACGTCTACGCGCTGCCGCAGTCGGAAGCCGTGCGCCATGCGTTTCGCGTTGCATCGGGGCTGGATTCGATGGTGTTGGGTGAGACGCAAATCGTCGGACAAATGAAGGATGCGGTGCGTACCGCGTCCGAAGCCGGCGCGCTCGGCACCTATCTGAACCAGTTGTTCCAGCGCACCTTCGCCGTGGCGAAGGAAGTGCGCAGCACGACCGAAATCGGCGCGCAGTCGGTTTCCATGGCCGCCGCCGCCGTGCGCCTCGCCCAGCGGATTTTCGACAAGGTCGCGAACCAGCGCGTGCTGTTCATCGGCGCGGGCGAAATGATCGAGTTGTGCGCCACACACTTCGCTGCACAGCAACCGAAGGAACTGGTGGTCGCGAACCGCACGGCCGAGCGCGGCACGCGCCTCGCCGAGCGCTTCAACGGCCGGGCCATTCCACTGTCGGAACTGCCTTCGCGCATGCATGAGTTCGACATCATCGTGTCGTGCACTGCGTCCACGTTGCCGATCATCGGCCTGGGCGCTGTCGAGCGGGCGGTGAAAGCGCGCCGTCACCGGCCGATTTTCATGGTCGATCTGGCCGTTCCGCGCGATATCGAACCCGAAGTCGGCCAGCTCGAAGACGTGTTTCTGTATACCGTCGACGACCTCGGTGCGATCGTCCGCGAAGGCAATGCTTCGCGGCAAGCCGCGGTTGCGCAGGCCGAAGCGATCATCGAAACGCGCGTGCAGAATTTCATGCAATGGCTCGACGCACGCAGCATCGTGCCGGTGATCCGCCATATGCACACGCAAGCCGACGTGCTGCGTCGCGCCGAGGTGGAGCGCGCGCAGAAAATGCTCGCGCGCGGTGACGATCCGGCCGCCGTGCTCGAGGCGCTGTCGCAGTCGCTCACCAACAAACTCATCCACGGCCCCACGCACGCGCTCAATCGCGCGAGCAGCGAGAACCGTGACACGCTCATCGAACTCATGAGCGGTTTCTACAAACACTCCGGTTCCACGGAGCGTTAGCGGCGCAGCTAGCGCCGCGCTGTCCGGGCCACCGCAAGTGGCCCGCGACGTGCTTCTGACCCAGGGCATCCGCCCACCCCCCTAGTTGTCGTCCTTGCCGGAGCCCGCTCCGATACCCGTCCGATGAAAACGAGCATGCAACGCAAGCTCGACCAGCTCACTACCCGGCTGGCCGAACTGAACGATCTGTTGAGCCGAGAGGACATCACCTCGAATCTCGACCAATACCGCAAGCTCACGCGGGAACACGCCGAGCTCGGGCCGGTGGTCGAGCACTACGCGCTGTGGCGCCAGGCCATGAACGACGCCGCCACCGCGCAGGAACTGCTGGCGGACGCCTCCATGCGCGACTTCGCGGAAGAAGAAATTCGCGCGGCGCGCGAGCGCATGGACAAGCTCGGCGCCGAGTTGCAGAAAATGCTGCTGCCGAAAGATCCGAACGACGATCGCAATATCTTCCTCGAAATCCGTGCCGGCACGGGCGGCGATGAATCCGCGCTGTTCGCGGGCGACCTGCTGCGCATGTACCTGCGCTATGCCGAGCGCAACCGCTGGCAGGTGGAGATGATGTCGGCGAGCGAATCCGATCTGGGCGGCTACAAGGAAGTGATCGTGCGGATTGCCGGCGAAGCCGCCTATTCGAAACTGAAGTTCGAGTCCGGCGGCCATCGCGTGCAACGCGTACCGGCTACTGAAACCCAGGGCCGCATTCACACGTCGGCGTGCACGGTCGCGGTCATGCCGGAAGCGGACGAAATCGGCGAAGTCGAGATCAATCCTGCGGATCTGCGCATCGACACATTTCGCGCGTCCGGCGCGGGTGGGCAGCACATCAACAAGACCGATTCGGCGGTGCGGGTCACGCACTTGCCGACCGGCATCGTCGTCGAATGTCAGGACGACCGCTCGCAACACAAGAACAAGGATCGCGCGCTGAAGGTGCTGGCCGCGCGCATCAAGGACAAGCAGTCGCATGAGCAGCAGGCGAAGGAAGCCGCCACGCGCAAGAGCCTGATCGGCTCGGGCGACCGTTCGGAGCGGATTCGCACGTACAACTTCCCGCAGGGGCGGCTGACCGATCACCGCATCAACCTGACGCTCTATCGTCTCGACGCAATCATGGACGGCGATCTGGACGAACTGATCGCGGCACTCGTCAGCGAGCATCAGGCCGAATTGCTGGCCTCGCTCGGTGATGCGGACTAACGCGCATGACTACTTCGGCCACGCCAGCCGCGCTGATGCGCACCTCGCCACTGCCGCCGCTCGAAGCGCGGATCCTGCTCACGCACGTGCTCGGCTGGCGGCCCACGCAGTTGATCACACGCAGCGACGAGCCGCTCCAAGCCGAAGTGGTCGAGCGTTACCGGGCGCTGGAAGCAAGGCGCGCAGCCGGCGAGCCGGTGGCGCAACTGGTCGGCGCCCGGGAATTTTTCGGGCTGAATTTCGAAGTCACGCCGCACGTGCTGATACCGCGCCCCGAAACTGAATTGCTGGTCGAAACCGCGTTGGCGGCGCTGGAAAACCTCGCACGGCCTCGCGTGCTCGATCTCGGCACCGGAACCGGCGCGATCGCCGTCGCGATCGCATCCATGCGGCCCGACGCGCAGGTCTGGGCGCTCGACCGCTCCGCCGAAGCGCTGGCGGTGGCCACGCGCAACGCCGCCCGCCTGCTCGACGCGAAGCGCCCCGGCGGCGCCGTGGTGTTGACGCAAAGCGACTGGTACGGCTCGCTCGACGCCGCGCTGCGCTTTCACGTGATCGTCAGCAATCCGCCGTATATCGCGAGCGGCGATCCGCATCTGGCGCAAGGCGATCTGCGCTTCGAACCGCGCGGCGCGCTCACCGACGAAGCCGACGGACTCAGCGCCATTCGCGCCATCATCGCCGGCGCGCCCACCCGGCTTGCCGCCGGGGGCGTAGTGTGGATCGAGCACGGCTACGATCAGGCTGAAGCCGTGCGCGAACTGCTGACGGCACAAGGTTTTATGCAAGTCCGCTCGGAGCGCGATCTTGCCGGCATCGAGCGGATCAGCGGCGGACGTTTGGGCGGCTGATCCGCATCGCCTAATATCCACAAAGGTTGAAAGGGCAAAGCAGCGCTCGGCCTGCCGTATCGAAATCCGCTATCATTTCAGCCTATTCCCTACACATCTCGGAACCGCAAGGTCAGTCATGGATACGCAACAACGCATCAAGCAAATCGTCGACGACAACGCCGTCGTCCTCTTCATGAAAGGCACCGCCCAGTTCCCGATGTGCGGCTTTTCGGGCCGCGCCATCCAGATCCTGAAGGCGTGCGGCGTCGGTGAAATCAAGACCGTCAACGTGCTCGAAGACGACGAAGTCCGCCAGGGTATCAAGCAGTTCTCGAACTGGCCGACCATTCCGCAGCTCTATGTGAAAGGCGAATTCATCGGCGGTTCGGACATCATGATGGAAATGTACGAATCGGGCGAACTGCAGCAATTGTTTGCCGCGGCCTGAGCGGCCACGGTCCACACGCTTGCATTCCTAAAGCGCCGCGAGCCATGCAAACACGCACTGCGGCGCCGCGCCGGCTGATCGTCGCGATCACCGGTGCGACGGGTGCCATCTACGGCATCCGGCTGCTCGAAACGCTGCGCCGGCTGGGCGGCGTAGAAAGCCACCTGCTGATTTCGAGCGCGGGCTGGCTCAATATCCAGCACGAACTCCGGTTGAGCAAAGAGGATGTCCATCCGCTCGCGGATGTCGTCCATTCGGTGCGCGACGTCGGCGCGAGCATCGCGTCCGGCTCTTTTGCCACCGACGGCATGGTCGTCGCCCCCTGCTCCATGAAGACGCTCGCCAGCGTCGCACACGGTTTCTCGGACAATCTGATCACGCGCGCCGCCGACGTCACGCTCAAAGAACGCCGCCGACTCGTGCTGCTCGTGCGCGAGACGCCGTTCAATCTGGCGCATCTGCGCAACATGACGGCCGTCACCGAAATGGGCGGCGTGATCTTTCCACCCTTGCCGGCCTTCTACAACCAGCCCGCTTCCATCGACGAAATGGTCGATCACACCGTAGCGCGCGTGCTGGATCTGTTCGCGCTCGGACCGGCTTTGGCGCCGGCGTGGACCGGGCTGCGCGGCACTCAGGAATAGCGAACCTAGCAGGGCTGAGTCTGTGCATCGGCGCAAATTAACAACACCTGCGACACAATCAATTCCGTTTTCACCCGTTTATCAAACAACGGTTCACCCCTATATTGGTAGCAACCCAATCTCTAGCCGCACTTTAGCTGCGGCGTTGCTGCCATGAACCGCTTGCCTTCGCTTTTCCTGTCGCACGGCGCGCCGACGCTGCCGATCGACCCGTCGTTGCCGTCCGCTGAATTCGGCGTACTCGGCGCGCAACTGCCGCGTCCGGAATCGGTGCTCATGTTGTCGGCCCATTGGGGCACGGCGCAACCGGTGGCCAGCACGTCGACCGCGCCGGAGACCATTCACGATTTTTACGGCTTTCCGCGTCAGCTATACGAGATCCAGTACCCGGCTCCGGGCGCGCCCGATGTAGCGCGCCGTGCAGCCGTACTGCTCAACGACAATAGCATCCTTGCGGACGTCCAGCCGCACGGACTCGACCACGGCGCGTGGGTGCCGATGCTGCTCATGTTCCCCCACGCCGATGTGCCGGTCGCCCAATTGTCGATCCAGCCGCATAGGGACGCCGCGCATCACTTCCGCGTCGGCCGTGCGCTGCGGTCGCTGAGGGACGACGGTGTGATGGTGATCGGCTCCGGCCAGATCACGCACAATCTGCGCGCCGCCGACTTCTCCGCTCGCCCAGAGGATGCCGATCCGCGCGTCGCCGAATTCACGGGCTGGTTCGAAGAAAAGCTCGCCGCGCACGATATCGACGCGCTGCTCGACTACCGCCGCCAGGCGCCGCACGCGGTGCTGATGCACCCTACCGACGAGCATCTGCTGCCTGTATTCGCCGCCCTGGGCGCGGCGGACGACGATTATTCGCTGGCCATCCAGTCGCTCGGAACCTATCAGCGCTCGCTGGCCATGACGAACTACGTGTTTGGCGCCGCGTGATCCACAGATCACGTTAGGCGCGGAATACGCGCCAGCAAACAAGAAACCCCCGCCTGAATTGCGCCAGGGCGGGGTTTTTACAGCAGATCCGACTACGCTCCAGCCAGCAGACTCAGCGCGGCAGCTTAGTGCGCACCGATGCCTTCGAGCACTTCGTCGTGCTCCTGGCGCTCGTCCAGATATTCCGAGCGATAGCCGCTATTCACGCCCCAGTAGTAGAACACCAGCGAAAACGCGATGACCACCAGCATGTCCCAGCCGTAAGGGATGAGGTCGTGACCGCCGAACTGCTTGCTGCCGATCAGCGACAGAATCGCCATCACCGGCAGATAAGCGACCAGCCACCATGCCGCCTTCAGATCACGCCCCCAGCCGGCAAAACCCGACTTCGCCTGAAAGTAGAAGTACACCGGCAAAGCGACGACCATCAGCAGAATGATCTCGCCGGTCAGCGGCCACTTCGCCCAATACAGGATCAGCGACGCGCAGACGAACGCGAACGGTGCAATGATCTTCATGCCCGGAATATGCAGAGGACGCTCAAGGTCCGTCGCCGCGCGGCGCAGGGACATCAGGCTGATCGGGCCGGTCAGGTAAGAGATCACCGTGGCGACCGAAATCACCGCCGCCAGCGAACTCCAGCCGCGGAAGAAGAACAGGAAAATGAACGACACCAGCAGGTTGAACCACATCGCCTGACGCGGCACGCCGTAGAACGGGTGCACGTTGCCGAACATCTTCGGCATGGTGTTGTTGCGCTCCATCGCGTAGATCATGCGGCTGGTGGTCGCCATGTAGGTCGTGCCCGTGCCGCTCGGGCTGACGAACGCGTCGACATAGAGCAGGATCGCCAGCCAGTTCAGGTTCAGTGCGATCGCCAGTTCCGCGAACGGCGAAGCGAAATTGAAATGGCTCCAGCCCTTCATCACGTCGCTCGGGTTCACCGCGCCGATATACGCGATCTGCAGCAGCACGTAGATCACCAGTGCGAGCAGGATCGAGCCGATCACCGCGAACGGCACGCTTTTGGCCGGATTGCGCGCTTCACCGGCAAGGTTGATCGGGCTCTGGAAACCGTTGAACGCGAACACGATGCCGCTCGTCGCCACGGCAGTCAGCACCGCCGACCAGCCGTACGGCGCGAAGGTACTCACTTCGCCGAAGTTTTCCTTGTGGAAGCCCGTCAGCATCAGGCCGAGGATCGTCGCGCCCGGAATCAGGAACTTGAAGATCGTGATTGCCGAATTGGCGCGCGCGAACAGTTTCACGCCCCAATAGTTCAGCAGGAAGTAAATGATCACGAGTGCCGCGGACAGCAATAACCCATTGGTGGTTAATGATCCGTCCACGAATAACGCATGCGCCCAAGGATAGGGCCATGTGCTCATATATTGAATGGACGCTTCAGCCTCGATCGGAATAACTGAAACAATCGCGATCCAGTTGGCCCATGCGCTGATAAAACCAACCAGCGCGCCGTGCGAGTAGCGCGCATAACGCACCATGCCGCCGGATTCCGGGAACATCGCGCCGAGTTCAGCGTAGGTCAATGCAATCGCGAGAATCACGACTGCGCCGATCACCCAGGCACAAATGGCAGCGGGCCCGGCAATTTTTGCAGCCTTCCAGGCGCCGAACAGCCAGCCCGAGCCGATGATCGAACCCAAGCCTGTGAGCATTAGCGCGAACGGCCCGATGTTCCGTTGTATAGAACTTTTCACGTCTTCTCCTGTGTCGGCCGTACCTGGTGCTTCAGCACCGACTCCGGCCCCATGCAAGTTTGCAGCAAAACCATGTCGGCACCGCGTGACATCGCTCGTGGCGCTGGAGACGGGTGACGCGCATGCTTGCGCGACGGTCCATTCCAAACAGGTGCAACCGACGCGCGGCGCGTAGTTTAACGGTTGCACCCCGCCCCTGCAGCGAAACCAAGGGTTCTCCCTGGAAAAAAATCAGACGGAAAGCAAGGTTTGTAAGCAACTTTCACGCCCGTTGCCAGAAAATACGTAAAGTTGTGTGGAGACTGTTGACCTTCTCTCAAAATCGCCGTATAACGTTCGGGCAGGATTTCAAGCGGCGAGTGAATTGGTCTTTCGTAGTTCGCCCATCAACGGTACTCCGGTTGGTCCCATTACCCCCTTCCTTGATTTTCATGCACCCTCTGGGCTTCGGCCTTATTTACCATCTTTAGGAACAAGTAATATGGAAACCGGTACCGTCAAGTGGTTCAATGACGCAAAGGGCTTTGGCTTCATCACGCCGGACGGCGGCGGTGAAGATCTGTTCGCGCATTTCTCGGAAATCCGCACGGAAGGCTTCAAGACGCTGCAAGAAAACCAAAAGGTTACGTTTGAAGTGAAGACGGGCCCGAAGGGCAAGCAAGCTGCTAACATCAAGCCGGTGTAAGCAACACGCTCCCTTCAGGACGCAAAAAACCCCGCCTCGGCGGGGTTTTTTTATATCTGCTTCAAACTGGAATGGTGATTATCTTCGCAATATGCGACTGATAATGTCCGGTTATCCAAACAGACGCCGCGCGTGAATACCGAGCCCCGTCGCCACACTCGCGAGACGGTCGCCGAATACCGCCTTGGCATCGGGAAATGCCGCCGCCAATGCGCCCGATAAAAACGCCAGACCCGTCGAGCCGCCGGTGAAATAAATCGCGTCGACGTCGCGTGTCGCGACGCCGGCAGCCTGCACCGTATCGCGCGCTGCCTGCACGATGCGCAGCGTCTCGTCCTGTCCGGCCGCGATGAGTTGTGCTTCGTCGAATGCAAGGCGCAGATCGTCTTCCACTTCGTCGAGATCGATTACGGTCTCTCCACCCGCCGCCACGCCGATCTTCGCCTCTTCCGCATGCGCTGCCAGCGCATGGCCGAGGCGCCGGTCCACGACGCGCATCAGGCGGTCGTGATGCTTGACCTCGGTGAATAGATGGCGCATCAGCGCGAGTTCGCTGACCCGCTTCGGGGAGTAGACGGTGTTGATCAGATGCCAGGTCGCCAGATCGAAGTAGACCCGGTTCGGGATCTCGCGCCCTTCCGGATCCAGCGTTTGATAGCCGAGTTCGCGCAAAATCGTCGCCAGTTCCACGCGACGGTCGAAATCCGTGCCCGCGACGTGCACGCCGTGGTGAGCCAGCACGTCGTCCTTGCGCTCGACGCGCTTCATCCGCTCGGGCCCCACCCGCACCAGCGAGAAGTCCGAGGTGCCGCCGCCGATGTCGGCCACCAGCACGAGCCCTTCTTCCGCCAGATGCGATTCGTAGTCGAACGCGGCCGCGATCGGCTCATACTGAAAGTGGATCTCCTGCAAGCCGACCGAGCGCGCGGCGGCTTCGAGTTGCCGCTGCGCCATCTGATCGGCGCGCGGGTCGTCGTCGACGAAAAACACCGGGCGGCCCAGCACGGCGCGATGAATCGGGCCACCGACGCTTTGTTCGGCCGAGCGCTTGAGGTGATCGATGAAAATCGCGATCACATCGGTGTACCTGATCGCGGAACCGTCGCCCAGATCGGTGGAGTTCTCGGCGAGCGGCGAGCCGAGAATGCTCTTCATGGAACGCATCAGGCGGCCGTCGAAGCCGTCGATGTACGCGGCGAGCGCCGCCCGCCCGAATTCGCGGGTGTCCTCGTCGGTATTGAAAAAGACCGAGGTGGGCAGCGTGGTATAGGCGCCCTCGACCGGCGCGAGCTTGAGCGCGCCGCCGTCAGGAACGGCCACGGCCGAGTTGGAAGTACCAAAGTCAATCGCGCAATAGTTCATGGCAGGAATCGCCGCTCACGGCTGGCGCGGACAGAAGGGGAGCGGCTTTGTAACACGAAAGACCGATGAGCATCAACTGACGTTTTCAGCGCAGTCACGATAACGGAGAACGGCAGTTCGACGGAACGAATATTGCTCATTTCGACAGGATACGCCGCCAATTTTCGGATTTCAGGAGACTTCAAGCAATGAGCGCGCCGCCCACTGCCGCAGTTCATGAAAAAAGCACGACGCTCGTCGAGACGGATCTGCCTTCGCGGCTCGACCGCTTGCCGTGGGGCCGGTTTCACTCACTGATCGTGGTGGCGCTGGGTGTGACGTGGCTGCTTGACGGGCTGGAAGTAACGCTGGCGGGCGCGGTGGCGAGTGCACTGAAGTCCAGTCCGTCGTTGCACTTTACCAACGCCGACGTCGGTCTGGCCGGCAGCGCCTACATTGCCGGCGCGGTGCTGGGCGCGTTGGGGTTCGGCTGGCTGACCGACCGGCTCGGCCGCCGCAAGCTCTTTTTCATCACGCTCGCCCTTTATCTGGCGGCGACGGCGGCCACCGCGCTGTCGTGGAATCTGGCCAGCTTTCTGCTGTTTCGCTTCCTGACCGGCGCGGGCATTGGCGGCGAGTACACGGCGATCAACTCGACAATCCAGGAATTCACACCGGCGCGTGTGCGCGGCTGGACCGATCTGGGTATCAACGGCACGTTCTGGATCGGCGCGGGGCTCGGCGCGGCCGGCTCGCTGGTGCTGCTCGATCCGCATCTGCTGCCCGCCGATTGGGGCTGGCGCGCCTGCTTCTTCATCGGCGCGGTGCTCGCGCTGGGTATTCTGCCGATGCGCATCTGGGTGCCGGAAAGCCCGCGCTGGCTGCTCACGCACGGTGACGAGCGCGACGCACGCGCGATCGTCGAAGGAATCGAAACGCGTTTTCGCAGCGAAGGCCACATGCTCTCCGACAACGACCTTACGCGCTTGCGACTGCGCGCTCGCGGACATACGCCGCTGCGCGAGGTATTTCATACGCTCTTCAACGTACACCGGCGGCGCGCGCTGGTCGGCCTGTCGCTGATGACCGCGCAGGCGTTTTTCTACAACGCGATCTTCTTCACCTACGCGCTGGTGCTCACCGATTTCTACCACGTGCCGGGCGACCACATCGGCTGGTATCTGCTGCCCTTCGCGCTCGGCAATTTCCTCGGACCGCTGCTGCTCGGCCGACTATTCGACGTGATCGGCCGACGCAAGATGATCTTTGCGACGTACGCGATGTCCGCCGTCCTGCTGACACTGAGCGGCTACCTGTTCGAGCAGCAGTTGCTCACCGTCGTCACGCAGACGATCGCGTGGATGGTGATCTTCTTTTTCGCGTCGGCGGCTGCGAGTTCGGCTTATCTGACCGTCAGCGAATCGTTCCCGCTGGAGATTCGCGCGCTGGCCATCGCGGTTTTCTACGCGTTCGGCACGGCGCTCGGCGGTATCGCTGGGCCCGCGTTCTTCGGCAGGCTCATCGACACGCATCAGCGCAGCGAAGTGTTTTCGGGCTATCTGGTCGGCTCGGCGCTGATGCTGGCGGCGGCGGTGATCGCCGCGATCTGGGGCGTGGATGCGGAGCGCAAGTCGCTGGAGAACGTGGCGACGCCGCTGTCGAGCGTCGTGGATGACGCGGAGGGCGCGGAGGGCGCGGAATAAAAAAACGCGCGGTCATCGCCGCGCGTTTCACTTCGGCAAGAAAGCGGCAAGCCGTTCAGAACGCCTTTTTCCAGCCGCCGCCGTAGGCGATTTCCGCCAGCGGCAAACGCTGACGCACCGACTTCTCGCGCTCGCGCAACACCGGATCCAGCTTGTCGACGTCGCCGTAATGGCCGAGCGAAATGATCGCGATCACGTCGACGTCGCTCGGCAGCTTGAATGACGTGCGGAACGCGTTCACGTCAAAACCGCTCATCTGATGCGCGGCAAGTCCGAGCGCATGCGCCTGCAAGACCAGCGCCATTGCCGCGGCGCCCGCATCGTACGGCGCGCAGCGATTCACCTCGCCCTTGTTGGTGAGCGTGTGCGTGGTCACCGCGATCAGCACCGGCGCCGGCGCATTCCAGCCCTGGTTGAACGGCACCAGCGTGGCAAAGGCTTGCTTGAACGAGACTTCATCGACGCTGCGGTCGAACACGAGGAAACGCCACGGCTGCGCGTTATACGAAGACGGCGCCCAGCGTGCCGCTTCGAGCACCGATTGCAAATGCTCGCGGCTCACCGGTTCGCTCGAATACGCGCGCGGGCTCCAGCGGCCCGCAATCAGCTCGTGAATGGCAACTGCGGTAGGGGCGGGTTTGTTGGTCATGCGCTTCTCTCGGTCGAAATTCATGATCGACGGGCGACTTGCCCGGGGTCACATAGCATAACCGGGCTTCGGCGCGCGTGCTCCATCGGGCGAACAGTTTGTTTCCGCGCCGGCGGGCAATAGCAAAACGGCCCCATTCGGGGCCGTGGTCCTGACAAGCGCGCTGTCCTCCGCGCGCGACGCGCGGCGTCACACCGCCTGCGGCTCCGGCACCTTGGCGGGCCGGTTGATCCGCAATACGATCATTGCGGCGACGAGGCACAAACCGCCCGAAATCATCGACGCCACCGTGTAGGTGCCGAGGCTCGCCCGCAGCATGCCCGCGCCGAGCGCGGCGAATGCGGCGCCGAGCTGGTGGCCGGCGACAACCCAGCCGAACACCACCGGCGCCGCCTCCTTACCGTAGACGTCGGTGGCCAGACGCACCGTGGGCGGCACGGTCGCGATCCAGTCCAGGCCGTAAAACACGGCGAACAGCGGCAGACCGAAAAAGTCGATGCCGAACGCGTGCGGCAGATACATCAGCGACAAACCGCGCAGACCGTAGTACCAGAACAGCAGCACACGGCTATTGAAGCGGTCCGACAACCAGCCTGAGAGCGTCGTGCCGAACAGATCGAAGATGCCCATAGCGGCAAGCAGCGAAGCGCCCTGCACTTCCGTCATGCCGTAGTCGCCGCACATCGCGATCAGATGGGTGCCGACGTAGCCGTTGGTGCTCGCGCCGCAGATAAAGAAGCTGAAAAACAGCAGCCAGAAGTCGCGGGTTTTGCTCGCCATCGCAAGCGTGCCGAAGGCGATAGCCAGCGGATTCTGTTTGATGACCGTGCTGTTGACCGGTGTATCGTGCGGTTCGCCGTACGGACGCAGCTTCATGTCGGACGGACGTTCGGGCAACAGAAACGCAACAAGCGGAATCACGATTGCGGCAGCAATGGCGACGACCCACACCACTTGCCGCCAGCCGTAATGCTCGGCGATGGCGGCGAGCATCGGCAGGAACACCAGCTGGCCGGTCGCCGAACTGGCCGTGAGAATGCCCATGACGAGGCCACGCCGCGTCGTAAACCAGCGCGTCACCACGGTCGCCGACAACGACAGCGCCGCGACACCCGTCGAGCCGCCGACCATCACGCCCCAGATCAGCACCATTTGCCACGGGTGCGTCATCAGCGAGGAGAGCGCCACGCCCGCTGCCATCGTGCCGAGCGCGGCCAGCAGCGTGGGACGCACGCCGAAACGTTGCATGGCCGCAGCCGCGAACGGGCCCATCAGACCGTACAGCGCAATATTCACCGAAATCGCCAATGAGATCGTTGCGCGGCTCCAGCCGAATTGATGCTCGAGCGGCACCATCATCACGCTCGGCGTGGCGCGCGTGCCCGCTGCCGCCAGCAGCACCAGAAAGACTACGGCGACAGTCAGCCAGCCATAGTGAAAACGGCCGCCGATCAGTTTCGCTGCCCAGTTCATCGGTTCTCCAATCGACACTTGCCTGGCTGGCCGCGCCGCTCACATCGTTACGACTTCGGTAAAGGACTTGTGACAGCTCTGTCACAATGAGTGTTGCGATGTTAGTTACTGATCGGTAACATGTCAAGGCGTCAGGTTCATTCAGGTAGCCACCCATGTCCGATAGTGAAACCCAAAAGCAGGCCAGTGCACGCCGCACGCGCGGCGCGCAGACGGCGGGGCCGCAGGCCCAACAGCATCTGCTTCGCGCCGCGGACGAATTGTTCTACCGTGAGGGTGTGCGCGCCGTCGGCGTCGATGCGGTGGTCGAACGCGCCGGTGTGAACAAGATGAGCTTGTACCGCCAGTTTTCGTCGAAGGACGATCTGGTCATGGCTTATCTGGAGCGCAAGGACGAGCAGTTCTTCGGCTACGTGGAAAGAAGCTTCGCCAAACATCCGGGCGAGCCGGCGAAACAGCTTCAGCAATATTTCGACGACCTCGCGGTGCGCGCGTCGGTGGACGATTATCGCGGCTGTCCTTTCGTGAACGTATCGGTGGAGTTTCCGGACGCGGCACATCCGGCGCGGCAGTTCGTGTTCCGCAACAAGGCGCGGTTGATGACGCGCCTCACGGAACTCGCCACGGCGGCGGGTGCCGACGATCCGGTAGCGCTCGCCAATGGGCTAGGTTTGATGATCGAAGGCGTGTACGCAGCCAGTCAGACCTACGGGCCAGGATGCGGGCCCATTCTGGCCGCGCCGAAGGTCGCCGCGCAGTTGATCGCCGCCGCATGCGGCACGGCAGCGGCAGCTTCGGATAGCTGAGATTCGCGCTTTGCGATCCTGTTTACGCGAGGCATGAATCGATGCCGAGCCGCGCCGTTAGAATGACGTTTTGTCTCACACGCCACCGCCCGCCATGTCGTTGCCCGCCGAATCCCACGATGCCGTCATCGCCGCTACTCGCCACTGGCTGACCGAAGCGGTGATCGGTCTGAACCTGTGCCCGTTCGCGAAGGCGGTGCATGTGAAGGGCCAGATTCGCTACGCAGTCAGCAATGCCGCGGACATGGAAAGTGTGCTGACCGATCTCGAAACCGAGCTTCAGACGCTGATGGCAGCCAGCCCGGACGCCGTCGACACGACGCTGTTGATCGTGCCGCAGGCGCTTGGCGATTTTCTCGACTATAACGACTGCCTGTTTTTCGCCGACCGCCTGCTCAAGCAGCTTCGGCTCGAAGGCATCGTCCAGATCGCCAGCTTTCATCCTCTGTATCAGTTCGATGACAGCGGGCCCGACGACATCGAGAACTACACGAATCGGGCGCCCTATCCGATTTTGCACTTGCTGCGCGAGGACAGCATCGAGCGCGCGGTTCAAGCCTTTCCCGATGCGGAAGAGATTTACGAGCGGAATCAGGAAACGCTTCGGCGGATCGGCCTTGCCGGGTGGAATGCCTTGATGAAGCGGTGATTCACCGGGAAGGAGAGGCCTTGCCGCAGGAAAGAACGGCCCGTCAGGCCGAAACAAAAAACCGCTCTTTCAGTTCCTCGATACCGAGCGTTTCCATCACCTCGTTCAGACGCTCGGCCGGCCGACGCCTCGGCAAATCCTTGTACTGGGCGATGATGAGTTCATTCTTCATGGAATGCTCCCACCCCACGAGTTCGGTCACGCTGACCTGATAGCCGTGCGCTTCGAGCTGCAAACACCGCAGCACATTGGTGATCTGGCTCCCAAACTCCCGTGTATGCAACGGATGCCGCCAGATCTCCGTCAACGCGCTCCCCAGAGACTTCCCCTTGTTCTGCCGCAGCACGCCCGCCACCTCGGCCTGACAGCACGGCACGACCACGATGTACTTCGCCTTCTTTTCCAGAGCAAAGCGCAGCGCGTCGTCGGTTGCCGTATTGCAGGCGTGCAGCGCCGTCACGACGTCGATCCGGGCAGGCAGGCCATCCGACGTGATCGAGTCCGCGACCGACAGATTCAGGAACGACATGCCCGTAAAGCCCAACCGGCCCGCCAGTTCCTCCGACTTCGCGACGAGCTCCTCGCGCGTTTCAATGCCGTATATGTGCGACGCACCACCCGCCTCCGCCTGAAACTCCTTGAAGAAAAGGTCGTACAGGATAAAACCTAGATAGGACTTGCCCGCGCCGTGGTCGACGAGGGTCACGGCGCCCTGGTTGTCCCTGAGCTCCTTGAGCAGCGGCTCGATGAACTGGAACAGGTGGTAGACCTGTTTCAGCTTGCGACGGCTGTCCTGGTTCATCTTGCCGTCGCGCGTGAGGATGTGAAGCTCCTTCAGCAGCTCGACGGATTGGTTTGGCCGGATTTCGTGGGTTTTGCTGGACATCGGGGGGAAACCGTCATCATTTGCAACGCGAACGTGCGACAGGTGACGGAAAAAGGGAAAAGTTGCTGCCAGTTTACCCAAAGTGCGGCTTGCTTACCGGAAGAGCCGCGCGTATCACGCAAGAAATCGCGTCAATCTGGAACAATTCCTGCTCCAAAAGGCTTCATGCAGGGGATTCAGATGGGCGCAAAAAGCAGCGTGCGTATCGGCCCAGCCCCGTCGGCGTCGGCCGTGTCGCCTATAACAACTGGCTGCGGTCGTGGCTTTGATCACGCGAACCGGATGCATGTGGGGAGGACGGACCCGGAACACGGGCCGAACGTTACGTAACCAGTAGCGCGCCGAGACTTCAACCGGACGCGCGCTCGGAAAATAGAAGAGGCAGCAATGGATACGGTACCCAACGGAAACGTCGAACAGAAGTTTCAGGAAATGCTGGCGAAGCTCGTCGCCACCCCCGCCTGGTCGGAAAAGCAGCAACTCGAACTGGAAATGGCCCGCGACATCTCCACGGAAATGCTGCGTCTCGCCGAAGTCATGCGCGATGGCAGCGTGGACATGGAAACCTGCCTGACCATGCTCAAGTACGCCAAAGTGCTCGACTTCGTCATGACTACGCTCGCCTCGCGGCGCGACATCAAACCGCAAACGCTGCGGGTCATCTTCAAGCTCGCCGGGCTGAAGGTCGACGAGGCGTACCCCGGCTAGAACAGTTCAAAGAGGCCGCGATCCGCACGGGCGGCAAGGCGCCGCTCACGCGGCTCGCACGGCCTGTCTCATTCCCGGAGGAAGAGGGCAACTCATGCGCGCGGCGCTTCGACCGGTGGCGTGCCGTCGTGAAAGAGCGTCTTGAGTTGCGAGCGCAATTCCGGCGAATCCGTATGTTTATGCACAGCGACCGCATGCTGAACCGCCGCGTCGAGCAATTCGCTCTCGCTGTCGGCGGATAAGGCGACCGAGCAGTTCATTTCGCTCGGAAACTCGCGGCAATCAATGTATTTGCGGGACATGACAGTCTCCTTTGATCCAGACGTTCAGATAGCCACGCAGGCAGCAGACGCGCGAACCACATCGCCTTCCGTGACGCGGTGCCACAGGCAGTAAAGGTAGCGTCGCGTGGCGAGAAGGAGAGAACCTGGGTTTGACACGGAAAAGACGCGCGCGGCGTCCGATGGAAGGTGTTTGAAAATTATAGGTCGCGGCTGTCCGCAGCGAAGCCTACGGCACAGGCTTACCGGACGCGGGACCGCCTGAACCCAGTCATTTTCGGCCCGCTGGCCTGCCCGCGCGTTTGCCCTGCGCTGACCGCGGTGTGAAAATAGCGCCCTTCGCGCCGCCCGTTTCTCACCCGATCCAGCCGGCGCGCCGCCTCTTCCCCTCATCTGCAGGTCCGCATGTCATCCTCATTCGATTCCGCCCGCGTCGCCGTGATCGGCGGCGGCCCCGCAGGCTTGATGGCCGCCGAGGCGCTTGCCTCGCAGGGCGTGCAGGTCGACGTCTACGACGCCATGCCATCGGTCGGGCGCAAATTCCTGATGGCGGGCAAGGGCGGCATGAACATCACGCATTCGGAGCCGCTCGAACCGTTCCTCGGGCGCTATGGCGCGCGCCGCGAGCAGCTCGCACCGCTCGTGAAAGTCTTCGATCCGGACGCCTTGCGCGCGTGGCTGCACGGGCTGGGCGTGGAGACTTTCGTCGGCAGTTCGGGGCGCGTTTTCCCAGCCGATATGAAAGCCGCGCCGATGCTGCGTGCCTGGCTGCATCGGCTGCGCGAAGCAGGGGTGCGTTTTCACATGCGACACAAGTGGATCGGCTGGGATACCGCAGCAGACGGCGACACCGCCACGCATGCGCTCCGATTCGCGACGCCCGGCGGTGAACAGGCTGTCACCTTCGACGCCGTAGTATTCGCGCTTGGCGGCGCAAGCTGGCCGCGTCTTGGATCGGACGCCGCGTGGGTGCCGCTGATGGCTTCGCGCGATGTGCCCGTAGCCCCCCTGCTGCCGGGAAACTGCGGCTTCGACGCGGACTGGAGCCCTTATCTGCGCGAGCGTTTTGCGGGCCAGCCGGTCAAGCCGGTAGCCATCGCGCTCACCGGCGTAGACAATAAAGTCCACAATCGACAAGGTGAAATACTTCTGACTGAAACGGGCCTCGAAGGCAGCCTGATTTACGCCTTGTCGGCCCTCATCCGCGACCGAATTCTGGCCGACGGGGCGGCGACAATCGCGCTGGATCTGGCGCCAGGCTTGCCTTTGGAGCGAATCATCGCCGAGGTCATACGACCGCGCGGCTCACGCTCGATGTCGACTCATCTGCATGGCAGGATCGGCATTGGCGGGGTCAAACTGGCTTTGTTGCATGAGATTTTGTCGAAAGAAGCCTTCGCCGACGTGGACCGCCTCGCGCACGCAATCAAGGCGCTGCCGGTGCGCCTCACGCGCCCCCGACCGATCGCAGAAGCGATCAGCACCGCAGGCGGCATTCCCTTCGAAGCACTCGACGAGCGCCTGATGATCGAGCGCCTGCCGGGCGCATTCTGCGCGGGCGAAATGTTGGACTGGGAAGCGCCAACGGGTGGCTACCTGCTTACGGCTTGCTTTGCCAGCGGCCTCGCGGCGGGGCGGGGCGCAGCGGCTTACCTCGCCGGACTCAAGGCGCGCAGCGCATCGGCGTGATGCGCCGCGTTGCCCGCTTCACGGCGTGGCGACTCCTCTCACCGCCTATCGTGCCTTGAGACGCCACAGCGATGTCACTTCGGCCATGCGCGCCGTGTGCAGCGCGTCGGTTTCATCGGTCGATTTGGGGTGGCGCGGACGAATGTCCTCGCGCCCCGCCACGACCAACCCCGCCTTGTCGATGGCGGCAAGCAGCCGGTCGCGCGTGCGCAAGCCGAGATGCTCAGCGAAATCCGACATGATCAGCCAGCCTTCCCCACCCGGCGACAGATGGTCCGCGAGTCCATTCAGGAAACTGAGCAGCATGCGGCTTTCCGGATCGTAGATCGCATACTCGATCGGAGAAGCCGGCCTTGCCGGCAACCACGGCGGATTGCAAACCACGAGCGGCGCCCGGCCTTCAGGAAACAGATCGGCCTGCACGACCTCAACCTGCTGATCGTAGCCAAGGCGAGTCAGGTTCTCGCGCGCGCAGGCGAGCGCACGAGGGTCCTGATCGGTAGCGATGATCTTCTTTACACCGCGTTTTGCCAGCAGCGCGGCCAACACGCCCGTGCCCGTACCGATATCGAATGCCTTGTTTAGCGAAGGCAGCGGCGCGCGCGCGACGAGATCCACGTACTCGCCGCGCACCGGTGAAAACACACCGTAGTGGGGATGGATCCGGTCGCCGAGCGCCGCAATCTCGACGCCCTTCTTGCGCCATTCGTGCGCGCCGATCATGCCGAGCAGTTCGCGCAGCGATACGACGGATGCCTCGCCAGTAGCCGGTCCATAAGTTTCGATGCAGGCTTGCTGGACATCGGGCGCGCGGCGCAGCGGAATGCCGTATACGGCGTCGAGTGGAATCAGAATCATGCCGAGCGTGCGCGCGCGTTGCGACTGCGCCTGTCGATGCAGATTGAACGCGTCGATCGGCGTCTCGCCGTGCTTGCGAGGCTTGCGCTCGAGTCGGCGCGTGACCGCCTGCAGCAGTTGGCGAGCATTCTGGAAGTCGCCGTTCCACAGCAGCGCCGTACCTTCGCAAGCGAGGCGGTAAGCGGAATCGGCGGTAGTACGGTCATCCGCGACGATGACGCGCCTGGGCGGCGGCAAGGCCGCTTCGGAGCGCCAACGCGCGGCGCGGGGGCCGTCGGCTTCGGGCCAGGTGATGGTTGCAGGGCTGGTCATGATGAAGGTGGGATCGGTGTTGCAGGAGCGACGCGCTGGGAAGCCGCGTCATCGGGGGGCGTTGCCCGCCGGAGTACTTGATAGCGTTGCCGACTGACGCCCGAATAGTACCTCTGTCGTCCGGGTTCGCGGTGCGCTATTCGTCGGCGAAAATCTGGTGACGCGGGTGGGCTGTCGCGATCGGCGGACAAATTCTAGACAAAAAAGTCCATAATCGACAAGGTGAAAGAGATATGGTGATTTTGGACACTATCGAGCCTCACCGATGTCATGGACCCGGCTCCTTTGGTGCCGTCTGCTTCTTATTCGATAAAAGATAGGCGACACGATTATACGAGTCCGTCAACTCGTGTATCAGGCGGCGCTGCGTTATGTAGGGGTTTACGGCCAATTAATAGACAGAAAGGAGTATGCCCGGTATAGTTTTCTCAATTAATGGAATACAGCCGTATCCCGAAGAACCTGAGAGACCAACCGCGGCGCCGGATCACATCCACAGCGTTAGCTCAAAAATAAGCCTTCAGTTGCGGACGTTCATTGGCGTCCGCAACTGGTTTTTTCATTAATCTGGTTATTCCCGACAACGTCCATTTATGCGCGGTGGATTTAATCACCCGCCGCTGGCAAACGCGTGCGCACGCACAAATAAAAACGGGGTTTCTGAATGAACAGAAACCCCGTTTAGTACAACTGGTGCCGGCTGCAGGACTCGAACCCGCCACCTCATGATTACAAGTCAAGCGCTCTACCTGATGAGCTAAGCCGGCATGAGGCCGTGATTCTACTTCATTTTACGATCTTGAGGCGAGCCCTTCCGCCACCTTTCGATCCGTCGTCGTCAGGCTGCGGGCCGTCCGTCGCGCTATCCGTTTTGGCGGCGACGGCATCCGTGACCGGCGCCGTTTCGACCGCACGCGGCACGGGCGACTCCGCCTCTTCTGCCACTTCCGCGTCAGCCCCCGAATCCAGCGCTTCACCGCCCGGGGACTCGACCGGAAACGCCATGCCCTGGCCGTTTTCACGCGCGTAGATCGCGAGAATATTGGCGATCGGCACTTCGATCTTGTGCGACTTGCCGGAGAAACGCGCGCTGAACTCGATCCACTCGTTGCCCATCTGCAACTGGCTGGTCGCCTCGAAGCTGATGTTCAGCACGATTTCGTTGTCGCGCACAAACTGGCGCGGCACGCGCGTCTGATTGTCGACCCGGACCGCGATGTGCGGCGTATAGCCGTTATCCGTGCACCACTCATAAAGCGCGCGCAGCAGATAAGGCTTGGTGGAAATCTCTTGCATCAACAGTCCTCTTGCCGGGCGCGGGCCCGCGCTCAGCCAGCCGCGCGGCACCCTCACCCCAAAGCCAAACTCAACGACGCATCACCTTTTCCGAAGGCGTCAGCGCTTCGATATAAGCCGGGCGGCTGAAAATGCGCTCGGCGTACTTCATCAGCGGCGCGGCGTTCTTCGACAATTCAATGCCGTAGTGGTCCAGACGCCACAGCAACGGCGCGATCGCGACGTCGAGCATCGAGAACTCTTCGCCGAGCATGTACTTGTTCTTCAGGAAGATCGGCGCGAGTTGCGTCAGGCGATCGCGGATCGCGAGACGGGCCTTCTCGTGATTCTTCTCGGCGGCCTTGCCTTTTTCGTTTTCGAGCGTGCCGACGTGCACGAACAGCTCTTTCTCGAAGTTCAGCAGGAACAGGCGTGCGCGGGCGCGCTGAACCGGATCGGCCGGCATCAGTTGCGGGTGCGGAAAGCGCTCGTCGATATACTCGTTGATGATGTTCGATTCGTACAGAATCAGATCCCGTTCGACGAGAATCGGCACCTGACCATACGGATTCATCACAGCGATGTCTTCCGGCTTGTTAAACAGGTCGACGTCGCGGATCTCGAAGTCCATGCCCTTTTCGAACAACACCAGCCGGCAGCGCTGGGAGAACGGGCAAGTTGTGCCGGAATACAGAACCATCATATTTACGTTTCCTCAAAAAGCTGAAAGGCCAGCGCGCGGAAAAACCGTTCAGCAGGTTTTTCCTGGCGCCGGCCCCACGCCGGGTGACGGCGTGATTATTTGATATGTTTCCAGTACGCGGCGTTCAGTCGCCAGGCGAAAAAGCTCAGGATACCGAGGAACATCAGCACCCACACGCCAAGCTGTTTGCGGGTTTTCTGGGTCGGTTCGGACATCCATGACAGGTACGACACGAGGTCGGCCACAGCAGAATCATAATCTACCGGCGACATCGTCCCCGGAGTGACCTGCTGGAAGCCCACAAATTTGTGTACCGTCTCACCGGTTTTTTCGTCGGTTTCGTCACCGAACTTCGCGGTACGTTGCCCCTGAAGCTGCCACAGCACGTGAGGCATGCTCACGTTTTCATACACCAGATTGTTCCAGCCTGTCGGCCGCGTATTGTCGCGGTAAAAGCTGCGCAAATACGTGTACAGCCAGTCTTTGCCGCGCGCCCGCGCTTCCACCGACAAATCCGGCGGACTCGCGCCGAACCACGCTTTCGCGTCTTCGGGGCGCATCGCCACGGTCATTGTGTTGCCGATTTTATCCGTGGTGAACAGCAGGTTCGCCTGAATTTCGTTCGGCGTAATGCCGAGGTCGGTCAGCCGGTTGTACCGCATCAGGTTCGCGCTGTGGCAATTCAGGCAATAGTTTACAAACAATTGCGCGCCGTGCTGCAAAGAAGCGAAATTCTCCGCGTTATCCGGCGCACGGTCGAGCGGGAAATTCTCGTCCGCGTAAGCCGGGGCGGCCAGCACCGCAAGCAGTGTCGCGCCGATCAGCGCGCACTTCGTAAGCAGTTTTTTCATTCGTGTTCTCCTGGCTCGCGATTAGTGAGGCTTGAACCGCACCCGTTCGGGCGGCTGCTTGAACGTGCCAAGCCGCGTCCAGAACGGCATACCGAGGAAAAACGCGAAGTAGATCAGTGCGCAGATCTGGGCGATCAGCGTGGCGGCCGGCGACGGCGGTTTGGTGCCGAGAAAGGCCAAAGTCAGAAACGCGGCCACGAAGATGCCATAGAACACTTTGTGAAAAAACGGCCGATACCGGATCGACTTGACCGGCGAGCGGTCGAGCCACGGCAGGAAGAACAGCGAAACGACCGCGCTGCCCATCACCACCACGCCCCAGAACTTCGATTCGGTGAACGCCATAGCCAGAATCACCAGCACCGCGAGCACCGGCAGACCGAGCCTCCACTTGCCGCGCGCGCGCACCAGCGCGAGCAGGCCGAGCAGCGCGATCACGACCATCAGCACGATCTTGAACGGATCGGTGGTGGCGCGCAGCATCGCGTAGAAAGCGGTGAAGTACCATACCGGCGCGATTTCGGGCGGCGTTTGCAGCGGGTTGGCCGGCACAAAGTTGTTCGCTTCGAGGAAGTAGCCGCCCATCTCCGGCGCGAAGAAGATGATCGCGGCGAAGATAAACAGAAACACCGTCACGCCCATGAAGTCGTGCACCGAGTAGTACGGGTGGAACGGAATGCCGTCGAGCGGAATGCCGTCCGGGTCCTTCTTCGCCTTGATCTCGATGCCGTCCGGATTGTTCGAACCGACTTCATGCAGCGCGACCAGGTGGGCGACCACCAGACCGATCAGCACGAGCGGAATCGCAATCACATGAAACGCGAAGAAGCGGTTCAGCGTGACGTCCGAGACTACATAGTCGCCGCGAATCCACAGCGACAGATCCGGCCCGATGAACGGAATCGCCGAGAACAGGTTCACGATCACCTGCGCGCCCCAGAACGACATCTGGCCCCACGGCAGCAGATAGCCGAAAAACGCCTCGGCCATCAGGCACAGGAAAATCGCGCAGCCGAAGATCCACACCAGTTCGCGCGGCTTGCGGTACGAGCCGTACATCAGCCCGCGGAACATGTGCAGATAGACGACGACGAAAAACATCGACGCGCCCGTGGAATGCATGTAACGGATCAGCCAGCCCCACGGCACCTCGCGCATGATGTACTCGACCGACGAGAACGCGAGCGTCGCGTCGGGCTTGTAGTTCATGGTGAGGAAAATGCCAGTCACGACCTGATTGACCAGCACCAGCAGCGCGAGCGAACCGAAGAAGTACCAGAAGTTGAAGTTCTTCGGCGCGTAGTACTCGGAAACGTGCTTCTTCCAGGTGGAGGTCAGCGGAAAGCGCCGGTCGATCCAGCCGACCAGCCCGGTCGTCTCTACTTCGTGTTCGATCGCCATTACGCTTCTCCTTTCTCGTCCTTGCCGATCACGAGGCCGGTGGCCGAGGTGAACATGTAAGGCGGGATGTCGAGGTTCTGCGGCGCAGGTTTGTTCTTGAAGACGCGGCCGGCCATGTCATAGGTCGAGCCGTGGCACGGGCACAGAAAGCCGCCTGGCCAGTCGTCCGGAAGATTGGGCTGCGCGCCCTCCTGGAAGCGCGGCGTCGGCGTACAACCCAGATGGGTGCACACGGCGACGGCGACGAACAGATTCTTGTGGTCGGCGCGTGAACGGTACTCGTTATTGCAGTACTCCGGCAACGGCATTGAAAAAGGATTCTTGGTGTGGGGATCCGCTACTTCGTTATCGGCTTTCTGGACATCGGCGAGCATCTTGTCGGTGCGGTTGATGATCCACACCGGTTTGCCACGCCAGGCTACGGTCTTCATGTCGCCAGGCTTGAGATCGCCGATATCGACTTCGACCGGGGCACCTGCTGCCTTGGCCTTTTCAGATGGTGCAAACGAACTAACAAAGGGTACGACAGTGGCAACGCCTCCTATGCCACCTGCTACGGTCGTCGCTATCAGCCAGGTACGGCGGCTGCCGTCGACGCGTTCATCTTCCTTGTCTCGCATCACACGCCCCACTTCTGAGTTGGATTTTTCCTTCACGTCGCTTCTACCGCCGCTAGTTTGCGCGAATGGAGTCGCCATTTACAAGGGCCGATTGCCAAAAACCGTGCGAAGCCCTTGATAAATCAGGGTTTCTCCGTACGGATCGCAAACTTTTTTGCACCTCCTTTTAAGTGCCCTCTGCGTTATTCCTGCTTTTTTCTTCTCTAATGCGTTTTATCTGAATTTCGCGATTCAAACGGGATTAGGGATATCGATAAAGAGGTGTTCGATATCGAACTGCTCGGACAGGTGCTTGCCCACCGCCTGCACGCCGAAGCGCTCCGTGGCATGGTGGCCCGCCGCAAGAAAAGCGACGCCGCTTTCCGCCGACGTATGCATCACCGACTCCGACACTTCGCCGGTCAGGTAGACGTCGGCACCCGCGTTGATAGCTGCGTCGAACATGCCTTGCGCGGCGCCCGTGCACCAGGCCACGCGACGCAGTTCGCGCTCCGCGTCGCCGAACACGAGCGGCGTGCGGCCGAGCGTCTGCTCGACCTGCGCGGTGAAGTGGGCGAGCGTGATCGGCATCGGGAAGGTGGCGAGCCAGCCGAGGTCGTTCTCGCCGAAGCGCGCGTCGCTGATCCAGCCCATCTTCGCGCCGATCTGCGCGTTGTTGCCGAACTCGGGATGGGCGTCGAGCGGCAGGTGATAGGCGAACAGATTCAGCTCGTTGGCGATCAGCAGTTTGAGACGCCCATATTTGCGGCCGGTGATCTGCGGCGCCTCGTTGCGCCAGAAGTAGCCGTGATGGACCAGCACGGCGTCCGCGCCCCAATCCAGCGCGGCTTCCAGGAAGGCCGCCGAAGCGGTTACGCCGGTCGCCAGCTTGTTGATCTTGCGACGCCCTTCGACCTGCAGCCCATTGGGGCAATAGTCCTTGAAGCGCGCGGTTTCAAGGAGATTGTTCAAGTACAATTCAAGTTCGATCCGATCCATATAAACCTCTAGTCTTCAGATGCTTAGACGCTTTTGGCTGTTCTTTGCCCAAGCGGTGACCGTGCTGTTGGCGCTCATGTTCATCGTTGCGACTCTCAAACCGCAGTGGCTGCAGCGTCAGGGGCAATTCGGCAAGCAACTCGCCGAACCGATCGTCGCCCTGCGGGAAGTGGCGCCAGGTATCGGCAGCGGCCCAGCCCAGGCGTCGTATGCAGACGCCGCGCAAAAGGCCATGCCGGCGGTCGTCAACGTGTTCTCCAGCAAGGATGGCTCACTGCCGCCCGACCCGCGCGCGAAAGATCCGCTGTTCCGCTACTTTTTCGGCGACAAGAACAATCGCAAGCAGCAGGAGCAGCCCGCATCCAATCTCGGCTCCGGCGTGATAGTGAGTTCGGAAGGTTACATTCTAACGAACCAGCACGTCGTGGACGGCGCCGACCAGATCGAAATCGCGCTGGCCGACGGCCGCACCACGAATGCGAAGGTCATCGGTATCGACCCGGAAACGGATCTGGCCGTGCTCAAGGTCAACATGACCAATCTGCCCACCATCACGCTCGGCCGTATGGATCAGACGCGCGTCGGCGACGTGGTGCTGGCGATCGGCAATCCGTTCGGCGTCGGCCAGACGGTGACAATGGGCATCGTCAGCGCGCTCGGGCGCAATCACCTCGGCATCAACACGTTCGAAAACTTTATTCAGACCGATGCGGCCATCAACCCGGGCAACTCGGGTGGCGCACTGGTCGACGTGAACGGCAACCTGCTCGGCATCAACACCGCCATCTATTCGCGCTCAGGTGGCTCGCTCGGCATTGGCTTCGCGATTCCCGTGTCGACCGCGCGCAGCGTGCTGGAGAGCATCATCACCACGGGTTCGGTCACGCGCGGCTGGATCGGCGTCGAACCGCAGGACGTCACGCCGGAGATCGCGGAATCGTTCGGGCTGGATCAGAAGTCGGGGGCGATTGTCGCGGGCGTATTGAAGAACGGACCCGCGGACCGTGCGGGCATCAAGCCGGGCGATATTCTCGTGAGCGTGAACGGGCAGGAGATCACCGACACTACGCGCCTGCTGAACGTGATCGCGCAGATCAAGCCGGGTACGGCTGCAAAGGTGCATCTGGTGCGCAAGAGCCGCGAGATGGATCTGGACGTCACCATCGGCAAGCGTCCGCCTCCGCCGAAGCAACCGGTTGAGGATAATGGCGGCAGTGATCAGCAGGATGATGATGGGGGTTGAGATTCAGGCGCTGGAAGACCGCTACGCGTCCCACCGCCGCGTTTTCATAGCCTCCTCGAGCATGCCGAGAGTAAGAGATCTACCGCCAAGGGTTTCGCGCGCACTGGCGCTGAACGGCGACTTGGCCACTGTTGCGAAGAAGGGTCCGCTATTCAGCTTCGCAGCCGGATAGTAGTGGTGCGGATCAAAACCGCCTATGTCGACACCGAAGCGTGCGGCCCATGCCTTAATAAATTCCGCGATACGCCCTGGATTCATGTCCAGATCGTGATAAAGGTCCGCGTCTCTCGTTAGTTGCAGCCGGCCGACAATCGGTTTGCCGGCATCTTCCGCGACAAACGCTTTCAGACTGTTCCAGATCTCTGCTGTCACCGGTGGTTCTCTGCTTTTACAAGGCCCGTCATATCCAATGGTCGATCGATAAGCGGTTGTGGATGCACCAAAGCTTCGGGTGAACTAATCGCGAACCACAGGCGCTCAAACAAAAGGGCAGCCTGCAATGAACTGCCCTTTTTATCGGCCTGCACCTCGGGTTCACTCCGACGCGCCCGCATCCTCGATCACCACCGGCTGCTTGCCCACAATCAGCCGCGCCGCAATGATCCCCGCTTCGTAAAGCACGATCAACGGAATCGCCAGAATCAGCTGCGAGAACACGTCCGGCGGCGTGACCACGGCGGAGATAACAAAGGCGCCGACGATCACATACGGACGAATCTCCTTGAGCTTCTTGAGCGTCACCACGTTCATGCGGACCAGCAGCACCACGACGATCGGCACTTCGAACGTCACGCCGAACGCGATGAACATGGTCAGCACAAAGCTCAGGTAATTGTCGATGTCCGTGGTCATCTCCGCGCCGAGCGGCGCGTTGTAGTGCGCCATCACGCGGAAGATAGTCGGGAACACCACGAAGTACGCGAACGCCATGCCGCACAGGAACAGCGTGTAGCTGCTGCCCACCAGCGGCCCGACCAGTTTTTTCTCGTGCTGGTAAAGACCCGGCGCAACGAATGCCCAGATCTGATACAGCACGATTGGCAGCGCGATCACAAAGGCCACCAGCATGGTCACCTTCATCGGCACGAAGAACGAGCCGGTCACATCCGTGACGATCATCTTGCCGTCCTTCGGCAGATTCTGCATCAACGGCCGCGCCAGCAGCCGGAAGATATCCGGCGCCCAATACACGAGTCCCACGAACACCACGACGACGGCAAGGCCGGCGCGAATGATACGGTCGCGCAATTCAACGAGGTGGGAAATGAAGGTCTCTTCAGTGCCTTCGTTCTGGGTTTGCTGGGGGTCGCTCACACCGGCCCTCGGTTAGAGATTGTCGTTCTGATCATCAGAAGAACCGCGTCGGACGACGCATGGTGGCCGGTGTATGCCGCGCCACGCGCGCCGCACCCGACTGCACACGCGTGCGGCGCGTGGTCGCGCGCTTGTACCAGGTGGGCATGGCTGTCTGCTTGACGCGCCAGTTCTTGTGTTTGGAGCCCGCAGCCGACGTGCTGCGCGGCCACGCTGAGTTGCCTGCATTGCCGACGTCTTCGAGCGCGCCGCCCGCAATGCTCGGCGACACCGACGTGCCGCTGTTCCACGCGTCGTTCAACTCGCTCTCATGCTTGCGCAGATTGTCCTGAACGGAAGTTTCGACGTTGGTCGCGGCCGCTTCGAACTCGCTTTTCATGCGGCGCAGTTCGTCGAGCTCGATTTCGCGCGTGACTTCCGCCTTCACGTCGTTGATATACCGCTGCGCGCGGCCGAACAGCGCGCCCGCCGTGCGGGCGACGCGTGGCAGGCGCTCAGGGCCAAGTACGACCAGCGCGACGACGCCGATCAGCGCCATCTTGGTTAGACCGAGGTCCAGCATGGAGTGGAATGTCCGTCAGTAACGCGGTTAAGCCGCGGCTTAGCGGTAATCGCCCGAACGCGGCGCCTTTTCCTTCGCATCCACATCTACGGCGCCGTTACGCGGCAGTTCGCGCTGTTGCGCTTCGCCTGCCGGCGTTTCGGCTTCCTTCATGCCTTCCTTGAAGCCCTTCACGGCGCCACCCAGATCGGTGCCGATATTGCGCAGTTTCTTCGTGCCAAACACGAGTGCCACGATCAACAACACGATCAACCAATGCCAAATGCTCAACGAACCCATGACTACTCTCCTTAACCCCGATATCGCACCGTGATGCGGTGAACTCGGACGCCTTGCAGCGTGAATCGAAGCGCGTACGCTTCATCTATATATACGTTACCGCGAGCCCTTCCGGTTCAACCCGCGACACGGAATGCCATTGTGGCCAGACGATCGCGTCGGCGACATTACAATGCGGCAAAAACAACGGCCGCGCTATTGTCCGTGACCAAAACTCACCGCGCCGCCCGGTTGCCCTGTCAACCCATGCGCTGCCAGGGGCGCGGTCCCGCGAGAATATGAGCGTGCAGGTGATACACCTCCTGCCCGCCGCCCGGACCGGTATTGATTACCGTGCGAAAACCCGTTTCGCCGCCCGTGTACGCCACGCCTAACTGATCCGCCAGACGCGCGGTCAGGACAAGCATTCTACCAAGCAGCGGTGCATCGCTTTCGGTGCAATTCGACAGGGTGGCGATGTGCTTGCGCGGAATCACCAGCACGTGGGTTTCAGCGGCCGGGCGAATGTCGCGGAAGGCAACGAACTCGTCGTCTTCGTGGACTTTGGTCGACGGAATCTCGCCGGCGGCGATCTTGCAGAAAAGGCAGTTCGGGTCGTGACTCATCGTATTCCTGACACAGTATGGCTGGAGCGCGAAACGTGCGCGGCGCGGTTCATGTCAGGCCCGGCAACGCCCGGACGAAACTCAGAACCAGCCGCGCGGATTCGCGAGCGGCTTGTTATCGTACAGATACAGCCAGCCTTTGATAATACGGTACAACATCCAGATGCTCACGGCCCACAGTACCGGAATGCCGATCACCACGAACAGCAGCACGCCGCCGATCGCATAACCCAGCAAGGCCATCCAGAAGGAACGGATCTGCCACTCGAAATGGGCTTCATACGGCGTGCCCACCACGTCGGGCCGCTTGATGTAATTGATGATGATCGCGATCAGGATGGTCAGGCCGCCCGTCAGCCAGTGGACCGCGTACAGCGCGTAGAGGACGTGGGTGAGCGTGCGCAGGCTGCGCTCGCGCTCCGGCTCGATCGCGTTGCGATAAACCGTTGGCGGATAGCTTTCGTGCGACTGTTCCATGCTTGCGTCCTCCCGAGGATGCGCGTCAGATGCGTTCAGTGCAATATGGGCGCCGTTGCTCGCCAGTTCAAGACGGTGCGCCGAACGTCCGTCGTTCGGCCTCCGCTCAGTTGCCGCTCAGTCGTCGCTCAATCGCCGTTCTGCTCGCGGTCGCGGCTCTTGCGCAGCGCCTTTTCCTCGATACCCGACATGCCTTCGCGGCGTTCGAGTTCGGCGAGCACGTCAGCCGGGCTCAGATCGAAGTGCGACAGCATGACGAGGCAATGGAACCATAAGTCCGCGACTTCGCCGACCAGCGCCTTCGGCGCGCCGCCGTGGCGTGCGTCCTTGGCGGCCAGCACGACTTCGGTGGCTTCTTCGCCGATCTTCTTCAGCACCGCGTCGTCGCCTTTGTGGAACAGGCGCGACACATACGAGACCTCCGGATCGCCGCCCTTGCGGCTGTCGATGATCGCCGCGAGGCGCAGCAGCGTGTCGGTGGTGGACGCGGCGTTGGACGGCGTGGTTTGCGTGGATTGCGTCATTTGTAGATCTGTTCGGGGTCTTTCAGCACGGCTTCGACGGCGACCCAGTCGCCATCTTCCACCGAGCCTTCGAATTTCTGGAAAAAGCACGAGTGGCGGCCGGTGTGGCAGGCAATGCCCGACACCTGCTCCACCTTCAGCAGCACGACGTCTTCGTCGCAATCGAGCCGCAGTTCGTGCACGTGCTGCACGTGGCCGGACTCTTCGCCCTTGAACCACAGGCGCTGACGCGAGCGCGAGAAATACACCGCGCGCCCCGTTTCGACGGTTTTCGCGAGAGCTTCGCGGTTCATCCACGCGAACATCAGCACGTCGTTCGTCCACGCTTCCTGCGCGATCACCGGCACGAGGCCGTTCGCGTCCCATTTGACCTTGTCGAGCCAATTGACTGCCGAGGGATTCACCACGTCACAACCTCACCGAAATGCCCTGATCGGCCATGAAGCGCTTGGCCTCGCCCACGGTGTGTTCGCCGTAGTGGAAAATGCTCGCGGCGAGTACCGCGTCCGCGCGGCCTTCCTTGATGCCGTCGGCCAGATGCTGCAGGTTGCCCACGCCGCCCGAGGCGATCACCGGGATCGGCACCGCGTCGGACACGGCGCGCGTGAGCGCGAGATCGAAGCCGCTCTTCGTGCCGTCGCGGTCCATGCTGGTGAGCAGGATTTCGCCGGCGCCGAGTTCGGCCATCTTGCGCGCCCATTCGACGGCGTCCAGCCCGGTGGCCTTGCGTCCGCCATGCGTGAAGACTTCCCAGCGCGGCGCTTCGCCTGCTGCGGAGACGCGCTTCGCGTCGATTGCGACCACGATGCATTGCGAGCCGTATTTGTCCGTCGCGTCTTTCACGAGCTGCGGATTCGCCACCGCCGACGAATTCATGCTGATCTTGTCCGCGCCCGCGTTCAACAGGCGCCGCACGTCTTCGACGGCGCGCACGCCGCCGCCGACCGTGAGCGGAATGAACACCTGGGAGGCGACCGCTTCGATGATCGGCAGGATCAGATCGCGCTGATCCGAGGTGGCGGTGATGTCGAGGAAGGTGAGTTCGTCCGCGCCCTGATCGTCGTAGCGGCGGGCGATTTCGACCGGGTCGCCCGCATCGCGCAGTTCGACGAAGTTGACGCCCTTGACCACGCGGCCAGCCGTGACGTCGAGACAGGGGATGATGCGTTTAGCTAGAGCCATGATCTTGCAATTCTGCCAATACCGCTGATGAGGCCGCTCGCCTGGACGAGCGGCACAGTGCCGGCGCGGTCAGTCGCGCCGCCGGTGAGTTCCACGCAACCGGCTCGAGACGGTATGCCGGTGTCAGGTCGCGCCGCTCGGACGCCGGCGATTCGCTCGCCGCGACGCCGAACGCACGAGGCGCGAGCGGCAAGCCTGCCGGCCCCGCCTCCCCGTTTTAAGCGTCGTCCGATTCGCGCAGCCGATCCGCGAGGGTTTGCGCCGCCGCGAAGTCGAGATCGCCCGAGTAGATGGCCCGGCCGCAGATCACGCCTTCAATGCCTTCGTCTTCGACTTCGCACAGCGATTCGATGTCCGCGAGGTTCGACAAACCGCCGCTCGCGATCACCGGAATCTTCACCGCGCGAGCGAGACGCACCGTGGCTTCGATGTTGATGCCCTGTAGCATGCCGTCACGGCCGATGTCGGTATAGATGATCGACTCGCAGCCGTAGTCCTCGAACTTGCACGCGAGATCGGCCACTTCATGGCCGGTCAGCTTGCTCCAGCCGTCGGTCGCGACCTTGCCGTCTTTCGCATCCAGCCCGACGATGATATGACCGCCGAACGCCGTGCAGGCATCCTGCAGAAAGCCGGGATTCTTCACCGCCGCCGTGCCGATGATCACGTACGACAAACCGTCGTCCAGATAGCGCTCGATCGTATTCAGATCGCGAATGCCGCCGCCCAGCTGAACGGGAATCTCGCCGCCCACCTCCTCGATGATTGCGCGAATCGCGTCTTCGTTCTTCGGCTTGCCGGCGAACGCGCCATTCAGGTCGACGAGGTGCAGACGCCGGGCACCGCGATCGACCCAATGTCGGGCCATCGCCGCCGGTTCCTCGGAAAATATCGTCGCCTGGTCCATATCGCCCTGTTTGAGGCGTACACACTGACCGTCTTTCAGGTCGATGGCGGGAATCAGCAGCATAGCAATCGGGTGTTGTCTGGGAATGGGTTGAAGGTCGGCGCGAGCGGCTGAGGGTTCAGCCCGCCGGGACGCCGTTTCGCTAGTTTAGTACAACTCTTTCGACGCCCTTGCGCGGCGTCGTGGGCAAGCGAAATCGTGGTGCTGCGGGTGCGGCGCGCGGCAGGCGTTCCGCTTGTGGCAGAACGACGCACGGCGACAGGATGAAGAAAGGCGCTCACGGGTTCCAGTGCACGAAGTTGCGATACACGCGCAGCCCCGCTTCGGCGCTCTTTTCCGGGTGGAATTGGGTCGCGAAGATGTTATCGCGCGCCACCGCCGACGTAAAGGGCACGCCGTACACCGTTTCGCCCACGGTATGGGCGGCATTGTCCGGCACCACGTAATAACTATGCACGAAGTAGAAGAACGCGTTGTCCGCGACACCGTCCCACAGCGGATGCGGCTGCGTCTGATGCACGCGGTTCCAGCCCATTTGCGGCACCTTGAAGCGCGAGCCGTCGTCCTGCAGTTGGCCTTCCAGATCGAAGCGCAGCACCTTGCCGGGCAACAGGCCGAGGCCGGGTGTGCCGCCCTCCGCGCTCCAGTCGAACAGCATCTGCTCGCCGACGCACACGCCCATCAACGGCTTGGTGCGTGACGCTTCAATCACCGCTTCCTGCAGGCCGGACTCGCCGAGACTGCGCATGCAGTCGGGCATCGCGCCCTGCCCGGGCAGCACCACGCGGCCGGCGGCACGGATCGCTTCCGGCCGGTCGACGATCGCCACATCCGCTTCCGGCGCGGCTTTGCGCAGCGCCTGGGCAACCGAGCGCAGGTTGCCCATTCCGTAATCCACAATCGCTATCGAAGTTTTCATTTCAAATTAGGCAGCAATGCCTTCAATCCATCGACGATGAATTCCACCGCCAGCGCCGATAACATCAAACCCATGAGCCGCGTGCCGATGTTGATACCCGTGCGACCCACCCAGCGGGCAATCGGTTCGGCAAGGCGCAGCGAAAAAAAGCAGATCGCCGCCAATACCGCGCCGATCGCGACGAGGCTGATCCGGTCGTACCAATGCGCCGAGCCGGCCGCATAGATGATCGTAGTACTGATCGCGCCCGGACCGGTCAACAACGGAATCGCCAGCGGCACGACCGCGATGTTGTCCTTCTGCTCCGCTTCGTGGCGCTCTTCCGGCGTGGAACGGCTGTTGCCGATCTGCGCGTTCAGCATGTTGATCGCCATCAGCAGCATGATGATCCCGCCGCCCACTTCGAGCGAGCCGACCGAAATGCCGAAGAAGCTGATGATCTGCTGCCCGAGCAGCGTGGTCACCGCAATCACGCAGAACACCGAAATGGCTGCGATCCGGATGGTTCTACGCCGCTCGGCGTCGCTCTGATGCGCCGTCAGGCTCATGAAGAACGGGATGGCGCCGACCGGGTTGATCAACGCCAGCAGCGAAATAAACGACTTCAGAATGTCCATCGCACACCGGGCGCGAGCGCAAACGGCGCTGGTCCCGGTCCAGGTAAATAGGCCAATGAGCCGGCTCGTGAGCGCTTAAAGGCTGCCCTTGGTCGACGGAATCTGTCCGGCCGCGCGCTCGTCCAGTTCGGTGGCCATGCGCAATGCACGCCCGAACGCCTTGAACACCGTTTCCATCTGATGATGGGCGTTCAGGCCGCGCAGGTTGTCGATATGCAGCGTCACGCCGGCGTGATTGACGAAGCCGCGGAAAAATTCGATGGACAGATCGACGTCGAACGTACCGATGCGCGCGCGCGTGAACGGCACATGGAATTCGAGCCCCGGACGACCGGAAAAATCGATCACGACGCGCGACAGCGCTTCGTCGAGCGGCACGTAAGAATGACCGTAACGGCGGATCCCCTTGCGGTCGCCGATCGCTTTCGCGACGGCCTGGCCGAGCGTGATGCCGGTGTCTTCGACCGTGTGATGGTCGTCGATATGCAAGTCGCCATGCGCTTCGATTTCGAGGTCGAACAATCCATGCCGCGCGATCTGGTCGAGCATGTGGTCCAGAAACGGCACGCCGGTGGCCAGCTTCTGCTGACCGGTGCCGTCCAGATTGATCTTCACACGGATCTGCGTTTCGCTGGTGTTGCGAACGACTTCCGCAAGGCGCATGGTAATTCCTCGAATCTAGCTAGAAAGCGACAGGTATGTGGGATGGAAAAACGGCGGGCTGCGCGCGCTTTTCCGCAGTGGGGAAAAGCGCTTGCACGGCCATTCGGTACGCCTTCAATGCAATACGAGCTTCAGTGCAGCCAGCAATTGCGCATTTTCTTCGGGCGAACCGACGGTCAAACGCACGCAATTGGCCAGCAATGGATGCATTTTACTCACGTTTTTGATCAAAACCCGTGCCGCCAGCAGCGTTTCGAACAGGACCGACGCGTCCGGCACGCGCACCAGCAGAAAATTGCCGGCGCTCGGGAACACTTCGGCGCCCGGCAACCCGGCGACCGCGTGCGCGAGTTTCGTGCGTTCTTCGCGCAATTGCGCGGCTTGCGCGTCGAGCACGTCGACGTGGTCGAGCAGGAAATCGGCGGCGGCCTGCGTGAGCACGTTGGTGTTGTACGGCGGCCGCACCTTGTCGAATTCAGTCAGCCAGCCCGGTTTGCCGACCAGATAGCCGAGACGGATTCCGGCCAGACCGAGCTTGGACACCGTGCGCATCACTACCACGTTGTCGAACGCGTCGGCGCGCGGCAGCCAGCTTTGCTGAGCGAACGGCTGGTAGGCCTCGTCGATCACCACGAGGCTGCGGTTCGCCGCGGCGATGATGCGCTCCATGTCGGCGTCGTCGAACAGCGTGCCGGTCGGGTTGTTCGGATACGCAAGGTAGACGATCGCCGGCTGGTGCTCGGCAATCGCGGCAAGCATCGCTTCGGTGTCGAGCGTGAAATCCGCGTTCAACGGCACGCCGACGAACTCGAGATTCGCCAGCTTCGCCGACATCTGGTACATCACGAAGCCCGGCACCGGCGCGAGCACCTTGGCGCCCGGCTGCGCGCACGCGACCGACACCATGCTGATGATTTCATCCGAGCCGTTGCCGAGCAGCACGTCGCAGCCGGGCGGCACCTGCATCACACGCTTGATCTTCTCGATCAACGCATCCGGACGCGGCGCCGGATAGCGGTTCAGCGCGACGCCGGCCAGGTGCTCGCCCAGATGCGCGGCCAGCACCGGCGGCAGCGGGAACGGGTTTTCCATCGCGTCGAGCTTGATATAGCCCGTCGCGTCCGGAACCGGATAGCTCGTCATCGCGAGCACGTCGCGGCGGATGATGTCTTGAGGTGTCGTCATAGGTCGGTGGAGCGGGTCGCAAGGGAACGCGAGCCCGGCGTCGGCGGCATGCTGGCCGCCCGAGGTTGGTCTGTTTGTCTTGTCTGTATTTAACGTGGAATCGCGCGCAATCCGACGCACTCAGCCGTTTTGCCGCATCCGGTATTCGGCGCTGCGGGCATGCGCCTGCAGGCCTTCGCCGTAAGCGAGTTCGGCGGCGATCTCGCCAAGCGTCTGCGCGCCTTCCGCACTGACCTCGATCACGCTTGAACGCTTGAAGAAATCATAGACGCCCAAAGGAGACGAGAACCGTGCGGTACGAGACGTAGGCAAAACGTGGTTGGGCCCCGCGCAGTAGTCGCCGAGGCTTTCGCTGGTGTAGCGGCCGAGAAAGATCGCGCCGGCATGGCGGATCAACTGGCCCCACTGCTGCGGTTCCAGCGCGGAGATTTCGAGGTGTTCCGGGGCGATGTCGTTGGCGATCGCACAGGCTTCCGCCATGTCGCGCACCTTGATCAACGCGCCGCGGCCTTCCAGCGACGCGCTGATCACGTCGCGGCGCGGCATGGTGGGCAGCAGTTCGTCGATCGCATCTTTCACGCGGCCGATGAATGCGTCGTCCGGGCAGAGCAGGATGGACTGCGCGAGTTCGTCGTGCTCGGCCTGCGAAAACAGGTCCATCGCGACCCAGCGCGGGTCAGTGGTGCCGTCGCACAGCACAAGGATTTCCGACGGCCCGGCGATCATGTCGATACCGACCGTGCCGAACACGCGGCGTTTGGCCGACGCGACATACGCGTTGCCCGGACCGCAGATCTTGTCGACCGCGGGCACCGTTTCCGTGCCGTACGCGAGCGCCCCCACCGCCTGCGCGCCGCCAATCGTGAATACGCGATCCACGCCGCCCAGCAGCGCGGCCGCGAGCACCAGCGGATTCTTCACGCCGTCCGGTGTTGGCACCACCATGACGATTTCGCGCACGCCGGCCACCCGCGCCGGAATCGCGTTCATCAGCACCGACGACGGATACGCCGCCTTGCCGCCCGGCACGTAGATACCCGCGCGATCGAGCGGCGTGACCTTCTGGCCGAGCACCGTACCGTCGGCTTCCGTGTACTGCCAGCTATGGCTGCCGCATTCGATCTTCTGCTTCTCGTGGTAGCCGCGCACCCGCGCGGCCGCCGCTTCGAGCGCCGCGCGACGCTTCGGCTCGAGGCCTTCCAGCGCCGCTTCCAGCTCCGACATCGGCAGTTCGAGCGCGCCGACGCTCTTTGCCTCGACACGATCGAAGCGGCTCGTGTACTCGAGCACCGCGGAATCTCCGCGCGCCTTCACGTCGTTCAGAATCTGCGCGACCGAGCGCTCGATTGCTTCGTCTTCGCTCGCCTCGAACGCGAGCACCGCGTGCAACGACTTCTGGAAGTCGGGAGCGGTGGAATCGAGTTTGCGAATCTTGATAGACATACGGGTATCCGTTCCGGTAAGGCGCTCGTTACTGCATGTTCACACTGACGCGATCAGGCCGTCGTGGAGCCGGCTTTCGACGCACGTTCGAACGCGTCGAGGATCGGCCGCAACGCGGCGCGCTTGAGCTTGAGCGCCGCCTGGTTCACCACGAGGCGCGACGAAATCTGCATGATCTCCTCCACCTCGACAAGATTGTTAGCGCGCAAGGTATTGCCCGAGCTCACCAAGTCGACGATCGCGTCGGCGAGGCCCACCAGCGGCGCCAGTTCCATCGAGCCGTACAGCTTGATCAGATCGACATGCACGCCCTTGGCGGCGAAATGCTCACGCGCGGTTTCGACGTACTTGGTCGCCACGCGCAAGCGGGCGCCCTGGCGCACCGCGTTCACATAATCGAAACCGGCCGCGACCGCGACCGACATGCGGCAACGCGCAATATCCAGGTCGACCGGCTGATACAGGCCGCTGCCGCCGTGTTCGAGCAGTACGTCTTTACCCGCCACGCCGAAGTCGGCCGCGCCGTATTCGACATAGGTAGGCACGTCGGTGGCGCGCACGATGATCACGCGCAGGTTCGCGTCCGTGGTCGGCAGGATCAGCTTGCGCGAAGTCTCCGGATCTTCGGCCACTTCGATGCCGGCTGCCGCGAGCAGCGGCAACGTCTCTTCAAAGATACGCCCTTTCGACAACGCCAGCGTAAGCGGCGCACTCACCGCCGGCGACGACGAAGTTTGCGGCATTGCGCTCATGCCTGGCTCCCCGAGACACGGCGCACCTTCGCGCCGATAGCGGTGAGCTTGGTTTCCATCCGGTCGTAACCGCGGTCGAGGTGATAGATCCGGTCGATCAGCGTTTCACCGTCGGCGCGCAATGCGGCAATCACGAGGCTCGCGGACGCGCGCAGATCGGTCGCCATGACCTTCGCGCCGGAAAGCTGCTCGACGCCGGTCACGAGCGCGGTGTTGCCGTCGATCGTGATGTTCGCGCCCAGCCGGTTCAATTCCTGCACATGCATGAAGCGGTTTTCGAAGATCGTTTCGACGACCTGCGAGGTGCCGGTCGCAATCGTGTTCAGCGCCATGAACTGCGCCTGCATGTCGGTCGGGAACGCCGGGTATTCGGAGGTGCGGAACGTGACCGCGTTGGGACGCTTGTCCATGCGTACGCGCATCCAGTCGTCGCCCTCTTCGACCGTGACGCCGGCTTCGCGCAGCTTTTCGGTCACGGCTTCGAGAATCAGCGGACGGACCTTGCGCAGCGTGACGTCGCCACCGGCAGCCGCCACCGCGCACAGGAACGTCCCGGCCTCGATCCGGTCCGGAATCACCGTGTGCTTCGCGCCATGCAGCTTGTCGACGCCCTGGATCACGAGGCGATCCGTACCGATGCCTTCGATCTTCGCGCCCATCTCGACCAGCAGATGCGCGAGATCGCCGACTTCCGGCTCACGCGCCGCGTTCTCGATCACGGTCTCGCCTTCGGCCAGCACGGCTGCCATCAGCAGGTTTTCGGTGCCGGTCACGGTGATCATGTCGGTGACGATGCGCGTGCCCTTCAGCCGCTTCGCGCGTGCCTCGATGAAGCCGTGCTCGATCGTGATCTCCGCGCCCATTGCCTGCAGGCCCTTGATGTGCTGATCCACGGGGCGCGCGCCGATCGCGCAGCCGCCCGGCAGCGAGACGCGCGCGTGACCAAAGCGCGCGACCAGCGGGCCGAGCACGAGGATCGACGCACGCATCGTCTTGACCATTTCGTACGGCGCGACGAGGTTATCCACCTTCGACGCGTTCAGCGACACGCGGCCGTCGCCGCTCTCGATCTGCACGCCCATCTGGCCGAGCAGCTTGAGCATCGTGCGCACGTCCTGCAGGTCGGGCACGTTTTCCAGGTGCACAGGCTCCGCGCTGAGCAGACCCGCGCACAGAATCGGCAACGCCGCATTCTTCGCACCCGAGACGACGACTTCACCCGACAGCGGGTAGCCACCTTCAATGACGAGTTTATCCATGCCTGTCAGTTCCTGATTGCCCCGGACTTCGGCCGGAGCGGCTTTGACTGTGTTCGACGCGCCGCTACCGGCGTCGCGCCCTTCTTGAGTAATTCGCACTAAATTTCCAGATTACGCGTTCTGCCATTCGGCGGGCGTCAGCGTCTTCATGCTGAGCGCGTGGATTTCTTCGCGCATGCGGTCGCCGAGCGCCGCGTACACGAGTTGATGGCGCTGGATAGGACGCTTGCCTTCGAAGCTCGGCGAAACGATGGTCGCAAAGAAATGCTGGCCGTCGCCTTCGACTTCGAGATGCTGGCAGGCGAGCCCAGCCGCGATGTATTGCTTGACCTGTTCGGGAGTCGGCAACATAAGAGAAGCTCCTGATCAGTGGCGCAGTTTGTAGCCGGAAGCGAGCATGCGCATCGCCACCACGGCCAGCACCACAAAGAAACCGGCAACGATCGCGAGGCTCGCGAGCGGATTGATATCCGACATCCCGAAGAAACCGTAGCGAAAGCCGTCGATCATGTAGAAAAAGGGATTGAGCCGCGACACTTCGCGCCACACCGGTGGCAGCGTATGCGTGGAGTAGAACACGCCCGAGAGGAACGTGAGCGGCATGATCAGAAAATTTTGAAACGCCGCGAGCTGATCGAACTTTTCGGCCCAGATCCCGGCGATCAAGCCGAGCGTGCCGAGAATCGCCGCGCCGAAAATCGCGAACGCGACGATGTAGAGCGGCGCGCTGAAACTGACCGGCACGAACCAGATCGTCACGATGAACACGCCGAAGCCGACCGCCAGCCCTCGCGCCACGGCCGCGAGCACATAGGCGCCGAACATCTCGTAGTGCGACAGCGGCGGCAACAGGACGAACACCAGGTTGCCGGTAATCTTGGACTGGATCAGCGAGGACGAACTGTTGGCGAATGCATTTTGCAGCACGCTCATCATCACGAGACCCGGAATCAGGAAACTCGTGTATTCGACGCCCGGATAGACCTGCACATGACCGCGCAAAGCGTGGCCGAAAATCGTCAGATACAGGAGCGCGGTGATGATCGGCGCCAGCACGGTCTGGAACGCTACCTTCCAGAACCGCAGGAGTTCCTTGTAAAACAGCGTGGTGAATCCACTGTAACCGCTCATGCAAGCCCCTCGATCACTTCCGGACCGTTCATCACCTGAACGAACACATCTTCGAGATCGGCTTTGCGAACCTCGATTTCTTCGAATGCGCAGCCCGCTGCGCGGCACTGCGCGAGAATTTTCTCGACGTCGTCGTAACTCGCGAGACGCAGCAGATGCTGGCGGCCATTGCCGTTGCCCGTGCCGCTTTCCACTTCGAGCGGACGCAGATCGGCGGGCAGGACGCCTTGCGAGAAGCGCAGGAACAATTGCATGCCGGCAAAGCGTTGCAGCAGCGTGCTGGTGCGCTCGAGCGCCACGACCTCGCCGCGCCGCAGCATGGCGATGCGATCGCACAGCGACTCGGCTTCTTCCAGATAGTGCGTGGTCAGCACGATGGTGTGGCCTTCGCGGTTCAGGCGCGAAATGAATTTCCACAGCGTTTGCCGCAACTCCACGTCGACGCCCGCGGTCGGCTCGTCGAGCACGATCACCGGCGGCCGGTGCACCAGCGCCTGCGCGACCAGCACGCGACGCTTCATGCCGCCCGACAGCGCGCGCATGTTGGCGTCGGCTTTATCGGTGAGGTCGAGATTGGCCATGATCTCGTCGATCCAGGCGTCGTTGTTGCGCAGACCGTAATAGCCGGACTGGATGCGCAAGGTTTCGCGCACCGTGAAAAACGGATCGAACACGAGTTCCTGCGGCACCACGCCAAGCGCGCGGCGCGCGGCGCGGAAATCACTCACGACGTCGTGGCCACGCACCGCGATGCTGCCCTCGTCGGCTCGCGCGAGCCCGGCGAGGATGCTGATGAGCGTTGTCTTGCCCGCGCCGTTCGGACCGAGGAGTCCGAAGAACTCGCCTTCTTCAACTGTGAGGCTGACGCCCTTGAGCGCTTGCAAGTCCTTGTAGCGCTTCTTGACGTTACGAATTTCTATGGCTGACATTGACTGTGGGCCGCGTGCGTCGCGGCGCCTAAAGGAGCCCTGAGGGGGCGCACAAATGCTGGAAGGAACGGAATTGGGGCCGGTTATGGGCCCCAAAAAACGTTTGATTATAGGGCAAAAATCAGTGGCCCTATCTCAGCCGGGGGGTTGGGAAGTGACGCGGTTAGCGCGTCAATGTCGCGCCGATAGCAGGGTATCGACGCCGTAGGCTTGCGCAAGGCTGGCAAGGCCAGCCGGCAGATTGACGATTTCGAACGGGGTCCGGCGTGCCTGGGCGGCCCGCTGCCATGCGATGAGGACAGCCAGCGCGGACGAATCGAATTGCGCGAGCGGCGCGCAATCCACGCCGTTCGCGCCCGCCGCGATGCGTTGCAAACCCGCCGCGAGCGCGGCGCTCGCGCTCTCGTGGGTCAGCGTCGCGCCGCTCTCGAAGCGGCTGGCGACAGGGTTCGACACTTCGCTCACGACTGCTTGCCCGCGGCAAGTTGCTGGTTGCGCTGCGTGAGGAACTGGATCAGTCCGTCCACGCCCTTCTGCTGGATCTGCTCGCTGAACTGTTGCTGATACGCCTGGATCAGCCATGCGCCGAGCACATTGATGTCATACACGCGCCAGCCTTGCGGCGTCTTGTACAGACGGTAGTCGAGTTCGATCGGCGAGCCGTTGTTCATCACGACCGAGCGCACCACCGTGTCGGTGTCGTCCGGGCTCATGCGGAACGGCTTGTATTGAATCTGCTGGTCACGCACCTGAGCCAGCGCGCCCGAGTACGTACGGATCAGCAGCATCTTGAACTGCTCGACCACCTGGCTTTGCTGCTCCGGCGTGGCCGTGCGCCAGTTGCGGCCCATTGCCAGTTGCGTGGTGCGGCGGAAATCGGTGTACGGCAGGATCTTTTCGTTGACCAGCCGGGTGATGTGCGAGATGTCGCCTTGCTGGATCGACTTGTCTGCGCGAATTGAGTCGATCACCTGCTGGGTAACCGTCTTGATCATGCCGTCGGGCGAATTGGTGTCGACCGTTTGTGCTGATACACCGGCACTGGCAAACGAGAACAGCGCGGCGAACAGCGGAATCAAGAAGAATTTTTTCATCATAGGGAGCCTTGCCTTAAAAATAGTGCAACCGTTTGAGCCGACATTAGCACGCGAGTTCAGCCGCAATCCATGCGCAAACTGCGAGAGTCGTATCGATCTGTTACGGCTGCACGATCAACGCAATTTGAATGACGGAAAATTGAAACGCGTAGGCGGGACCAGTTGGCCGGCCGGGATCTGCGTCGTTTCAGGGCCGCCATTCAGGTCGAGCGGCGGCGTTTCGGCGCTGCCCGACGCGGCTTCCGGTACTGCCGCAGTGCCCGACGCCGCTTGCGGCGACGTTGCCGCCGTCGCGCCGGAAGCCGGCGCCTTCGCGGCAGCAGCACCTTGCGTGCCCGCCGTGCCGGTTACGGCGCCTGCCGGCGCACCGGCCGCGCTGCCCTCCATATCGTCGTATTTCGGCAGCGGCGCTTCGTCGCCGTAGTTCGGCAGCGCCTGCGACTGTTTGCCGTCCGACAACAGGTACTGACGGCGTTGCAGATACGCATTGCGCACGAACGAGTATTTGTCGAGCGCGGCGCCTTCCAGCACGTCGCTCGCGCCCAGCAGATTGGCACGCGTGTTGACCACGTTCAGGCCGTACAAAGCCCAGCTCAGACCAGCCGGATCGACGTAGCTGAGCGGGTTGATATAGTAATTGCCGATCGAGCCGACCGCGTCGCGCACGGTGCTCGGCCCGAACAACGGCAGCACGAGGTACGGGCCCGCCGGCACGCCGTAGTGACCGAGCGTCAGGCCGAGGTCGTTGTCGTGCTTGGGCAGCTTGGCGAGCGTCGCCACATCGAACAGGCCGCCCACACCGAACACCGTGTTGATCACGATCCGCATGATGTCTTCGACACCGTCGGTGATCTTCAGCTGCAGCAGGTTGTTGGCCGCAATGTAGACGTCGCCGATGTTCGAAAAGAAGTTCGTCACGCTGTCGCGCACCGGCTGCGGGGTCGCCCACACGTAGCCCTTCGCGACCGGCTTGAGCGCGTACTGGTCGAGCTTGTCGTTGACGGTGAACATCGTGCGGTTCAGACCTTCGAGCGGGTCGCCCTTGGTCGGTGTCTGCACGGTGGTACAGCCGGCGAGCAGCGCTGTGACGACTGCCAGTTTAGCGATCGGGAAGGCATGCGCGGCCCGGATGCGTGTGGTCTGCATTCTTTTTCTCCTTATTGAGCGCCCGCGCCGGAGGCGGGCAGGCCCGGTGCCGCAGGCGCTGCTGCGGGTGCGCTCCCGGCCGCGCCAGGCTTGGACGCACCGGAATCCGCAGCCTTGCTATACAGGAATTGTCCGATGAGGTTTTCCAGCACGATCGCCGATTGCGTCATGGAGATGGTGTCGCCCGCCTTGAGCATCTCCGTGTCGCCGCCGGGCTCGAGCCCGATGTATTGTTCGCCGAGCAGACCCGAAGTCAGAATCTTCGCCGACGTGTCTTTCGGAAACTGGTACTGCTTGTCGAGATCGATCGTGACGACGGCCTGATACGCGTTGCTGTCGAAGCCGATCTCACCGACCCGCCCGACCGTCACGCCCGCGCTCTTCACAGGGGCGCGCGCCTTCAGTCCGCCGATATTGTCGAATTTGAGCTTGACCGGATATGTTGCCTGGAACGACAACGAGCTCATGTTGCCGGCCTTCAGCGCAAGGAACAGCAACGCCACGAAACCCAACACCACGAACAGGCCGACCCAGAAGTCGAGAGCAGTCTTTTTCATCGTCATCCCAAAGTGAATCCGCCACGCCGTCGACACTTCCGCCGCGTGCGTCCGGTAGACGCGCCGCCAGCGAAAAAAATGTGGCGCAGTCTTAGCTGAACATCAGCGCGGTCAGCAGAAAATCGAGGCCGAGCACGGCAAGCGACGCGTACACGACCGTCTTGGTCGTGGCGCGCGACACGCCTTCCGGCGTCGGCTTGGCTTCATAGCCCTGAAACAGCGCAACGAACGTCACCGCGAGGCCGAATACCGCGCTCTTGACGACGCCGGCGCCCACGTCGTGCCAGACATCGACGCCGCCTTGCATCTGCGACCAGAACGCACCGGCATCGACACCGATCAGCAGCACGCCCACTACATAGCCGCCGAACACGCCGACCGCGCTGAAAATCGCGGCGAGGATCGGCATTGAAATAATGCCCGCCCACAGGCGCGGCGCGATCACGACCTTCACCGGATCCACCGCCATCATTTCCATTGCGGTCAGTTGCTCGCCCGCTTTCATCAAGCCGATCTCGGCCGTGAGCGACGTACCGGCGCGCCCGGCGAACAGCAGCGCCGTGACCACCGGCCCGAGTTCGCGCACGAGCGAGAGCGCGACCAGCAGTCCGAGCGCCTCCTCGGAGCCGTACCGGGTCAGCGTGTAATACCCCTGAAGACCGAGCACGAAGCCGACGAACAGGCCCGACACGGCGATGATCACCAGCGAATAATTACCCACGAAGTGGATCTGCTTCGTGACAAGACGCGGACGGCGCAACAACGGGAAAAACTCGAGCAGCAGCCGGAAGAAGAAACGCGTGGCATAGCCGGCCGTGCCCAGCCCATCGAGCACCGAGCGGCCGATCGCACTGATCATGACTGACCTCCGCCAATGCCGAAGTCCGCCGCGAGCGGCGTCTTGCTGGGATAGTGAAATTTGAAGGGGCCGTCCGGCGCGCCGTCGATGAACTGGCGCACGGTGGGATCGGTCGACTCCCGCAGTTCGGCGGGCGTGCCTGCGGCATGAACTCCGCCGTTGGCCAGAAAGTAGACGTAATCGGCAATCGCGAACGATTCCGGCACGTCGTGAGTGACGAGGATCGACGTGGCGCCGAGCGCCTGATTCAGCGCGCGGATCAGGTTCGCGGTAATGCCGAGCGAAATCGGATCGAGACCGGCGAACGGCTCGTCGTACATCATCAGTTCGGGATCGAGCGCGATGGCGCGCGCAAGTGCCACGCGCCGCGCCATGCCGCCTGAAATCTCCGACGGCAGCAGGTCGCGCGCGCCGCGCAAGCCGACCGCGTTGAGCTTCATCAGCACGAGGTCGCGGATCAGTTCGTCGGGAAGGTCGGTGTGCTCACGCAGCGCGAAGGCGACGTTGTCGAACACGGACATGTCGGTGAAGAGCGCGCCGAACTGGAACAGCATGCCCATCTTGCGCCGCAGCGCGTAGAGGCCGTCGCGCGTTTGCCGGCCGATGTCCTGGCCGTGAAACAGGACCTCGCCGCGCTGTGCGCGCACCAGACCACCGATCAGGCGCAGCACCGTGGTCTTGCCGCAGCCCGAGCCGCCCATGACCGCGACGACCTGGCCGCGCTTGAAGCGCAGGTTCAGGTTCGACAGGACGAGCCGGTCGCCATAACCGAAGTCGACGTCGCGCAACTCGAGTAAGGTCTCGGGTGAGGAAGACACGAAACTGACAGTCCTTTTACACGGAAGGCCGAATTATAGGGCCATCGTGCAAAAGTTGCCCTGAGGGTGCCCCGTCGTTAACCAAACGTGACGATTATTGCGTAAACGCTTGTTGCAGTGCAGAAACGGCAGAACCCGGATCCGCTGCTTCGGTCACCGCACGCACCACGGCCGCGCTGCCCACGCCCGTGGCCAGCACGTCGGGCAGCACTTGCAGGTCAATGCCGCCGATCGCCACCAGCGGCACGACGCCATCGAGCAGCCGCACGTAGCGGGCCAAACGCCGCAGGCCTTGCGGCTCGGTCGGCATGATCTTGGTGGTGGTCGGAAACACCGCGCCCAGTGCAATGTAGCTTGGCCGGAAATGCAGCGCTTTCAGAATCTCGTAGAAACCGTGGGTCGACAGACCGAGACGTACGCCTGCCGACGCGAGCGCGGCGAGGTCCGCCGTATGCACGTCTTCCTGGCCGAGGTGGACACCGTAAGCGCCGGCTTCGAGCGCAGCCTGCCAATGGTCGTTGATGAACACCTGCGCATCGTACTGACGGCCGACCGCCACGCAGCGGGCAATTTCGCGCTTCAGTTCGTCGGCGGGTTCGGCGGATTTGCGGCGCAACTGCACCGTCTTCACGCCGAAACCGACTACCCGCTCGACCCATTCCGCGGTCGGCAGCACGGGATACAAGCCGAGCCGCTCCGGGCAGCGCGCGAACGCCTGCGCAGGCGCGTCGGGCAAACCGGCGAGACGCGGAAAGCGGCTGAGATCAGCGGGAAAGGCGTCGTCGGCACGGGTTTCGTCGCCGTCGCGCCAGGCCAGCGCCAGCACCAATGCGTCATGCGGATCGAAACCACAGTCCAGAAAAGCCGCCAGCGCGGCAATCCAGTCTTCCGCCAGATGGCCTTCCAGGCGGTATTTTTCGCCGCCCAGATGCAGCGTGGCCTTCTCCTCGGCGGCTTCGATCACGCCGGCGCCGCGCACCAGCCAGCGCGCCATCTGCTCGCCGTGCTGCTGCGCGTCGGCAATCACGATCAGGTCGCTGCCGTTCAGTTCGTCCGGCGCGGTCAGGCAGATGCGCCACGGCGCATGAGTTGGCGGCCAGTCGCCCAGCCGGGCGCGGATGCGCTCGGCGGCCTCGGTGAGTTCGTCGGCGGGCGGCCAGAAAAGGTCGCGATCTTTCAATGTCAAAGTCTGCGTCATGCGGCGCTCCCGTCTTGATGCCAGAACGGCATGCCGACCACCGGCGTGCTCGCGTGCGCGCTTTCGCGCTCGGCCATCGGCCCCGCCAGAAAAGCCTGGCGGCCCGCTTCGACGCCCAGCGCAAAGGCGCGTGCCATCGCGTCGGGGTGCGTTGCCTGCGAGACGGCGGTGTTCAGCAGCACGCCGTCGAACCCCCACTCCATGACCTGCGCAGCATGCGACGGCACGCCGAGCCCGGCGTCGACGATCAGCGGCACGTCTGGCAGCCGCTCGCGCAACACGCGCAGGCCGTACGGATTGATCACGCCCTTGCCGGTGCCGATCGGTGCGCCCCACGGCATTAGCGCTTCACAGCCGGCGTCCAGCAGACGGCGGCCGATCACCAGGTCTTCCGTGCAATACGGCAGCACCTTGAAGCCGTCCTTGACCAGTTGCGTGGCCGCTTCGATCAGGCCGACCGGGTCGGGCTGCAGCGTGTAGTCGTCGCCGATCAGTTCGAGCTTGATCCACTCGGTGTCGAAGATTTCGCGCGCCATATGCGCGGTCGTCACCGCCTCGCCGACGGTCAGGCAGCCGGCCGTGTTCGGCAGGAGCGGCACGCCGTGACGCTTGAGCAGGTCGAAGAAGCCGGCTTCCGCGCCGCCTTCGTTCATCTGCCGGCGCAGCGCGACGGTCACCATGCCGGGGCGCGCCGCGCCAATGGAATCGGACAGCGATTGCAACGACGGATAGCGCGAGGTGCCGAGCAGCACACGGCTCGCGAAGGTCTGTCCGTAAAGCGTGAGCGCGTCGGCGGTCTGGAGGGAAGTCATTTGCATAATCCTTGGTTTCGTGCACACCGGCAGCCCGGCAATGCGTGGCGAGACGCTCAGCCGCCGGCCACGGGTTGCACGACGTCGAGTTTGTCGCCTGCCTGCAGCGCGCGCGCCGCATGCTGGGTGCGCGCCACGAAATCGCCGTTCAGCGCGACCGCAAACGGCGGGCGGGCGCCGTACGCGGTGAGCGCGTCGGCGACAGTCGCGCCCTCGGGCAGCGACAACGGCTTCTGATTGATATGAATGTCCATGATGTCCGAATACGGTTCAATCGATGGCGAAAGCCGCGCGCAGCGCAGCGCTCGTCCGGATAAAGACCACTCGCGCAACGCTCATGCCGGCTCCCGCGCGGAGTCCAGTTGAAAGAGCTCGCTCCAGCGAGCACCGCGTTGCCAGTCGGCGAAAGCATCGGCGTCGCCGATGCGGCCGTCGAGCCGCGCCGCGGCAAAGCGCACGGCTTCGTCGGCGACTTCGGGCACGATCATGTAGCCGTGCCGGTACAGGCCGTTCACGCGCAGCGTCTGCGCGCCGTCCCACAGCAAAGCCGGACGGTGGTCCGGTAAAGTGGGGCGGCACTGCGAATTCAGTTCGAGGATGCGTGCCTCGCCAAAGCCGGGATGCACGGAAAACGCCGCGCTCAGCAGTTCGAGCGCCGAGCGCACGCTGACCGGCGACATGTCCTCGCCTTCCACTTCGGTAGCGCCGATCACGTAGAGATCGTCCTGCTTCGGCGCGATATAGAGCGGATAGCGCGGATGCAGCAGCCGCACCGGCCGCGTCAGTTTGATACCGGGCGCATGCACGCGCGCCACTTCGCCGCGAATGCCGCGCAGCGTGGGCAGCACGGACTTCGCGCCGAGGCCGCGGCAGTCGATCGTGATATGGGCGGCCGGCAGCGCGTGATCGTCGACCGGCGTATTCCAGTGTGTTTCGACACCGCGTTGCGCGAGGCCTGCGGCGAGCGCCGCCAGCACCTGCCGGTTATCCAGCTGGCCTTCGCGCGGCAACAGCCAGCCCTGATTGAAACGCCCCGCCAACGCAGGCTCGGCCGCGCCGAGCTGCGCGCCCGCCAGAGTGATGAAGCCTCCGTCCAGCAATTCCGGCGGGGCATTCGAGCGCACCCGGCGCTCGAACAGCGGCGCTTCGGTGCGGTCGGCGTGATGCCAGACAACCAGCGTGCCATTGCGCTGAAAGAACACCGGCTCGGGCAACTCGGCCAGCACTTGCGGCCAGCTCTCGAGCGAACTCGCGCCGAGGCGCGTGATCAGCAACTCGGCACTGGCTGCTTCCGCGAGCGGCGCCAGCATGGCCGCGGCGACCCACGCGGCGGCTTGCGAACCGGCGGCGTCGCCACGCTCATAGAGCGCCACGCGATGCCCCAGTCCGGCGAGACGCCACGCGACCAGCCGCCCGCACAGGCCACCGCCGAGCACGGCGAAATCGGGTTGTGCAGGACGCGTCATCGCGCACACTCCGTTTCAGGACGGCAAGCAACGCTGAAGCACGGCGCGCCGACGGCGGCGTGACGAAGAGCAAAACACATATCTGAAGAATAGGCGGTCATCGAGTCCTTTCCGTACGGCCACAAAAACGCACGTACCCAGGACGAAACCGGCGGGTGAGGCCGGCCGGGCAATGCGCGCTCCAATGACTAACGCCGCCCGGCGGGGAATGGAAGACTGGCTGCTTCCGGAAACTTCCCGCGCCGGTATTACCCGGATCGGGTGCAAAGGGTCTCTCTCAGCCTCGCCGCCGCAGCATGAAAACCATGCCGCCTGTGCGCGAAGCACCCCTGTTTCGTCGAAGCCCATTAGACCATAAAAGGCGCGGCGCCCGCAAACCAGCGGCTCGCCACGCCGCACGGAATTTGATCCGGCACCATCTTTCTCACTATCAATACGGTCCAAGGCGGCGCTCTGGCACAATGCCAGCACAGGATGCCGCGCGAATGCGGCGCGGACGGCACGCCAGCCGACCTCGCCACGTTCCCGGCGGGATCCGGCAAGGCCTCGCGGCGAGCATTAATTTTCGCTTAAGGGCTTCGCGCCAGAATCGGACGCTCACCCGGGCGTGCGTTCGTCGAGCACGACGCCCGGGCATGTAACGCAAACCCGCCGCAGGGCAGCCCGCAGACGGACCTGCTCCACGGGTCAGCCCCGAATGGGCCAGCACTACTTCAGGATGCTCATGACACCGAATACCTCTGCCAGCCACGCGCTGCCGCCCGACGAAAAAGTCTCCGCCTGGAGCCTGATCAAGCCCTACTGGGTCTCCGAAGAACGAAACACGGCATGGGGCCTGCTCATCGCGATCATCGTGATGAATCTGCTCGTGGTGTGGATCAACGTGCGTCTGAACCGCTGGAGCGCCGACTTCTACAACGCGCTGCAAACCAAGAACGTGCACGACTTCCCGCACCTGCTGATGGTGTTCTCGGCACTCGCGTTCGGCTTCATCATTCTCGCCGTGTACGGCCGCTACCTGCGCCAGATGCTCGGGTTCCGCTGGCGCCAGTGGCTCACCACGCGCTATCTGAACGAGTGGCTGAAAGACAGCGCGTTCTACCGGATCGAGCGCGACCGCCTCGCCGACAACCCCGACCAGCGGATCAGCGACGATCTGCAATCGTTCGCCACCAGCACCCTTTCGCTGACGCTCGACCTGCTGTCCACGGTCGTCACACTGGTGTCGTTCATCACGATCCTGTGGTCGCTCGCCGGCGCGCTGACCATTTCGCTCGGCGGCATGCCGATCGAGATCCCCGGCTACATGGTGTGGGCCGCGGCGCTTTATGCCGTGGTCGGCTCGCTGATCATCCAGAAAGTCGGCCATCCGCTCGTGCCGATCAACTACCAGGCGCAGAAAGTCGAGGCGGATTTCCGTTTCGGCCTGATCCGTCTGCGTGAAAACGCCGAGCAGATCGCCTTCTACAACGGCATGGAAACCGAGAAGAAGAACGCGCACTCGTTGTTCGCGCGCATCCGCGACAACTGGTGGCAGGTGATGAAGTACACCAAGCGCCTCACGTTCGTGCTGAGCTTCTACGGCCAGATCGCGATCATCTTCCCGCTGGTGGTCGCCGCGCCCCGCTACTTCGCCGGCGCCTTCACGTTTGGCGTGCTGATGCAGATTTCCAGCGCATTCGGCACCGTCAGCGATTCGTTCTCCTGGTTCATCAACAGTTACGGCACCCTGGTCGAATGGCGCGCCACCGTGAACCGGTTGCGTGAATTCAAGCGTGTCGTGCACGCGCCGCACCTGAAGGAATCGGTCTCGCCGGCTACCGCGCATGGCGGTATCAATCTGCATTTCGTCGACGAAGACAAACTCACCACCGAAGGTCTCAAACTCGCCCTGCCCAACGGCAATCCGCTGTCGCGCATTCGCGATGTCGCGATCCGGCCGGGCTCGCGCTGGCTGGTACGCGGCCCGTCGGGTTCGGGCAAAAGCACGCTGATGCGCGCTCTCGCCGGCTTGTGGCCGTTCGGCGACGGCTCGATCGACGCCCCGGTCAACGCGCGCATGATGTTCATCCCGCAGGTCAGCTACATGCCGATCGGCACGCTCAAAGCGGCGCTCGCCTACCCGTCCGCCGCCGACACCTACACCGACGACGAATGCCGCGAAGCGCTCGTCGTCTGTCATCTGTCGGAGTACGCGGACCGTCTGCAGGAATCGGGACACTGGACCCGCATTCTCTCGCCCGGCGAGCAACAGCGCCTTGCCGCCGCGCGCGTGCTGCTGCACAAGCCGGACTATCTGTTCCTCGACGAAGCGACCAGCGCGCTCGACGCGGAAAACGAGGCGCGCCTGTATCGCCTGTTCACGGAAAGGCTGCCGAAGGCGGCGATTGTCAGTGTCGCGCATCGCGAGTCGCTGGCCGCGTTCCATGACGAAACGCTCGACGTCGAGCGCTCGGACGAAGCGGTCGCGGCATGAGCGACGTCGGCGATCTGAACGAAGCGGGCAGCGCCGGATTCGAGCGCGTCGTGCTGATCACCGGCGCCGGTTCCGGCATCGGCGCCGCGCTGGCCCGGCGCATTGCCGCGCCACGCTCGGCCTTGATGCTGCACGCACGCGGCGCCGACCACGAAGCGCGTGAACGGCTCGCGCAGGTCGCCGCCGATTGCAGCGCGAACGGCTCGCGCTGCGCGACGGTGTACGGCGATCTCGCCGAACGCGGCGCCGCGGAGCATCTGATCCATCAAACGCTGGCGAGCTTCGGCGCGCTCGATCAACTGGTCGCCAACGCGGGACACGCGCAGCGCCAAACGCTTGGTGGACTCGATCCGGACGCGTTCAGCGCAGCCTTCGCGGCCATGCCTGCCGCATTCGCGGCGCTCGTCAAACGGGCGACGCCCGCGCTGGAGACGTCGAAGCGCGGCCGCGTGATCGCGCTCAGTTCGTTCGTCGCGCACCGCTATCGCGCGGACGCGCCGTTTGCCGCGACAGCCGCCGCGAAAGCGGCGCTCGAATCGCTGGCGAAAACCGCCGCGGCGGAACTGGCACCGCACGGCGTGACGGTCAATTGCGTGGCGCCCGGCTATACGCGTAAAGATCGCGGCCCGAGTGCCGATAATGCAGCGGTGTGGAGTCGCGCCGCCGAAGCGACGCCGCTCGGCCATGTCGCCGAACCTGCGGACATCGCCGCGCTGATCGCGTTCCTGCTCTCCGACGAGGCGCGCCACATCACCGGCCAGGTGATCCACATCGACGGCGGCCTCACGCTCGGCTGAGCGAAAGGCGCCACGCAAGCCGCAGGTACCTCACAAGAGCCACACGTGCGGCACCTCGGCCGCAACGCCTCCTCACGCAGCCACGCCAGAACGCAGCGCGCCGGCCGCCAACCCTGGCGATGCCAGGCTCGCGCCGCAACATCCCGAAACACGCGAGAAGAGTTCGAAAGCATTTGCGAAGCCGGCAAGCTGTTCTGTGCTTTGAAAATGCCCTCCGGCGGCGACGATAGTCGTGCGGGCCGTACCACGTCCTGCCCCACGTCATTCACCGCTACTGGATTCTCACATGTCATTCGATCGCCGCTTCCATCCTTTGACCCAGCGTCTCGCGCTTGCGCTCGGCGCGCTGCTCGTCGCGAGCGCCGCGCATGCGGCACAAGCGAACCAGGCCAGTCTCGCTCACGAGCCGGCCGACGTTTGCCCCGCGCTCAAGCACATCGTCGACGCCGCTGATTTCCGGCAGTTGCAGACCCAATCCGCCGCGCAACTGCCGGGCACGGAAAGCGTCGACGACTGCCGCGCCAGCACGCATGCATACGATTGCCACTGGCGCGCGCACTGGCAAGCCGACGGTGTCGTCTCCGATCCGCTCGAAGAATTCGGCGCCGATATCGCGGCCTGCTTCCCGAATGTCGTGCATGACATCAACACTCCGACGCGCCAGCATTTCATCGTGACCACCGCCGAGCGGCGCGTCAGTGTCACGGCAAGCGTGCAGGGGCAGAACGAATTGCGCCTGCGCGTCACGCGCTGAGCGTGAGCCCGATCGCCGTTACCCGCTGTGATTCCCGCAATTCTCCGACCGCCGCCCGACGCCGCCTCATGACCTTCATGCCGACCATGCGCGCTGACGCTTTCACGCGAGCCCCACGGGCCGCGTGGATCGCGTTGTGGCGTCCGTGCGCGTGGCTCGCCGTCTCCGCGACCCTGGCGCTCGGCTTGAACGGCTGCGCATGGACGCTGATCCAGGCCGCCGACGCCACCGGTTCAGTCATACAGGCGGGCTACGCGATCGCCGCGAACTACTCGTCGCCGACCTTCGTCAACGGCCGGCCGGCCGACGTGCGCCACGTCTGCGTCGAAGTGAATCAGAACGTGTCGGTCGGCGATTTCGTGCCGGCGCTGCAACTCGCGCTCGACCGGCGCGGCATTCGTTCGGACGTCTACAATCCGGGCACATCGCCCGCCGGCTGCGAGGCACGCCTCGTCTACAACGCCGCGATCGATTACGGCCGCCGCTCGTTCAGCGACGAAACGATCCAGTACCTGTCGATCATCGACCTGACGCTGATCCAGAACGGCCGTATTCTGGTCACGGCCCGCTATCAGACCGGCGGCCTGAACACCGACCGCTTCTCTTCGGCCTCGACCAAGCTCAATGGCCTGATCGCGCGAATGGTAGTGGATCGGACCGACTTCGGGCGCCAGCCGCCGCAGACCATTCAGACTTCCCAGGCGAACTAGGCGCGCGGGCCTCTTGCTTTCTCTTACATGGGAAAGGATTCGAAAGCGTGACGTGCTTTGCTGCGCGCGCACGCTTCTCTAAGATGACCTGAATGAACCCATCCATTCTTGTCGTCGACGACGACCCCGTCGTACGTGAGCTCGTCAGCGGATATCTGCAGGGACGCGGCTTCAAGGTCGACACGCTCGAACACGGCATGGCGCTGCAGCGCCAATTGCAGGACGAGCGGCCAGCCCTGATCGTGCTCGACATCATGATGCCGGAGCTCGACGGCATCAGCGCGCTGCGCGCGTTGCGCGTAGCCGGCGACGACATTCCCGTGATTCTGCTGACCGCGCGTGCCGATCCCATCGACCGCGTGATCGGCCTCGAACTCGGCGCGGACGACTATCTCGGCAAGCCCTTCGAACCGAGCGAACTGGTCGCGCGGATTCGCACCGTGCTGCGCCGTCGCGGCTCCATTGCCCCGAGCGCGCCGGAGCAGCGCGCGCCATACCGCTTCGGCCGTTTCGAAGTGAATTTCCCGGCGCGCGAATTGCGCCGGGACGGCGAGCGCATTGCGTTGCGTTCGAGCGAATTCGCCATGCTCAAGATATTCGTCTCCCACGCGATGACCGTGCTCACGCGCGCGCAGTTGCTGGAGAAGCTGCACGGCAATAGCGAGTTGCATCGCAATCGCAGCCTGGACGTCTCGATCTGGCGTTTGCGCCGGCTGATCGAAGTCGATCCGTCCGAGCCGCGCTATGTGCAAACCGTGTGGGGACGCGGCTACGTGTTCGTGCCGGACGGTGAAATCGGCGCAGCCGAACGCGACGCGCCGCTGGCCTGACCGGGTGACGCAAGGTGCGATGGATATCGCCTCTTGCACCGCTGCGCGTCAGCTATCCAGCACGCCGGCCGCTCAGAACGTCAGCACGCTCAGGAACATTCTCTGCAGCCAGCCCATTGTCGTGGCGTCGGACACCATCCCCACACCGGCCTGTTCGATACGCGCGTTCGCCACCTTGCCCGACGCAACATAGTTGCCCGCTTCGATATCCTTGGGATTGACGATGCCCGACAGGCGCAGCCGGTCGCGGTTGCCGCTCATCGCAATGACCTTCTCGCCCGACACCACCAGGTTGCCGGTCGACATCGTGCCGATCACCGTGACGGCAAGCGTGCCGCTCATGCCGCTGACATCGGTGAGACTGCCTTGCCCCTTGTAGTCGGTGCTCGCCGAGCCGATGTTGAACAATCGCGCGAGTCGCGCGGCGGCATTGGTGGAGTGGTCGGCGGCGTCGGCGGTAATACTGCTCGAACGGCTCGCCGCGGCGGTCGCGCTGTTATTGCCGCTATACGATTCCGCGAGACGGATCGTCAATACGTCGCCGATATGTTGCGCGCGCGGTGTTTCGTATAGCAGCAACGGAGCGCCGGCCTGATAGATCGCGCCTTGCGTGTTGACGTTCAACGGCGCCGAGGCGAGCGGGGGCGCCATCGGCGTATCCACGATCGAATTTTGCCGGCTCGCGCAAGCCGCGAGGCAGGCCGCCGCGCCTAGCGCGACAGTGAGACGTAGCGCAGTCATGCATGCTCCTTGTTCGAAACGGGCCTCACGGCCACACACTCAATGCCGCTCATCAACCCGCCTCGGCGCCGCTCGCCTGCCATTGCCGCACGACCGACTTCACCCACGCATCCGAGCCCTTCAGCAAATAGGTGAGCGTGCCGTTGCGAGTGCCCGGCAGAAAGCACAACGTGATCGAACTCACCGCGTTTTCCCAGACGTACGTGGGCATTGCGCCCGAGGCCGACACGTTCTGCGTCGCCTGACGCGGTGGCCCGTAGCGGTCCGCGAGCGCGTCGCGCAAGTCCTCGGCGGTGATCTCGTCGATCACGAAAGAAATTTCGTACAGCCGCAGCGCGCGTTGCCCGTCCACGCGCGCAAAGCGCAGCACATGCTCCAGCGCGGGCGCGCCGTCGACCACCGCTTGCGACACCACCCAGCCGTTGTCCGCGCGATATGCCCAGCGGCATGCCACCGTCAGGCTCTCGTGCGACTTCAGCCGCATGCCGAGCGCGCCCGCCTGCACGTCCGTCTCGCAGACCGGCACGCTGCCGGGCGGCGTGGCCCGCACGGTCGAGCCCGCACGGAATTCGTCGAGCGTGATGCCGAGCGCGACGCCACGGAACGCGAACGGCGCGTCTTGCGGGCGCCGCCGTGCATCGGCGGAAGGTTCTTTCGACGCGGCGCTCGACGCACCCGTCTCACGCACGAGCGGCTGCGCTTCAACGGTCAACGAAAACACGCCGCCCAGCAATGCCAGCGCGCAGGCAATCCGTTTGAGTGTCATGATTCAGTCGATGGCGGATGAACACATGTCGAACGGCGAGGCCGCGGCATGGCCGACGACCGGGATGATTTTCAGTGTGGCCGAGGTCAGCCGGCACGGCAGCGCGGCGACGGCACAGCCACCCAGAGGCAGCAGCGCCGCGCCGAGCGTCAACCACGCGGCAATTCGCATGAAGCGGTGAAGAATTCTCGGGGTCGACACACGGGCCTCTGTACGTCAGGCTGTGGTATTGACGTGATGCCCGACGAGCCCGGCAGGCAGCGACGGCTGTGTCCGGCTGGCGGACTCCCGTGTCTGCGCGGCGGCACTCGAACTGTTGGCGGCTGCGGGCCTTTCCGTCGGCGGCGTTGGCGCCAGCGAAGAAAAGCGGGTGGAGGTGAGATTGCTGGGAACGGTCATGATGAGCCTCGCGTGGCGCTAGGTTTCGATTTCACGCCGCCTGCCGTGGGCCCAAGGCGTTAGGCTGTTTTCAGCATGCGGCGCAACGTACTGCACGACGAATCATCTCGCTGCACACGCGGTGCCGATGCACGAAGGAACGCGCGCTTTCCGGCGGTTCTTACGAGCCGTTGCGCGCCGTTTCGGCCAGTTCCAAATACGCGCAAATTCTTTCTTGGGAGGAATGTTGGGGATGCGAAGCGGGCCGCGGGCGCTGCTGCGCACATTGCCGAATATGGCCGCGCTGAATATCCCGTGAGCCTTGTGTGACGGTCGCCGCAAACGAGCCGCCGACAGCCGCGCAGCGTGACGTAAGCATTGGTAAGAAAACAGTCGGACGCCTGTCGCACATGCCAGTCTAGAATTTCGCCATGAATCCACAGGTCCTTATCGTCGACGACGATCCGGTCGTACGCGATCTGCTTTGCAAGTTTCTGCAATCGAACGGCTTCGATGCGTCCGTGCTCCACGACGGCACCCATCTCCAGCGCCGGCTCGAACGTGAACGGCCATCGGTCGTCGTGCTCGACATCATGATGCCGAACACCGACGGCCTGCGCGCGCTCACCGCGCTGCGCGCCGCCGGCGACGATATCCCGGTGATCTTCGTGACGGCGCGCGGCACGGTGGCCGACCGCATTGTCGGACTCTCGCTCGGCGCGGACGACTACCTGACCAAGCCGTTCGACCCACGCGAATTGCTCGCGCGCATCCACACGGTGCTGCGCCGGCGCGGGCCGTCCACCACGAGCGCGCCGGAAGCCCGCAAGCCGTATCGCTTCGGTCCGTTCGAGCTCGACTTCGCAACCCGTTCGCTGTGCCGGGACAGTTCGAAACTGCCGCTGCGCGACAGTGAGTTCGCGCTCCTGAAGATCTTCGTCAACAATCCGTACAAGGTGCTCTCGCGCGTGCTGATTCACGATCTCGTGCATCGCGACAATCTCGCCTTCCGCGACCGCAGCCTCGACGTGCCGATCTGGCGCCTGCGCCGCGTGATCGAAGACGATCCGTCGAACCCCTGCTACGTGCAGACGGTGCGCGGCAAAGGCTATGTGTTCGTGCCCGACGCCGACGGCACACCCTTCGCCGACGAGGCCGCCAGAGGCGCATGAAGAACCCGCTGAACACGCTGTTCGGCAGGATGGCGTTACTCTCGGCGGCGGTGTTGTTCGCGATTCAGGCCGGCTGGTTCGTGCTGGTGGTGATGCAGCCGCCGCGCCATGAAATCGACGGCTTCGCGCGCGGCATCCTGCTGGTGTTGCAGGCGATCAACGGCGAGCCGATGAAAGGCGCCGCGCTCGCGCCCGCCATGCGCGTGCATCTCGTGCCCACCTGGAACATGCCGGCGAGCGTGCATCTGCACGAGCCGGCCAATCATCCGCTGGTCGAACTGAGCCGGCATCTGCGCGAGAATCTGCCGCCCGGCACCCGGATCGCCGTCGACGACCTGCGCCCGCCGCAGTTGTGGGTGCTGTTTCCCGGCAAGTCGAACTGGGTTGTCGTGCCGGTGGACGTACCGCCGCGCCCGCGCTTCCTCATCGAGTCGATCTCGATGCTGCTCGCCGCGCTGATCCTCTCCGTGTTCGCCGCCTGGCAGATGCAGCGGCCGCTGTCGCGCGTCGCCGACGCCGCGCGCGCGTTCGGCTCGGGCGGCCGCCCGGAGCCGGTGACAGTGCAAGGCCCGCGCGAGCTGCGCGATCTGATCGGCTCCTTCAACGACATGATGCGGCGCCTGAACGAAGCCGGCGACGACCAGGCCGTGATGCTGGCCGGCGTCGCGCACGATCTGAAAGCACCACTCACGCGGCTGAAGTTGCGCGCGAGCGTACTGGTGGCGGAAAACGAGCGCGCCGGTTTGATCCGCGATGTCGACTCGCTGACCAACATCGTCCAGCAGTTTCTCGAATTCGCGGGCCAGTCCGCAGAAGCCGGCCCGCCGGTCGAGGTCGACGATTTCCTGCGGGAACAGTTCACCGCCGGCGACAGCACCGAAACGCCGCTCTTCAAGCTCGACCTGCGTGCCGGTTCGGCGTTCACGTTGCCGCGCACGCTGCTCGACCGGCTGGTCACGAACCTCGTCGATAACGCGCTCGAACACGGCGCGCCGCCCGTGGATATCGGCACCGCGCGCCATGACGGCCATTGGGTGATCAGCGTACGCGACCACGGTCCCGGCATTCCCGACGGGCGCATTGCCGCCGCCATGAAGCCGTTCGTACGGCTCGACGCCGCGCGTGGCGGCGAAGGCCATTGCGGCTTGGGTCTCGCGATCGTCGCGCGGCTCGCGCACGACCGCGGCGGACGGTGTCACGTGCGCAATCACGCGCAGGGCGGTCTGGAAGTGCGGATCGAATTGCCCGCGGTGCCAGCGCTGACGTGAGCGGAAGTTGCGCTGGCGCTTCTTATGGGCGCTTACGCGCCCTTACTGGACGGACTCTCGCAGGCGCGGCGGCCTTATAGTCGGCCCCGGCAACCTCGATGCCGCCCTTCTCCGTCCGCCCGCTCCCTTGGGGCGGACTTTTTTTGCCTGCGGTGAACGCAACACGCTGACGCTTCAGACCACGAGGCGGCTGTGCAAAGTGTCGATGGTCGCCTGCGAGACGCCGAGGCCTTGCGTCAGGTAGCTCACCATCGTGCCGTAGCTCGCCTGCACCTGGTCGAAGCCGGCCTGCAAGTAATTTTCCTGAACGCTCAACAACGGCGCTTCGACCGAAGCGGCGGCGTCGCCGTCCTGCGTGCGCAGCGTGTCGGTTTGCGCCTTGATCTGCGGCGCCAGATAGACGTTGCTCAACAGATAGTCCTGAATGATCACGTCGAGCGGCACATTCGCAATGCTGAGCAGGAGCGCCGCGATCCAGCCCGCGCGATCCTTGCCCGCGCTGGAATGAAACAGTTGCGCGCCGGGAGCGTCGGCCAGATTCGTCAGGAGCGCACCGTAAGCGGCGCGCTGCGCGGCGCCGGTCACGTAGCCGCGCGCCTGCGCCTCCATGAACGCGACGGCGGCGGCCGCCGTGTCGAAAGCCGGCGCGACGAAGTCGGCGGTGCCCAGCACGTTGAGCGTCCGGGTTGTCGCGCCGCGCGGCAGAATATCGGCGGTTCGCGCGATTTCAGCCGGCGTGCGCAGATCGTAGACCGAGGCAATGCCGAGCCGGTCGATCGCGGCCTGGTCGGCGGCGTCGAGCGTCAGCGCGTTCGCGCGATAGAACGCGCCACGGCGCATCTGTTTGCCGTCGACGGTCGGATAGGGCGCCGCCCCCGCGAGGTCGCGAAAGTTGCCGACCGACGCAAGGCGTGGCGTTGCAGGCGGATCGTCGCTGAGGTTGCCCCCGCCGCAAGCGGACAGCAGCGAGCCGCCCACGCCGGAGATCAGCAGGGCGCCGGCCGAGCGCTTCAGAAAGTTCCGGCGCGACGCCACGGCCTCACGGGCCGAAATCCGGCTTGTCCGCAGGAACGTGCTCGCGGAGCGACAGAACGGCGAGCAGGTTTTTGCGGTAGCGGGCATTAGGCGTGGCTGGCGCGGACGTGAGAAGGTGAGTCGCAGCATCGGCACTGCGAGTGCAGTTTAACCACGCTCTGTATATTTTGGGTTACACGGTAGTAGTTGGTAAGGAATGACCGCCATTTTTGACCACAACTGGCCCCACTACGCCACGCCCCGTAGAATACGAACACCCCACATTCGAGCCCACGGCAGGCCGACACGTCCTGGCGACCACAACAAAAATGCCCTCTCTCCAATGGTTTACCGAACTGACCCAGCGCGAACGCCGCACCTTGTACGCCGGCTTCGGCGGCTACGCGGTCGACGCCTTCGACTTCATGATCTACTCCTTCCTCATTCCGACGCTGATCGCGACATGGGGCATGACGAGGAGCGAAGCCGGCATGATCGCCACCAGTTCGCTGATCTCGTCGGCGGTGGGCGGCTGGCTCGCCGGCATTCTCGCCGACCGCTATGGCCGCATCCGGGTGCTGCAGTGGACTATCGCCACCTTTGCGCTCTTTACCTTTCTGTCGGGCTTCACCCACTCGTTCTGGCAACTGCTCGCCACCCGCACGCTGCAGGGCATTGGCTTCGGCGGTGAATGGTCGGTCGTGACGATCATGATGGCCGAAACCATTCGCTCGCCTCAGCACCGCGCGAAAGCCGTGGGCACCGTGCAAAGCAGCTGGTCGTTCGGCTGGGCGGCTGCGGCGATCATCTACTGGGCCTTTTTCGCGCTGCTGCCGGAGCAATATGCGTGGCGAGCCTGCTTCTGGATCGGCCTGTTGCCCGCGGCGTGGATCATCTATATTCGCCGCAACGTGAGCGATCCGGAAATCTTTCTCGAAACGCGCCGCGCCCGCGAGAGCGGTTTCGACACCTCGCACTTCCTGCAGATCTTCTCCGCCGCTCACCTCAAAACCACCCTGCTCGGCAGCGCGCTGTGCACCGGCATGCTCGGCGGCTATTACGCGATCACCACCTGGCTGCCGACTTATCTGAAGACCGTGCGCCATCTGTCGGTGTTCAACACGAGCGGCTATCTGATCGTGCTGATCGTCGGTTCGTTCACGGGCTATATTGTCGGCGCGATTCTGTGCGACAGGATTGGCCGGCGTGCGTCGTTCGTGCTGTTCGCAATCGGCTCGTTCGTACTCGGCATGTTCTACACCATGCTGCCGATCACCGACGGCATGATGCTCGCGCTCGGTTTTCCGCTCGGCATCGTGGTGCAGGGGATTTTTGCAGGCGTGGGCGCATACCTGTCGGAGCTGTATCCGAACGCGATACGCGGCTCGGGACAAGGCTTCTGCTACAACCTCGGGCGCGGGCTCGGCTCGTTCTTTCCGATTCTGGTCGGTACACTGTCGCAAACCATGACGCTGGTGAAGGCGATGGGCATCGTGGCGGGCTCGGGCTATCTGCTCGTGATCATCGCGGCGATATGTCTGCCTGAGACCAAGGGCAAGGTACTCGGGACCACCCGCCCCGCTGCCTGAATCCGCAGTACACACACATGAAAACGATTGTTCTGGGCGGCGGCGTGATCGGCGTCGCCACGGCTTTTTATCTGCGCCAGCAAGGCTGCGAGGTGACGGTGATCGAGCGCGAGCCGGATGTCGCGCTCTCCACCAGTTTCGGCAACGCGGGGGTGATCGCACCGGGCTACGTGACGCCCTGGGCCGCGCCCGGCATGCCGGCCAAGATTCTCAAATACCTGTTCAAACCGGCCTCGCCGCTGATCTTCCGCCCGACTTTCGATCCCGCTCAGTGGCGTTGGATCGTGCGCTGGCTGCGCGAATGCGATCTCGAACGGTTTCGCGTCAACAAGCAGCGCATGCAGCGCATTGCTTACTACAGCCGCGAATGCCTGCATGAATTCCGCGGCCGCCATCCGTTCGACTATGGCCGCAGCCAGGGCTATCTGCAGTTGTTTCGCAGCGAGTACGACGTCGAACTCGCGCAACCGGCGCTTGCGGTGCTGCGCGATGCCGGCATCGCGCACCGGGAAGTCAGTACGGCGCAGTGTGTCGAGATCGAGCCGGGCTTGCGCTGGGCGCGTCAGGCGCCGCTCTCAGGGCTCTATCTGCCCGACGACGAAGCCGGCGATTGCGCCCGCTTTACCCGCGAACTGCGCGCGATCTGCGAACGCAACGACGTGCGCTTTCGTTTCGACACGCGGGTGACTTCGCTCGACGTGCAAGGCGGTGCGGTACGCGCGGTGCGTATCGAGAGCGAACGCGGCACCGGGATGTTGCACGCGGATGCCGTGGTGGTGGCGCTGGGCGTCGACAGTGCCGCGCTGCTCGCGCGGCTCGGTGTGAAGGTGCCGCTTTATCCGGTGAAAGGCTATTCGGCGACGCTGCCCATCACCGACGAAGAAAAAGCCCCGCGCGCCGCGTTGATGGACGAATCGCTGAAAACGGCGATCACGCGTTTCGGCAACAACCTGCGGGTGGCCGGCACCGCCGAACTCGGCAATCGCGAGAGCACCTTGCGCGAACAGGCTCTGCAAACGCTAATGAAAGTGCTCGGCGACTGGTTCCCACACGCGGCCAATCCTACGTCCGCGCATTTCTGGGTGGGCCGCCGTCCGATGACACCCGACGGTGCGCCGCTGCTTGGTCCGTCAGGCGTGGAGAAACTGTGGTTGAACCTCGGGCACGGCTCGACGGGCTGGGCGATGTCGATGGGTTCGGGTCGCGTGGTCGCGGACCTGATTACGGACCGCAAGCCGGAGATCGATCTGGATGGACTGACATTGGCGCGGTATCGCAAGTCAGGCACATAGCGCCACGGCGCGTTGGCGTTAAAAAGCCGGGTCACCCTCGCAGGTGCCCGGCTTTGTTTTTTCACCGCTCGATGTGCCGCTCACGTGGCACATTTGTCGCCTCCACCTCTTCCTGCAAGCAGAAGCCGGCTTTCGCGCCGGAGCGTGAAAGCCGGCCGGAGACGTTTAGCGCGGCAGTTCCGAATGACCCATCAGGAACGCGTCGACGGAACGCGCGCACTGGCGGCCTTCGCGAATCGCCCACACCACCAGCGACTGGCCGCGGCGCATATCGCCCGCGGTGAACACCTTGTCCACCGACGTGTAATACGCTTTGTCGCCTTCAGTCGACGCACGCACGTTGCCGCGAGCATCCTTGTCGACGCCGAACGCGTCGAGCACCGGCGACACCGGCTGCGTAAAGCCCATGGCGAGCAGCACCAGATCGGCCTTCATTTCGAATTCAGAGTCCGGCACTTCCTGCATCTTGCCGTCCTTCCATTCGACGCGCGCCGCGATCAGCTTCTCGACCTTGCCGTTCTTGCCTTCGAGGCGCTTGGTCGCGACCGCCCAATCACGCGAGCAGCCTTCGTCGTGCGACGACGACGTGCGCAGCTTGATCGGCCAGTACGGCCACACGAGCGGCTTGTTCTCTTCTTCCGGCGGTTGCGGCAGCAGTTCGAATTGCGTGACGCTCTTCGCGCCATGACGATTCGACGTGCCCACGCAGTCCGAACCCGTATCGCCGCCGCCGATCACGACCACGTGCTTGCCCTTCGCGAGCAACTGGTTCGCGACCTTGTCGCCGGCATTGACCTTGTTCTGTTGCGGCAGGAATTCCATCGCGTAGTGGATGCCTTCCAGCTCACGACCCGGCACCGGCAGATCGCGCGGCGTTTCCGAACCGCCCGCGATCACCACCGCGTCGAACTCTTCCTTCAACTGATCCGGCGTGATGGTTTCCTTCGCCGTGTTGCCGATATGCGCCGGCAGCGAATCCGCTTTGCCGATGAACACGTTGGCGCGGAACGTCACGCCTTCGGCTTCCATCTGGCGCATGCGGCGATCGATCAGCCACTTCTCCAGCTTGAAGTCGGGAATGCCGTAGCGCAGCAAACCGCCAATGCGGTCGTTCTTTTCGAACACGGTGACATCGTGCCCCGCGCGCGCGAGTTGCTGCGCGACGGCCAGACCGGCGGGGCCGGATCCGACCACGGCAACCTTCTTGCCGGTCTTGTGCTTCGGCGGCAGCGGCGCGACCCAGCCTTCGGTCCATGCCTTGTCGATGATCGCGTGTTCGATCGACTTGATACCGACCGGGTCGTTGTTGATGCCGAGCGTGCACGCCGCTTCGCACGGTGCCGGGCAGATGCGGCCGGTGAACTCGGGGAAGTTGTTCGTGGAGTGCAGCACTTCGATCGCGTTCTTCCAGTCCTGATGAAACACCAGGTCGTTGAAGTCCGGGATGATGTTGTTCACCGGGCAGCCGTTGTTGCAGAACGGAATGCCGCAGTCCATGCAACGTGCGCCTTGAATCTTCGCTTCGTCGTCGCTCAGTGCGGCGACGAATTCCTTGTAGTGCTTCACACGCGTGAGCGGAGCTTCGTACGCCTCGTGGCGGCGTTCGAACTCGAGAAAACCGGTTGCCTTGCCCATGTGGTTCTCTTCTCTATCTAATCAGGTGGGGTGGTCTACACCCACCGCGTGCGACCGATCAACGGCGCCACACGGCGGGTACGGCTTGGTTGTGACGTCTTTGGCTTACGGCCGGTCAAGCGGCGAGCACTTCCTTGTTCGCCTTCTTCGCGGCCATTTCGCCCAGCGCGCGCTTGTACTCGGTCGGGAACACCTTCACGAACTGACGGCGCGACGCGTCCCAGTTTTCGAGCAGCGCTTTTGCACGCGGCGAGCCCGTGAACTGGAAGTGACGCTCGATGAGTCCCTTGAGCAGCGCTTCGTCGGTCGTGCCGGCGTGCCACAGGCCCTTGTCGACCGTGCGTTCCTGTTCCGCCTGTTGCAAGACCGGATCGAGCGCGACCATCGACTTGTTGCACTTGCCTGCGAACGTGTTGTCCGGATCGAACACGTAAGCGATCCCGCCCGACATGCCGGCCGCGAAGTTACGGCCCGTTTCGCCGAGCACGACCACCGTGCCGCCCGTCATGTATTCGCAGCCGTGGTCGCCCGTGCCTTCGACAACCGCCGTCGCGCCCGAGTTACGCACGCAAAAACGCTCGCCCGCGACGCCGCGGAAGAACGCTTCGCCTTCGATCGCGCCGTACATCACCGTATTGCCGCAGATGATGTTCTCTTCCGACTTGCCGCGGAAATCGTTGGTCGGACGGATGATGATGCGGCCGCCCGACAGGCCCTTGCCGACGTAGTCGTTACCGTCGCCGACCAGATCCAGCGTGATGCCCTTCGCGAGGAACGCGCCGAAGCTCTGACCCGCGGTGCCCTTCAACTGGATGTGAATCGTGTCGTCGGGCAGGCCGTCGTGGCCGTACTTCTTCGCGATCGTGCCGGACAGCATGGCGCCGACCGTACGGTTCACGTTACGCACCGGCTGGATGAACGAGACGTGCTCGCCCTTCTCGATCGCGGCCTTCGCCTTTTCGATCAGCGTGTGGTCGAGTGCCTTGTCGAGACCGTGGTCCTGCACGTCGACGTGCTTGCGCGCCACTTCAGCCGACACTTGCGGCAAATAGAACACGCGCGAGAAGTCGAGACCCTTCGCCTTCCAGTGCTCGATGCCCTTCTTCGTGTCGAGCAGTTCGGCGTGGCCGATCAGGTCGTCGAACTTGCGGATGCCCAGTTGCGCCATGATTTCGCGCGCTTCTTCCGCAACGAAGAAGAAGAAGTTCACCACGTGTTCCGGCTGGCCCTGGAACTTCGCACGCAGCACAGGATCTTGCGTCGCGACGCCGACCGGGCAGGTGTTCAGGTGGCACTTGCGCATCATGATGCAGCCTTCGACGACGAGCGGCGCCGTCGCGAAACCGAACTCGTCCGCGCCGAGCAGCGCACCGATCACGACGTCGCGGCCGGTCTTCATCTGACCGTCGGCCTGCACGCGGATACGGCCGCGCAACTGGTTCAGCACCAGCGTTTGCTGCGTTTCGGCCAGACCCAGTTCCCACGGCGTACCGGCATGCTTCACCGACGACAGCGGCGACGCGCCCGTGCCGCCATCATGGCCGGCGATCACGACGTGATCGGCCTTGGCCTTGGCGACACCCGCGGCAACCGTACCGACGCCCGATTCGGACACCAGTTTCACCGAGACGCTGGCCGCCGAGTTGGCGTTTTTCAGGTCGTGAATCAGCTGCGCCAGATCTTCGATCGAGTAGATGTCATGGTGCGGCGGCGGCGAAATCAGGCCGACGCCCGGCACCGAGTAACGCAGCTTGCCGATGTATTCCGACACCTTGTGGCCCGGCAACTGACCGCCTTCGCCCGGCTTCGCGCCCTGCGCCATCTTGATCTGGATCTGATCCGCGGAGGCGAGGTATTCCGCCGTCACGCCGAAACGGCCCGACGCCACCTGCTTGATCTTCGAGCGCAGCGAATCGCCATCCTTCAGCGGAATGTCGACGATCACTTCGTCGCCGATCACGGACTTCATCGTGTCGCCGTTCCTGATCGGAATGCCGCGCAATTCGTTGCGGTACCGGTTCACGTCCTCGCCGCCTTCGCCCGTGTTCGACTTGCCGCCGATCCGGTTCATGGCAATCGCCAGCGTAGCGTGCGCTTCCGTGCTGATCGAGCCGAGCGACATCGCGCCGGTGGCGAAACGCTTGACGATTTCCTTCGCCGGTTCGACCTCGTCGAGCGGGATGGCCTTGGTCGGATCGAACTTGAATTCGAACAGGCCGCGGAACGTCATGTGACGCTTGGTCTGATCGTTGATCAGATGCGCGTATTCCTTGTACGTCTGATACGAGTTGCTGCGCGCCGAGTGCTGCAGCTTGGCGATCGCATCCGGCGTCCACATGTGTTCTTCGCCGCGCACGCGGTACGCGTATTCGCCGCCGGCGTCGAGCATGTTCGCGAGAACCGGGTTGTCGCCGAACGCGTCGCGATGTAGACGGATCGCTTCTTCCGCCACGTCGAACAGGCCGATGCCGCCCACCTTCGACGACGTGCCCTTGAAATACTTCACCACCAGGTCTTCAGCCAGACCGACTGCTTCGAAAATCTGCGCGCCGGTGTACGACATGTAGGTCGAAATGCCCATCTTCGACATGACCTTCATCAGGCCCTTGCCGACTGCCTTGGTGAAGTTGTAGACCGCCTTCTCGGGCGACAGGTCGCCCTTCAGCCCGGCTGCAAGCTGGCCGAGCGTTTCCATGGCGAGGTATGGGTGCACGGCTTCCGCGCCGTAGCCCGCGAGCAGCGCGAAGTGGTGCGTTTCACGCGCCGAGCCGGTTTCGACAACCAGACCCGTGCTCGTGCGCAGACCTTGCTGCACGAGGTGCGTGTGGATCGCGGCTGTAGCCAGCAGCGCCGGAATCGCGACGTTGTCGCGGTCGGTCTTGCGGTCCGACACGATCAGCATGTTGTAGCCGGACTTCACCGCATCCACGGCTTCCGCGCACAGCGAGGCAAGGCGCGCTTCGATACCTTCCTTGCCCCACGCCACCGGATAGCAGATGTTCAGTTCATACGAGCTGAACTTGCCGCCCGTGTACTGATCGATCGCGCGGATCTTTGCGATGTCCTTGAAGTCGAGCACCGGCTGCGACACTTCGAGACGCATCGGCGGGTTGATGTTGTTCGTGTCGAGCAGGTTCGGCTTCGGACCGACGAACGACACCAGCGACATCACCATGTTTTCACGGATCGGGTCGATCGGCGGGTTCGTGACCTGCGCGAACAGTTGCTTGAAGTAGTGGTACAGCGTCTTGTTCTTGTTGGACATGACCGCCAGCGGCGAGTCGTTGCCCATCGAGCCGACAGCTTCTTCGCCGGCTTGCGCCATCGGCGCCATCAGGAACTTGAGGTCTTCCTGCGTGTAGCCGAACGCCTGCTGGCGATCCAGCAAGGCAGCGGCTTCGCGGCGTTCCGTCGCGACGTCTTCGGCCTTCGCCTCGATTTCGTCGAGCTTGATGCGCACTGCGTCGATCCAGCTCTTGTACGGCTTGGCGTTCGCGAGGTTGTCCTTCAGTTCCTTGTCGTCGATGATGCGGCCGTGCTCCATGTCGATCAGGAACATCTTGCCCGGCTGCAGACGCCACTTCTTGACGATCTTCGACTCGGGGATAGGCAGCGTGCCGGCTTCCGACGCCATGATGACAAGATCATCATCCGTGACGATGTAGCGCGCCGGACGCAGGCCGTTACGGTCGAGCGTCGCGCCGATCTGGCGGCCGTCGGTGAAAGCGATTGCAGCGGGGCCGTCCCACGGCTCCATCATCGCGGCGTGGTATTCGTAGAACGCGCGGCGGTTGTCGTCCATCAGCGTGTGCTGTTCCCAGGCTTCCGGGATCATCATCATCATGGCGTGGACGAGCGGGTAGCCGGCCATCACTAGCAGCTCGAGACAGTTGTCGAACGAAGCGGTGTCCGATTGGCCCGGATAGATGAGCGGCCAGAGCTTCGGCAGATCGTCGCCGAGCACGTGCGACGCGATCGCGCCAGTACGGGCGTTCAGCCAGTTGACGTTGCCCTTGACCGTGTTGATTTCGCCGTTGTGGGCAATCATGCGGTACGGGTGAGCCAGCTCCCATGCCGGGAACGTGTTGGTTGAGAAGCGCTGGTGAACGAGCGCCAGCGCCGAGACCGTGCGCTCGTCCTGCAGGTCGCGGTAATACACGCCAACCTGGCCGGCCAGCAGCAGCCCCTTATAGACGACCGTGCGCGCCGAGCACGACGGCACGAAGTATTCCTTGCCGTGCTTGAGCTTGAGCGCCTGGATGCGGTGACTCGCGGTCTTGCGGATCACGTACAGCTTCCGCTCAAGCGCGTCAGTCACCATGATGTCCTTGCCGCGGCCGATGAAAATCTGGCGAATCAGCGGCTCGCTCGCCTTGACGGTGGGCGAAATCGGCATGGTGTGGTCGACCGGCACGTCGCGCCAGCCGAGCACGACCTGGCCTTCCGCCTTCACTGTGCGTTCCAACTCCTGTTCACAGGCGAGACGCGACGCATGTTCCTTAGGCAGGAAGACCATGCCGACGCCGTATTCACCGTGCGGCGGCAGTACTACGCCCTGCTTCGCCATTTCCTCACGGTAGAAGCCGTCCGGAATCTGGATCAGGATACCCGCGCCGTCGCCCATCAGCGGATCGGCGCCGACGGCGCCCCGATGGTCGAGGTTTTCGAGGATCTTCAGACCCTGCTCGATGATCTCGTGGCTTTTCTTGCCCTTGATGTGAGCGACAAAGCCGACGCCGCAGGCGTCGTGCTCGTTTTGCGGGTCGTACAGACCTTGCGCGGCGGGAACCGGGTGGATCGGTTGCTGGTGGTCGTTCATGGGGACACCGTCTGTGAGGGGCCGGACAGGCCGTTAAACCATTTTTCTATTGCCGCAGTGCGATTCACAACCGCGTTCGCAACACGACGGCGCGCTCAACGCTCGATGCTAGCGTGTCAAAAAGCGCCGGAATTCGGAATATACGCGACGAATCAATGGAATAGCAAATAAAACATGGTGATTGAACCCCAATTATCATGTTGGTGCATCGCAGCCAATTTTTATTGGTTCCATATCAAAACCGTGCAAAAGAAAACGGCATGCAAAGATGCCGTTCCGATGCAGCCCCTTGACGCGAAACGCTTTATTGCTGCTGTGGCGTTTCGCGTACCTTGCGCGGCCGCCCGCGCGGCAGCGGCGATACCCGCCGGTTGGCGGCCCGCGCCGCCCATTCTCGGTACGTGTCGCTGCCCAGAACCCAGCCCTTGAGCGTGGCCTGCTGAAGCTGGCTGGCTTCGCGTTCGTCGAGCGGCTGTTCGCACAGTTCGCGGTACGCGCGCTGCCGTTCGAACGGCGTATTGCCGAGCGACCAGTACAGGGGGTGGTCGGTGATCAGGCTGTCGAGCGTCAGGCCGATGTGATGGCGGTAGCTCGACCAGCGGTAATCTTCCGGCGCGCTCACGAGGCCCGCGCGCACCGGACACATCTCAACCACCCGGCTCGCCAGCAGGAAGTAGCGCTCGCCTTCGATCACCGTGGCGCGGTAGCGGCCTTCCCACAAGGTGCCGCGCCGCGCGTAGCGCCGGTTGAAGTGCGCCACATAGCGGCGCCCCACCGCCTGCATCGCCTTCGGCAGACTCGACTCCTCGGTCGGCGTGACGAGCAGTTGCACTGCGCCTGGCATCAACGCATACGCATGGATGGATAAGTGATGGTCGCGTGAAGCCGCTTTCAAACAATCGATGAAGAGCTCGTAGTCCTGATCGTCGACGAATGCGGGTTGCTGATCAAGGCCGCGGAGAATGACGTGCTGCGGCTGGTCAGGGACATAGAGACGTGCAAGCCGTGCCATGCTGGAGTATCCAATAGTCGCGTTGGTACATACCCGAAGGTCCGAGGAACCGCATCCGCGCAAGGTTCGGCGCGGCGCGGCAGAGCCAGAAACCGCGCGGAGCTTAGGGAGAAAGCTCTAACCGCCGCGTATGGTTTGTTTCAAACGTTCTAGTCATAATGAGCGGGCCTTTTTTGGAGGAGCACATATGAAATTAAAACAGGCCGTAACGGGGACCGCGGTGCTAGCCTGCATGACAACGGCAGCTCACGCGCAATCGGCCGGAAGCTTTTACGTCACGACAGGCTGGTTCCATCTAGCACCTCAATCGAACAGTGAACCGTTGAAGGTGACAAGCATTGGCGGCAGCCCGACCAATATCACAGAAGCCAACACAGGTGCATCACTCAGTTCAGCCGACACCATTGGCATCACCGCCGGCTACTTCGTTACTGACCACATCGCGGCCGAACTCGTGGTCGGTTACCCGCCGTCATTCGACCTTGAGGGCTCGGGCAGCCTCGCACAATTCGGCAAGCTGGGCCAGGCGAAACAGTGGAGCCCGACTCTGTTGTTCAAGTACTACTTCAATGCCCCGACCGCTGCTTTCCGTCCGTATCTCGGCGTGGGCGTGAGCCGTATCTGGTTCACCGACGAAAAGATCACCAACAGCGCATTCGAGGCAAACGTTCTGCATGGTCCGACCAGCGTCACTACGGATAGTTCGTGGGAGCCGGTGTTTAATGCCGGCTTCACTTACGCGTTCAACCAGCACTGGTTCGCGGGCTTTTCGGTCTCGTACCTGCCGCTCAGCACGACCGCCAAGCTGAGCACCGCCGCGAACACGCCGGTCGGTACGCTGAACGTGCAATCGCAAACGAAGATCAAGCTGAACCCGATCGTTACCTACGTCAACATCGGTTACCGTTTCTAACCTTCGGGAAATTAGGGGCCGTTGAGTTAGGGTAGTCGAATTTTCGTGGCTTGGACAACGCCGTCATATATCCAATGGCGGCGTTTTCACTTTTATGCACGCCTGGCATGGCTCCGCTTGGCGCATTTGGAGGAAACGTGCCAGTGAGGTATGGACATTTGTAAATTTGACCCGCAATTGCATCAGCTAGTGCAATATCTGCTGACGAATGTGTAGTTGCGCCACAGCGCGCGGGGCCCGCGGAGTTTGGCACCAAAGTTGCGTTCGCAGGGTGTTTCCCGCCTTGCGAGGTTAATCTACATCTTCGTGACAACGCGCGGGATCCTTTTACTTCATCGACGGAGCGACCATGACTGCACTTCCGAATACGCGAGACGCCCTCGGCGAATCCTGGACCAGCACCAGCCGCCGTGCGCGGCGTATCGCTCGCCACAGCCGCCATGCGGCCGAAGATATCGCGGGTGAACTGCGTACACTAATGTCGGAACTTGAATCGACATTGGCGGACGGCACCCAGGCTGACGCGGTGGCGCTGCGCAGCAAACTTCGCAAGCAACTCGAAGTGGCGCGCGCCCGTTTGAACGACACGCGCGAAGCCGTGCGCGAACGCGCCGAAGTAGCCATCTCCGATGCCGACGACTACGTTCACGAAAATCCGTGGCAGACGATTGCGATCGTCGGCGGCGTGGCATTGATCGCGGGCGCGCTGTTCGCCTCGCGGCTGCGCTAACGCCCGAGCGGGCGGGAAGCGGAGCCGTCTTTAGCAAGGGGCGGCTCGCCACGATTCGGCCTGCGCCCCAGACGCATGCTGATTCGAGGTCGTGCGGGTCGTGCCCGCCAAGGCGGGCGCAACCGCATGCCGTCTCGCTCAGTTGTCGTCGATCACGAACAACCGCTGGTATTCCTTAACCGCATACCGATCCGTCATACCCGCGATGTAGTGGGCAATGAGGCGCGGTTGCTGCAATGCGTCGGTTGACTGATAGCTCGGCGGCAACAGCCGCGGATCGTCTGTGAACGCGTCGAACAGTCCGGCGACGACACGACGTGCCTTGTTGGCCATGCGCATCACGCGGTAATGGCGATACAGGTTCTTGAATAGAAAACGCTTGAGCGTGGCCGCCTGCGCGGCAATTACTTCGCTGTGCGCAACAAGCGCGGGTGCTGCGCGCACGGCGTCCGGCGAGGCGGGCGCATGCCGGTCGAGATTCGACTGGGTCGTATCGATCAGATCGACGATCAGCGTATTGATGATGCGGCGCACCGTTTCGTGAATGAGCCTGCGCCCTTCGATTTGGGGAAAGTCGCTGCGCGCCGCTTCATAGTGCACCTGCCATAACTCCACTTCGGCGAGCTGCTCCACCGTGAGCAGGCCCGAGCGCAAGCCGTCGTCGACATCGTGGTTGTTGTACGCGATCTCGTCGGCAACGTTCGCGATCTGCGCCTCGATGGACGGCTGCCGACCTTCCAGAAAGCGCTCGCCCAATGCGCCGAGCCGCCGCGCGTTCTCGCGCGAGCAATGCTTGAGAATCCCCTCGCGCGTTTCAAAGCAGAGGTTCAGGCCGTTGAACGCACCGTAGTGCTCTTCCAGATCGTCGACTACCGCCAGGCTCTGCAGATTGTGCTCGAAGCCGCCATGCTCGCGCATGCATTCGTTGAGTGCCTCCTGACCCGCGTGGCCGAAAGGTGTGTGGCCCAGATCGTGGGCGAGCGAAATAGCCTCGACGAGATCCTCGTTCACACGCAGATTGCGCGCGACCGAACGCGCGATCTGCGCAACTTCCAGGCTGTGAGTCAAACGCGTGCGAAACAGGTCGCCTTCGTGATTCACGAACACCTGTGTTTTATATTCGAGCCGGCGGAATGCCGTCGAATGAACGATACGGTCGCGGTCCCGCTGGAATTCGGTGCGCGCGCTGGGAGCGGCTTCCGGATAGCGGCGGCCGCGCGATTGCGCGGAATGCGCGGCGTACGGCGCGAGGTGAGCTTCGAGTGCCTCCTGCGTCGGCACGCCGGCCTTGGCCGTGCCTGCCGACGGGTCATGCTTTACAACGTCGCTGCGCCTGTCAGTCACCGGGTTCTCCGAAACATGGGCGGCGCCTCGTGACGCTGGGTGCGTGATGCGTTGCTGGATGCCCCGCGAGATTCAGACGGCGGCGGCCAGCGTGGCGTGCACCTCGGCATCGGGCGCCTGGGTGATCAGCGTCTCACCGAAACGCTTCAGCAGAATGAATTTGATCGCGCCGGCTTCCGCCTTCTTGTCGACCCGCATGAGTTCGACATAGCGCGAGTCGCCGAGCGCGGGCGCCCGGGTGGGCAAATGCGCGGCGACGATCACGTCGACCAGGCGCTTGCGCGCGGCTTCGTCGAGATAGCCCATGCGCACGGACAGATCCGCAGCCATCACCATTCCGCAGCCGACCGCCTCGCCATGCAGCCACTCGCCGTAGCCGAGACCGGCTTCGATCGCATGGCCGAAGGTGTGGCCGAAATTGAGGATGGCGCGAAGTCCGCCTTCGCGCTCGTCCTGCGCGACCACCGACGCCTTGATCTCGCACGACCGCCTGACGGCCTCGGCCAGCGCCGCCGGTTCGCAGCGATTCAATGCTTCGATATTGGCTTCGATCCAGCTGAAGAAACCTGCGTCGGCGATCGCGCCGGTCTTGATGACTTCAGCGACGCCCGCCGCCAGTTCACGCGCCGGCAGCGTACGCAGCGCGCCGATATCGGCAATCACGGCCTGCGGCTGGTAGAACGCACCGATCATGTTCTTACCGAGCGGGTGATTGATGCCCGTCTTGCCGCCCACCGACGAATCCACCTGCGACAGCAACGTGGTCGGCACCTGGATGAAGGGCACGCCGCGCATGTAGCAGGCCGCCGCAAAACCCGTCATGTCGCCGATCACGCCGCCGCCCAACGCAATCAGCGTGGTCTTGCGATCGGCCCGGGCGCCGAGCAGCGCGTCGAAAATCAGGTTCAGGGTTTCGAGGTTCTTGTACGCCTCGCCGTCCGGCAACACGACCGTGGAGACCTGCTTGCCGAGCGGCGCCAGCGCGGCGCGCAGCTTGTCGCCGTACAGCGGGTCGACAGTGGTATTGGTAACGACGGTGATCGAATTGCCGGCGATGTGCGGCGCGAACAACGCGGTCTGGCCGATCAGATCGGCACCGATATGGATGGGGTAGGCGCGCTCGCCCAGTTCGACGTTGACGGTAATCATACGGTCCATTATGACGCAGGAAGTTTGGCGACGCCGGCCATCTCGAGCTGCATCAGAACCATGTTGACGAGTCCGTTAACCGAAGGCCGGCCGGTTTCGATCACGAAATGGGCGCATTCCCGATATAACGGGTCGCGCACTTCGTAGAGAGCTTCGAGACGCGCTTTGGGGTCTTCGGTCTGCAAAAGCGGGCGATTCTTGTCGCGGCGGGTGCGCAGCCACAGGTCGTGCGGATTGGCGCGCAGATAGATCACGACTCCGCGATTTCGCAGCGCCTCGCGGTTTTCCGGCCGCAGCACCGCGCCGCCGCCGGTCGCGAGCACGATATTCTCGCGCGCGGTGAGGTCGGAAATCACGTTCGCCTCGCGCTCGCGAAAGCCCGCTTCGCCCTCCAGCTCGAAGATCACAGGGATGCGCGCGCCCGTCCGTGCCTCGATTTCGTGGTCGGAATCGAAGAAGGGACGATCGAGACGGCGCGCAATGGCCCGGCCCACGGTGGTCTTTCCTGCCCCCATGAGCCCTACAAAAAATACATTGGCGTGTGCGTCCCGCGCTTGCAACGGTGTCCTCTGGCTAATCCGGTATGGTTCGTGCCGCAGCTTACTGGCAAAGCGGCTGCCTTGTCGAGCCTGCGCGCCGCCTGGGAGCGCCACCAGCCCTGTCGCTTCGCGCCTGGCGCCCAAATGGGAATCCCCAAGTGGACGCGCTGTAAAGCGAAAAACTTAGGGCCGTCCGGCGTTTTCCCGGCAGCGGCAGGAGCGCGCCCTAATTTGTCTGAACGACGCGCGGCGTGATGAACACGGCCAGTTCGCTGCGCCGGTCGCGATGAGCCCGATGGCGAAAAAGCGCACCTAAAACCGGTATTTTGCCCAGGAGCGGCACCTGCGTCACATCGTCCCGGTCGTCGGTCGCGTAAATGCCGCCGATCGACACCGTACCACCATCCTCGACTTCGACGCGCGTTTGCACGTGTTTGGTGTTGATCGCGGGCCCGGCATCGGTCTGTTCGCCGACGCTGTCTTTGGCGACGTCGAGGTCCAGCACCACACGGCCGTCCGGCATGATTTGCGGCTCGACCTCCAGTTTGAGGGTGGCGCGGCGAAACTGCACGCCCGACACGCCCTGCCCCACTTTCGCCTGATACGGCAGCTCGGTGCCCTGCTCGACCACCGCCTTCATCCGGTCCGCGGTCACCACGCGCGGGCTCGAAACGATTTCGCCGCGCCCCTGTGCTTCGAGCGCGCTCAGCTCGATGTTCAGCAAGCGCGTCGCGCCGGCGGCGAATAACGTCAGACCGGCGGTCGCCGCGTCGAAACCGGCGATCGGGCGAGCCGACAGATCGTAGGCGGCGTCGGTCAAACCTTTGGCGGTGCCGTCGGCATTACTGGCCGCCATCGAGAGCTTCACGCCGAGATTGCGCGAAAAACCGTGTTCGCCCTCGACGATACGCGCTTCGATCAATACCTGGCGCGTCGGCCGGTCGACCGAGGTAAGCAGTGCCGCAATCTGCGCAAGGCGCGCTTCCAGATCGGTCACGAATAGCAGATTGGTGCGCGGATCGGCTGTCGCGGCACCGCGTTTGGACAGGACGCGCTGGGCGCCCGAACCGGTCAGCAGCCGCCTGACGTCCTCCGCATGCGCGTAGTGCAGCTCGAACGTGCGGCTGGCGAGCGGCTCGAGATCGGCGGCACGGGCGTGCGCTTCGAAGCGCTGCCGCTCGCGCGCAGCCAGATCCGCAATCGGCGCGACCCAGATCACGTTGCCGTGCCGCTCCATCGCGAGGCCGTTGACGTCGAGCAGCGTGTCGAACGCGATGCGCCACGGCACCTTGTCGAGCCGTAGCGAGACGGCGCCGCGCACCCTCTCGCTCGCGACGATGTTCAGCCCCGTGAACCTGGAAAACGCATTGAGCACGGCGCCGAGTTCGGCACGCTGAAAATTCAGCGAGAGCGGTTTGTCGTCGGGGGCGAGGCTGGGATCGGCGGCGCCGTGCGGCTCGCCGCTCAGACGCGCGAGCGGCGGCAGCGGCACCGGCGGACCTTCGAGCCCGGTGCTGCCGGCGGCATTGTCGCGCGTCGCCGCGGTAGATTGTCTGCGCAGCGGCGCGGAGCCGTGGGCGGCGTTGGCGTTGGCGTTGGCGTTGGCGTTGGCGTTGGCGTTGGCGTTGGCGTTGGCGTTGGCGTTGGCGTCGGCGTCGGCGTCGGCGTCGGCGATAGGCTCGTCCGTGTGGGCATCGGCGGCCGTCGCGCTCGCACGCGATGCGTCTGGATCGTCTGCAGAATCCTGACGAAACGGATTGGGCACGTCGGCGGAAACTTCGCGTGGCAGCGATGGCGCGCTGTACGGGGTATCAGCCGGGGTAACCGCGCCGTCGAGCGGCATCTCGGTGGGTAACGGTGGGAGCGGCGGAGTCGACGCCCGCGCAACGCCGACCGCTAGCACCGCGCTGACACACAGACCGAAACATACTTTCAGTCGAGGCGATGCACCCGTGCCGACGCTCGACAATCCAAACGGAAATGGCTTCGCCAGTCTCATCATGAAGTCTCCGTCAGCGCCAGCAGGCGCGTCGCGCTGCCCTTCGCGAGCGTGATGCCGAGCGCGTCCAGTCTCGTGACGCGTTCCACGCCAATCTGCTGTCCGGGCTCCACGGCTGTGACGCCATCAGGTGTATCGAGCAACGCCAGCCCACGCGTGCGATCACGCAGCAATCCCACCAGGCGCAGTTGCGAAACATCGGGCGAGTCATCTGCAGCCTGCATCTGCGGCTGCGAAAACGGGTCGAAGAAAACGACGTTTTCTTCGTCATCCGAATCGAGGCTGTCTTCGGCGAATGCATCCGCGAAAGCTGCCGATGGAGCCGGCCGCAGCGCATTGAATACACGCAGCGTGGCGTTGACCGACAGGGCGGCGGCATCCCGCTTGACGGTCACATCCACAGGCACGATCAGCACTGGCAGGTCCGACAGTCCGCGTAGAAACGCCATCAAGTGGACGAAGTCCGTGCGCGCTGTGAGTTGCAGCGAACGCATGTTTTCAGCGCCCGCACCGCTAGCAGCGCCGGGTTCCACCGCCAGCAACTCGACACTATTCTGCGCGGCCAGTTCGGAGACGAGACGCAGGTCTTCGGCGGTGCTCCACGGCCCAGACGAACGTGCGATCGGAGCGGCACCCGGCCTCCCGTCGACCTCGCGGCGCAGCGCGGGCAATTGCGCAAGGGCGCGCCTTGCGCTCGCGAGACGCAGGCTGGTGGCCTCCAGCGCCATCCGGCTCGCTTCGACACCACCCAGGTCGGCGACAATCCAGCCATGTGCGCCAACACCGAACACCAATACGGCGATCAGCAACGCCACCACCCACCGCCGGCGCCGGCTCCATGCATGGAGCGGCAAACGCACGTGTTTCATCCAATAAGAAAGCGACAGTCGCTCGCTTGCCGCGCCGCCAGATTCGACAAACGTCGTACTCATTTCGTACCTCCTGATTGTTCTGACTTCACAGGACGCGGTGCTGCGGACGCAGCCGTGCGATCCGCTTTCTGCACGAGCTCGTTCCATCGCAGATGCGCGCCGAATTCGATCGGACCGGTCATGCTTGCCTGCGCAGCCGCAGCCGCAGCCGCGGCGCCGCGTGAAGGCGAGCTATGCAGGTCACTCATCTCCGCCCCTTTCACGCCATGAATCGCACTGAGGCGTTTGAGCCACTCGGCCGAAGCGATATGGCCGCGCGAGCTCGCCAGCAACTCGGTCTCATCTTCACGGTGGCGCAACTGCCGCAACACCACGCCGTCGCCCGGTTCGAAACTGAGCGCATCGAGCAGATCGCGTAAATGCGTAAGCGGTTCGGACAAGCTCTTTGCGCGCGCCGCGTTCTGGCGATGTTCGTCTCGCGCCTGCAGCAATGCCGCGTGCTCCGCGAGCGGTGCAGACAATTGCTTGAGCGATTGTTCGATCGACGCGCGCTGCGCATCGAGCCGCGCCCGCTCGACTGCCTGCCAGCCGGCCAATGCCAGCACGGCGATGCCACCGGCGCAGACCGCGGCAAACCATTCGAGCATGCGCCGCCGACGCGCGAGCCGCGCGTTGCGTTGCCGGTGGGGCAGTAGATTGAAACCGCCGAGCCACGGCCGCGCGAAACGCGCGCCGCGTACTGGCGTCCCCGTGTTCGAGACCGCCGCGTGCAACAGACCGCCCGTCATTCGAGCACCCCGCGCAACGCAAGCCCGAATGCCACCGCACCGGACGGCTCGTGCAGCAGCGGATCGGTCAACGGCCGTTCGAGGCCGCCGAGCGCCGCACATTCGAACGGCAGAACCGTGCAGCCCAACACGTCCGCGATATCCGCCATGGTGAAACCCACGCCGTCCAGCAAATCGACCTCGCCGCTCAACAACGCACAATCGAGCTCCAGGCCATGCGCGAGGTCGCGCAATGCATCGGCGAGATCGGCGTGTTCCGGCGCCGGGTAGCGCATTTCGCCGGCAATACCGTCGTCGACGATCCGCCAGCCATGCACGCCGTCCGTGCCGATCCACAGCGCGACATAGGGCTCGTGCGGATCGAGCTCGTAGCTCGCCGCGTAGCGCATGGCGCGTAACGCCGCGTGCGGCTCACCGTCGATGGCGGTGAGCGAGATGCCGGCGATCGCTGCGCATTCGATTCGCGCTTCGAGATGTTGCCGCGCGGTCGCGGCAATGGTTACGGAGCGGACCGGCGAAGGCGCTTCGTCGACATACCAGTCGACGGCGAGCGCATGCCGTTCCAGCCCGGCAATGCGCTCGACTTCGCTCATCACCGCCGGCTCGAGTTCAGCCAGCTGATGCCCGCCGTCTTGCGCGCAACCGCTCTGCGCGGCAAGCCGCGCGAGCGGCACCGTGGCGGTCATGGTGGCCGACGCGGGCAGCGCCATCGCGCAGCGCAGGGCGCGCGTGGCGCACGCGTGCGGCAGTCCGGCAAACGCGTCGCGCAACGCACGCGCCACCGCATGCCGGTCGGCGATCTCGGCGCCGGCCATTGCACCTGCGACAAGCGGCACGGTGCTCACGTATTCGATATGCAGCGCGGCAGGCGGACGCGCCCGCTGACTGAGCACGATCAGACGCACGGCCTGCGGACCGACATCGATCCCCGCAGCGAAACGCTGCGCACCGGGTTGCACTGCCTGAAGCCAGGAACTTTTCAACGCCATGACGCCCTCCCTCTGACTCTCGCGACGAACCATTCGAACGCGAGTGATGAGGAAGAATTGTGCGTAGCCGCGTCGCCGCGCGACACTCAGCCAAACGGCTAACGTTGAGCAACGCGCGTCCAGTACGCGATCAAAGCGACTACAGTGAAGTCATTCCCGCGCGGCGCGCAGACTTGTCAAGAGGTGTCAGTAAGCATGCCGAAAGCTGAAAAGCCAGGCGGCTATAATCGCGGGACTGTTTTTTGGTGCCCATATGCAATCCACGTCTCCTACGTCCCCCCCGCCCGCGCCGCAGAAGCGCAAACGCCCGTTGTGGCTGAAGCTCATCATCGGCTTCGTGGGTCTGATCGTCGCAGGCATTCTGTGCGTGCTGCTGGTGCTCGGTTATGCGCTCGTCGTCGCCACGCCCAATCTGCCGTCGCTCGATGCATTGACCGACTACCGGCCCAAGGTGCCGTTGCGCATCTATACGGCCGACCACGTGCTGATCGGCGAGTTCGGCGAGGAACGACGCGACATCGTCCACATTCAGGACGTGCCCGATCATCTGAAGAAGGCGATCCTCGCCATTGAAGACGCGCGCTTCTACGATCACGGCGGCGTCGACCTAACGGGCATCGCGCGCGCGGGTATCGTGGCACTGACCAACGGCCACGCCACGCAGGGCGCGAGCACGATCACCATGCAGGTGGCGCGCAACTTCTTCCTCTCCAGTGAGAAGACTTACACGCGCAAGATCTACGAGATGCTGCTCGCCTACAAGATCGAATCGAAGCTGTCGAAAGATCAGATTCTCGAGGTGTACATGAATCAGATCTATCTCGGTCAGCGCGCGTACGGATTCGCGAGCGCGGCGCGCGTTTACTTCGGCAAAGACCTGAAGGATCTGACGCTGGCCGAATCCGCCATGCTGGCCGGACTGCCCAAGGCGCCGTCCGCCTATAACCCGGTGGTCAACCCGAAGCGTGCAAAGGTGCGGCAGGAGTACATCCTGCAACGCATGTACGAGCTGCACTACATTACCCAGGAACAATACGACGAAGCGAGCCGGCAGCCGCTCGTGGTCAAGGGCGCGGGCAAGGAGTTCAGTGTGCACGCGGAATACGTCGCGGAAATGGTGCGTCAGATGATGTACGCGCAGTATCGCGAAGAAGCCTACACGCGCGGCCTGAACGTGGTGACCACGATCGATTCGGCCGACCAGGACGTCGCTTACCGGGCACTGCGCAAAGGTCTGATGGACTACGAACGGCGCCACGGTTATCGCGGCCCGGAGGCGTTCATCGAGCTGCCGTCCGACGCCGACGACCGCGAACAGGCCATCGACGACGCGCTGCTCGAACACCCGGACAACGGCGAAATCATTGCCGCCGTGGTCACCGCGGCGAGTCCGAAACAGGTGCAGGCCGCTTTCATCGACGGCAATGTCGCCACGATCCAGGGGGACGGTCTGCGCTTTGCCCAGTTCGCACTCGGTCCGCGCGCGCAGCCGAACCAGCGTGTGCGGCCGGGCGCGATCATCCGGCTCGTCAAGAACGACGACGGCGACTGGTCGATCACGCAGTTGCCGCAGGTGGAAGGCGCGTTCGTTTCGGTGGTCCCACAAGATGGCGCGATCCGCGCGCTGGTCGGCGGGTTCGACTTCAACAAGAACAAGTTCAACCACGTCACGCAGGCGTGGCGTCAGCCGGGTTCGAGCTTCAAGCCGTTCATCTATTCGGCGTCGCTCGAAAAAGGACTCGGGCCGGCAACCGTGATCAACGACGCGCCGCTCTTCTTCAGCGCGGCTGAAACCGGCGGCCAGGCGTGGGAGCCGAAGAACTATGGCGGCGGCTTCGACGGCCCGATGACCATGCGCACTGCGCTGCAGCGCTCGAGGAACCTGGTGTCGATCCGCATCCTGAACCAGATCGGCACGAAATACGCGCAGCAGTACATCACGCGCTTCGGCTTCGACGCGGATCGTCATCCGGCTTATCTGCCAATGGCGCTGGGCGCCGGTCTCGTCACACCGTTGCAGATGGCGGGCGCCTACTCGGTGTTCGCCAACGGCGGCTATCGGATCAACCCGTATCTGATCGCCGAAGTCACCGACCAGCGCGGCATCGTGGTCGCTCACGCACAACCGCTGGTGGCGGCGCAAAGCGCGCCGCACGCAATCGAACCGCGTAATGCGTACGTGATGAACAGCCTGCTGCAAAGCGTGGCGCAACGCGGCACGGGCGCCAAGACCAATGTGCTCAAGCGCACCGACCTCGCCGGCAAGACGGGTACGACCAACGATTCCCGCGACGCGTGGTTCGCCGGTTATCAGCACACGCTCACGGCCATCGCGTGGATCGGCTACGACAACCCGCGCAGCCTCGGCGACAAGGAGACCGGCGGGGGTCTGTCATTGCCGGTGTGGGTCGAATACATGGGGCGCGCGCTCAAGGGCGTGCCCGAGTACAAGATGCCGATGCCCGACGGCTTGACGGAACTCGGCTCGGAGCTGTATTTCGACGACTTCACGCCGGGGCATGGTTTCGTCGCCACGGTCGGCATCAGTCAGGCGGCGCTGGATGCCGAGGCGAGCGGCGCGTCGGCGGCCGCGCCCGAGCAGGTCGGCGAGCAGGAGAAGCAGGACATCATGAATCTGTTCCGCGGACACTGACGCCACCGCTCGAAGTCCCTCAGAAAGCAGAGCGGCCGCGCTGAATGCGCGGCCGCTCTGCTTGTGCGGTCTGGATGATGATCGAAATCGAGGGAGCCGCGTTTGCGGCGCTCCTCCAAACTGCGCGTTTTACGCTTCGAAGTGAACCGGCTCGCCGGCCTGCTGCGTCGCGTACTCCGACAGCGCGGCGAAAAACTCCGCGCCGCTGCGCGTGTCACGCCACTCGCCATCGACGAAACGGAAGTGGAAACCGCCCGCTTTCGCGGCGATCCAGATCTCGCTCATGGGCGGCTGAAGGTTGACGATAATCTTCGAGCGATTCTCGAATTCGAGGGTCAGGACGTTGCCGCTGCGCTCGAGTTCGATGTCGGCATCCGTGTCGTCCAGCGCGCGTTCGATGGCGGCTAGCGCGGCTTCCGCGCGGGTCAGGTATTCACTATCGGACATGCTAAACTCCATCGATTATTTATTCAGGGACAGTCATGCGAGTCGTATCTCGGATGCGCGCGGCGGCGCCCGGCCGCGCGATTGTAGCGGTTTTGGCCATTCTCGCAGGTTGTGCACTTGCCGGCTGCGGGCAACGCGGCTCGCTCTATTTGCCCACCGTGCCGCCGCTGCCGGCCAAGCCGATCGATCGCACGCAAACCCCGCCGGACGTCGCGCAATCCGCCCCGGCAACCTCCACCGACCTGAGCACCGTTCCGGATACCTCCGGCACGCCGCTTTCGTTGGCGCCGGAAAACGAACTCGCCACGCCGCCCGCCTCCGCTGCATCCGCTACGGCGGCCCCGCTGCCGGCCTCCGCCGCTAAATCCGTTCAATAAGACTTTCGCATGACTCGATCCGCATTTGACTACGTCAACGGCGTGCTGCACGCCGAAGGCGTGTCCGCCGTCTCCCTCGCCGAGCAGTTCGGCACACCGCTGTACGTGTATTCGCGCGCAGCACTCACCGAGGCGTGGAACGCCTACGCAGGCGCTTGTGCCGGCCGCCGTGCGAGCGTGCACGTCGCCGTCAAGGCCAATAGCAACCTCGCGGTGCTGAACGTGTTCGCACGCCTCGGCGCCGGCTTCGACATTGTGTCCGGCGGCGAACTGGCACGCGTGCTGGCCGCTGGCGGCAAAGCGGAAAACACCGTGTTTTCCGGCGTCGGCAAGAACGCGAACGAAATGCGCGAGGCGCTCGCGGCCGGCGTGAAATGCTTCAACGTCGAATCGATTCCCGAGTTGGACCGCCTGAATGCGGTCGCCGCGGAAATGGGCAAGAAGGCGCCCGTCTCGCTGCGCGTGAATCCCGACGTCGACGCGAAGACGCATCCGTATATCTCGACCGGCCTGAAGTCGAACAAGTTTGGCGTCGCATTCGAAGACGCACGCGCCACGTATCAGGCGGCCGCAGGCATGGCGAATCTCGAGGTGGTGGGGATCGACTGCCATATCGGCTCGCAGATCACCGAGGTCGCGCCGTATCTCGACGCGGTCGACAAGGTGCTGGAACTGGTCGAGCAGATCGAGCAGGACGGCCTGAAGATTCGCCACATCGACGTGGGCGGCGGCCTCGGCATCACGTACGACGACGAAACGCCACCGGAAATCGGCGAGTTCGTGCGCACCGTGCTCGATCGCATCGAAGCGCGCGGTCACGGTCATCGTGAAGTGTATTT